>NZ_CP102510.1:0-300000 GCF_024611995.1 Streptomyces sp. NBC_00162 | reverse complement strand
GCGGGGGCAGGGGTTCAGTCAACTCCGCCACCAGGGCCCCTAACAGGGCATTCCTGTAGGCACGTTGTAGGCACGAACTAGGCAGAATCCCGCTAGGATTCCGGGCGCCCGACTCGACCAGCGGACGGCGGGATGATGGCGAACGAGGCCCTGCGCAGGTTCAGAAACGAGCGCCGGTGGACTCAGGCACAGGCAGCGGAGCAGGTCTGCGCCCAAGTCCGAGCGACCACCGGCCGCGACCCCGGGCTCGATGCGAACTGGATCTCCCGGCTGGAACGCGGAGCGATCACCTGGCCCTCCGGCGACTACCGGGCAGCTCTGTGCGCGGTGTTCCAAGTCGACAACGAGGCAGTGCTGGGTTTGCACCCGAAGGGGGCGACCCCACACTCAGGAACACCACGCACGCTCGGCACTTCCCCAGCGCCCGCAGACGATGCGCGCAGCATCATCGCGGACGCAGAGCTATCGGCCCGGCTCGCTCGACACGCTGCCGCCACCAACGTCAACGCCCTGGTCCTGGAGCAGCTCGACGCCGATTTAGAACGCCTCGCAAGGGACTTCGTCAGCCAGCCGCTGACCCTGCTGATCCCTGAGATCCGCACCCTGCGCACCGAGGTGTTCCGCTTGGTCGAGGGCCGCCAGCATCCACACCAGACCCGGCACCTGTACGTCGTCGCCGGATGGCTTTCCGGCCTCGCGGCGCACGTCTCCCTCGACCTCGGTCACCAGCCCTCGGCTGCCACCCATGCCCGGACCGTGGTGCAGTGCGCCGAGATCGCGGAACACCCGAGGCTGCGAGCCTGGGCCCGCTCCTTCCAGTCACTGGCCTCGTACTGGACAGGGGACTACCGGCGGGCCGCAGACCTTGCGAGGGCCGGATACGAGGATGGCCGGGGCCCGGGCTCCGGGACGATCACGGCACGACTGCTGAGCCTGGAAGCTCGGGCCCTCGCGGCCGGCGGAGACGGGCGCAGCGCGCTGCGCTCCCTCGCCCTTGCCCATGAGGCTCGTGCCATCGCCGACCTGGATGAGCTGCCAGGGGTGTTCGCCTTCCCCGAGGCCAAGCAATGGGCCTATACAGGCACCACGCTGCTGGCCGTTGGCGGTGACGAACAGGTCCAGCGGTCGATCACAGCCTCCACCCGCGCGGTGGAGCTCTACCAGACAGGGCCAGAAGACGACCGCTCCCCTGGCGACCTGCACGCCGCGCACCTGGACCTGGCCACCGCCTACCTCGCGAACGGCCAGGTGGACGTGGCCGGTGCGGAACTCGACACGGTCCTCGGGGCGGAGCAGTACACGGCGAGCATCACCATCAGGCTCCGCAAACTGGACACACTCATCGCCAGCGGGCCGTACCGTGACTCGCGGCCGGTAGTCGATCTCCGTGAACACATCCACGAGGTCACCTCCCGGCCGACGATCGTCAGCACACCCACGGAGCCGCGATGAGCACCCAGCCCTCGAACGAGCCCTCGGTCACCGACCGGCACCTCCTCTCCACCCAGGCGTACGGCACCGGCCGGCACCTGGCAGCCCGCCAGTCCCTCTACCAGTGGCAGACCCCGCGGCACGACTTGCCCGGCCTCGTCGTGGAAGAGCTGGCCCGCGTACGCGGCGCGGTAGCTGACGTGGGCTGCGGAAACGGCAAGTTCGTGCAGCGGATACGCACCCAGCGGCCGGACCTGACTGTCCTCCCCATGGATGTCTCCCCCGGGATCCTGGCAGGCATCGCCGGTGCCGTGGCCGCGGACGTCCAGCAGCTCCCCATCGTGGACAGGGCCCTGGGCGCCGTCCTCGCCATGCACATGCTGTACCACGTGGAGGACCAGGCACGCGCCGTCCGAGAGCTAGGCCGAGTACTAGCCAAGGGCGGCATCGCAATCGCGTCCACCAACAGCCGTACCGACAAGCGCGAACTGGAAGACCTCTGGCGACGAGCCGCTGGCGACGTCCTCGGCATTCCCGAGGGCCCAGCACGCGTCCAGCTCTCCGCCCGCTTCACCCTGGAGGACGCCCCGACAATCCTCGGCGCCGTCTTTGAGGACGTACGGACGATTCCTCTTCCCGGAGTAGTCGAGGTGACCGACCCGGAGCCCGTGGTCGCCCACCTGGCTTCGTACGAGGCATGGGCCGACAAAATGGGCGTCCCCTTCAAGGAGACGATCGCGCGTGCCCGAGAACGAGTTGAAGAGACCGTCCAGGCAAAAGGCGCGTTCCGCATCACCTGCCTGGGAGGGATTCTCCTCTGCAGCGGAGCACACTAGTAAAGCAACTGGTATCGAGTCCGCTCCCCACGCCTACGGGGCACGCAACCTGGCTTCAACCTCGGACCGGCCACGATAAGCCGACCCGCTCGTTCGCCGATGGAGAGCGCCTCCGCTCACGCGAAGAAGACGTCAACTGCACGAAGAACCAGGCATGTTCCGCCGGAAGACCTCCGCTCGCGTGGGAGAACACGCACAGGCCGACGCTGCCGCTTCAGACCGCACCTTGGCCCTTGCGTTGCAGGACCGACCGGTTCGCATGCTTGGTGATCACCCGCAGTGTGGCGTGTTCGCGATGGTACTGCTGCCAGGCTGCCACCAGGACGTCGTCCTGCAGCTCCGCGTAAGACATCCCACTCGCGCGGTCCGGAGCAATCACGAAGGCTTCCAAGCCACCACGCTGCAGGATGAATGTCTCCGCCAGCTCCTTGAACTTTGGTGCCGCGTGGTCCACGTCAGCTTCATCCGGCGTAAGCATCACCAGGTTCGTTACCTCGCACACCACGGGTCCGGCAGCAAAGGCTTCGTCTCGCTTGGCGATGACTTGATCGGATATCGCTCGCCGCAGGCAGCCACGTACCTGCTGAGCATGGCTCGTCGGCTTGAGGCATTCCGGCCAGGAGATGTCGATCTCGGTTCCGTCGGTCCTGAGCACCATCAAACACCGGTTCCCGAACTCGGAGCGATCTACTCGGAAGCCGGCGACTCCCGTCCCCGCCTTGTCCTCGTGGTCGGGATGTCGAGTGATCAGGTCCCGCAGGAACTCGTCGTCTTGGGCGCTGACCTGGGAGCCGAAGCGGTAAGCCTTGATCATTCCTCGGATCCGCTGCTCCGCAGCCTTTTTCGTCGGGAAGTACTCCCCGTTGATAGTGAATGCTGTTGCCATCTGGTCTCCCCGTCCGTCGATGTGACCCGCGAACGACCGTACAACGCAGATCCGCTCTCTTTGCCGGACTTTCCGACACGTCCGCCCGCGTCGGCCGCAGAGGTGAGGCAGTCCGTCCGGGCCGGGGTGGTGAGCGAAGTGGCAGAGTGGGCGCCGGCGTCCCGGGCAGCAATCGCGAGGTTGGTTTCCCCCACCTCAGGAACGACCAGGTCAGCCGTGACCCGATGCTATGCGTCGCGCAGCAGCATGACGGTGGGTTCATCCCCGCGTGCGCGGGGATGAACCCTGCTTGGCCGTCGGCGTTGCGATCGTCGCCGGCTGCTCCTGGCGCAATGCGCGGATGACCCCACACTGGGGCTCCATGAAGGGATGTGGTGATGCTGCTCCCTGCGCACGAGGGATGATGCAGAGCGGTCTCAGTGTTCGGATTGCCGGATTCTGAGGAAGTGCTGCAAAACGGCTTGTGGCAGTCGTAGAGTGCCAGGTCAGCCAGTCTGCTCCCCGCGCATGCGGGGATGACCCCGCCGCCGCCGGGTCGGACAGGTCCAACCCGGCCTGCTCCCCGCGCATGCGGAGATGACCCCCACGGCCGGGCCGCGGGATGTGTGGTCATGTCCTTCTCCCCGCACACGCGGGGATGACCCCAGGGGTAGGCTCGGATTCAATTACCCTCGATGCTGCTCCCCGCGCACGCGGGGATGCCCCCCCCCACAGAGGCGTGCCAGGCTCTGGTCGACTTCGAGCTGGACCCCGTGCTGCACCGGCCGACAGCGAGGGTTTCGGTCGGAATGTCGCTGCTGAACGACACGTCGGGGAAGCGGGACTTCAAGAAGTTGCACGGCCTCGTGCTGTCCAGTTACACCGTCCAGGAGGCGTCGGCGGTGATGGACTCACTCAAGAAGGCCCTGCCACGGTGCGGCACGTTCGTCGCGTACACCCTGGACTACGGCGACCAGGAAGCACGCATCCGCGTCGGGGAGCGACCGGCGCCTGCGGCCGGGGACGATGCGGTCGCCTTCGACTGGACTGTGCCGGACATCGCGATGAATGACACTGTGCCCGTCACGGTCGTACGCACCGGTGGCGTGCTCGCCACCTACTACGGGGCCGTCCCGGCCTGGATCCCGCAGTTGCAGCACGCGAAGCTGCGCGCCTTCATCTCCAAAGCCCGGCCCTGACGGGCTGCGAAACCCCAAAGGGGGGCGGGGGCGGGCGGACCAGGCATGGTCGTGGCCACGTGGGGCGAGGTTCAAAAACCAGACGTCCTTAGCGTGCCGAAAGCGACCGCCGATGGTGAGGCGTGTCGAGCGAGCCTGTCCAGGCTCAGGGCGGTCTGCGCGCCATAAGGTCGCTGTTGCGGCACGTCGCGCCGTTGTCGGCGTGCCACAATGATGCTGGTCTCTTGGACGTTGCGGACGCCCCTGAGACAGCCGCAGTGTGGCTAGTGCTCGCATTAGTCCCTGATGGGGCTCCCATCAGGCGATGGCTGCGGACGGCTTCCCATCTGGCTAGGCCAGGGGAGCCGTATGCCCAAATGCGGCACTGCCGATCGGTGGCGGTGCTAGCGTGCGGTAGGTGTCCAACGGCAGGAGGTTCTCGCGGATCTACCGTGAGTTCGGCGTCGTCCAGTTCCCGATCGCTGACCTCCGCGTGCTCGCCGAGGGACCTACCGGGCGGTTGCGCAGGCCGAGTTGGCCGGACCCCATCGCGGGTGCCGAGTTCGTGCGCGGGGCCGGCATGGTGCGGGATCGGCCGGGGGGCGCGATCCGCGACTGGTCAGGGGAACGCGCCTTTTGTGATGCGGCCGGACTGCTGCGGTTCCCTGCGCCGCATTTCCGGCAAGCTACCCGCCCAGGTTTCCTACCTCAGCGGGAAGAGCACGCGATCACGATGATCCCGTGTTACCGGCGGCTGTACAGCGATCGGATGTCGACGCGGGTCGATGTCGCGTTCACTTCGCGCTGGCCCGATCAGACCTGGACGTACGCGTGGCGCACGGACCTCGACTACCTGTCTGTCCCGGTCGGGCTGCCCTGGCGGGACGACGGCCTGGTGCCGCTCGGGTCTGTTAGCCGCCAGTTGGCGCGGCGATTTGCCGAGACCACCACTCGACATGGCAGCGAGGTGCGGTACGACCTGGTCGAGGCGGGCACGCCGATGGTTCTCACCGAATGGCACACCGACAAGGGGCTCCCGCCGAGCGCCATGCAGCGGGACGGCGTCCATTTCCGCTGCCGGCCAGTGCAATTCGGGGGTCAGCGGATGCCGTCTTGGAGGGTCACGTTCTTCCCGCATTGTGACGGCAACCGCGCGCGGCAGGTCCGGGGGAACCTGTGGCGGCTGCACACCGAGCGCGAGTCGCTGCGCGCCGCGATCCGGGCGTGGCGACGGGGCGACGTGGCGCTGGACCGTCAGCGCCTGCGGGATTATCTTGCGGAGCGGCTGAAGATCCTCAACCGCGAGCACAGGGCGGGTGTCGAGCAGATCCCGCTGCTGGACATAGCGCAGCGCATCGAGTCGCTCGCCCCGCCGGACGTGATCGACGACCTACGCAGGGAACTGCGCCGCGAGAGCCTGGGCCTCCTCCGATCGCTCGACCGCGTCATCGAGAAGACGATCGGCCACGACTATGCAGTGCCGGTCGAGCCGAGCCTGCACATCCACGTCGAGCATGGAGGGCACATCACTATGAGCACAGGCGACACCTACAATGTCCACGGTGGGGCTTACGGAAGCGCATTTGGCCCTCACGCCCAGGCGCATAACCGAGACTTCGCTATCACGCCCATCACCCGCGAAGAGCTTCGTGACCTGTCCGGCCACGTCTCCGAACTGTCCGGCCTGCTCTCGGAAGAGCAGCGGCAAGAGCTGACCCAGGCCCATGAGGACCTCGAACAGGCCGCCAGCACCGACGACCAAAACCCCGGCAGGGTCCGCGCGGCCGCTGAACGACTCATGCGCATCGCGGAGGCTGTGGGCGCTGTCGGCGCCCCACTGCTGGAGGCGGTCACCAAGCTGCTCCAGGGTTCCGGCCTGACCTGAGGGACTCGATAGCGCGTGCCCGCTGGCCCGAGCGTTGGCGCTGGCGTCGTTGGTGCTGGCCCGCGTCGTGCGGTCAGGTATCGGAGAGTCGCCGGGACAGTTCGGCGGTTTAACCGGAGCGGGTGTTGCCCGCGATTTTGTTCCAGGCTATTGCGGTCCCGGTGTGCAGGTTGAGCAGGTCGGATAACGCTTGGTCGCGGCGATGCTCTGGACAATGACTTCGTGGCAGGCCCCCTGACCAGCCACGAAGTCATCGTCGAGAGCATCGCCGCGACCACCACCAAAACCGGCCTGACCGTGCACGCAGAACTCGACACCAACCCCTACCCCACCGGCATCCAGGTCAGCGACGACCAGATCGCCGCCCTTCCGATCACCCCCCACCGCTTCCACGGCGACTGGAACTCCACCCCCAGCATCCGCTGGACGCGACGGTGATCAACAGCACGTCAGATCATGCCCCGGCGGACAGGCCACATGGCCTCACACGGCGTTCACTGCAGGACCCTGAACTGACCGGTATGACCCGCCAACAGCTCTGCGAGCTCATCGACGCCCTGACTCCCGAGCTGGAGGTTCAACGCGAGCACGTGCTCCGCACGCGTCGCGGTCACGAGCGCCTGGTGGCCCCGGGCACAGGTGCCAAAGCCAAACTCACCCCGGCCGACCGAATCCTGGTAACTGTGCTCCACCTGAGCAAACTCGCCACCATGGACCTCCTCGGCCAGCTCTTCGGCGTCACCGCCATGACCATCAGCCGTGCGAAACAGGAAGTCCACCCACTCCTCGAAGCACACGGCTACTCCGTAAGCATCTCTACCGCCCGCCTCCGCACACCAGCAGACGTCGCGACGTTCCTCGCTCCCGACCCCGCCAAGACCAAGGTCAAAAAGACCAGTTAAAGATCTGCACGTCCTTAGCGCGCGGAGGTCGATCGGTTGTCCGGCCGGCAAGGAGGCCACAACAGCCGCAGGCCGACGCAAGCACGGGCAGACGCGGGCACAGCTCCACAGAAGTGGAGACAGAGCCCCTTCTCGTGTACGAAGCTCCTGTGTGGCCCCGCCTCGCCGGTTCCTGGCCTGATCACCCGTGCCTTTTCAAGTGGCGCTAAGAAGCCGTTGTCTTTCCGATAGTGGCGGGTGCGTTTCCGCTGGTCAGGCGTAGTGACGGCGCCTCGGTGGCAGAGGCGGGGTGTCGTGTCGTCTCTTCGGTGGAGGTGCCGGATGCCGTCGGTGATGGTGCTGCTTGAGGAGCGCGAGCGGGCTGCTCGGCAGCGGGTGGAGGTCCTGCAGGCCGAGCTCCACGAGGCGGAAGCCGCGTGGGAGCGGTTCGTGATTGCCCGTCAGGCGGTGGCCGAAGTCCTGGCAGAACCTCCTGTGGGCGAGGAGGCGTCGCTGGCCGGGGTGGCCGGTGAACGGCCTGCGCGGGTCGCCGGGGCGGTGCCCGGCTCGGTGGTTCCCGCCTGGAGGGAAGGGCTCGCTCTCGACTCACTGGCGCCGGACTACCAACGGCTCGTGGAGGTCCTGGCGGGGAGCGGGGAGGAGATGGACTGCCGGCAGCTCGCGGCGGCCTTGGGTCTGGAGGTGGTCGCGGCGAAGGTGGAGGGAGTGCGGTCGAAGGTGAAGCGCCTGGCCGCGCGGGGCTGGATGGCCGAGGAACGTCCGGGGATGTTCAGCGTGCTCGCCGGGCGAGCCGGCGGCTCATGACCATGCTCATCGACCACCGGATCATCGCCTCGGAGGTGTCGGTGCGGGTCTCGTAGTCGCGGACCAGGCGGCGTGAGTGCATCAGCCATGGGAACGTCCGTTCCACCAGCCACCTTTTCGGCAGCACCACGAAGCCCGTGGCGTCGTCGATGCGTCTGACCACTGTCAGCGCGATCCGCAGGACATCGCGGGCGAGGTCGACCAGGCGTCCGGTGTAGCCGCCGTCGGCCCACACCAGCGGGATGCGCCAGTGCCGCATCCGCAGTCGCTCCAGCAGCGTCCGGCCGGCCTCGCGGTCGGTGACGGATGCGGCGGTGACCATCACGGCCAGCAGAAGCCCGAGGGTGTCCACGACGATGTGCCTCTTGCGGCCGTTCACCTTCTTCCCACCGTCGAACCCCCGGCTGGCAACCGGCACCGACGCGGCCCCTTTTCGCCGACTGCGCGTCGGTGATCCCGGCGGTCGGCTCCGGATCGCGGCCCGACGCTTCGCGGACCCGGTCGCGTAGCCGGTCGTGGAACTCGGCGACCAGGCCCTTGTCCCGCCAGCGCCGGAAGAAGGCGTAGACGCGGTCCCATGCGGGGAAGTCCGCAGGCACCGCTCTCCAGGCAATGCCGCCCGCAACCAGGTGGCGCACCGCGTCGACCAGCTGCCGGTGGCAGTAGCTCTCCGGCTGCCCGCCCCTTCCCTCAAGCCAGGCGGGCACGGGCATCGCGTCGCGTACGACTACCCACTCCGCGTCGGTCATGTCCGAGGGGTACCTCGGACGCCTGTGCGGCCGGTCCCCGGCGTTCCCGAACCGGTGAGCGAGGCAATCACACGACAGGGGCGCGGAGTTGGACGGCAGTGTCACGGAGACGGGAAACTGCGGCACCCGGGGCCTCCTGTTGCTCGACTGGATTCGACACCCACGAGCTGTACGGGAAGCCCCACTTTCATGCCCTGCCGACCAGGAGATCACCCGACCGAGTCGGCAGACTCGAACTCACGATCACCAAGATCGATAGAGCAACCGCTAGTTAGCGCACTCAGCGCACGAAGTCCGTTACTGTGCCGTGGTTGTCGGGAGAGGTCAGGCCCCAGAGGATCAGCCCCACGATGATGGCCAGCAGGATCAGCCCCGGCACGTTCTCGGGCCCCCAACCGACGGGCTGCCGAACCGGTGGGCCGGATGTGGCGTCGTCGCGTGCAGCGTCGGAGTCGGCGCGCTGCCAGGGCGCGGCATCGGCCTCACCCCGGGCGATCCGCGCGGCCACGTGAAGTACGTCGGCCGCGTGGTAGGTCGGCTCGCGGGTCAGGTCCGGGGAGGGCGCAGCCGAGGTACGTACGCTGTTGGCCCGCGCCACGGCCGTGATGCTGATCGGCCTGATCTGCGGCCAGATCTCCCGGACTTCGGCCTTCGTCAGCCAGCCTTCCCCGTCCTGATGGTCCTGCTCGTCCGCTGCCCCCATTCGAAGTCCGCCCCCTCGCTCGCCGATCACCCTTGGCTTGATACCCAGACCTCCGAAAGATCACCCGGCCGGGCAGTCACACTCGAACTCACGCCCACCGTGATCGGTATGGCAACGGCTTCTAAGCGGAGCGCAGCCGGTCCCTCAGCCGCTGTCGTGCCGAGTGCCGTGGCCTCCTCAGCCCCGGCGTACGATCCGGGCCAGCTTGACGACCGCACCGCTGATCACCAGGCTCAGTGCGATTGCCCCGCCGAGGGCGATGAGGGGGCGCCATGGTGACGCCTGCAGCCAGGGCAGCACTGTCTCTCCGACCCAGCCGACGTTCTTCTCGGCGTCGGAGTCGGTGGCCTTCCCGAACAGATCGTCCCGTTTGACCGTCGAGGCAGCCCAGACCCCTGCGGCCAGGAGCACGGCCCCGGCAGCCGGAAGCAGGCGGCGGCTCACGCCCCACGCCGCGAGACCGAAGAGAAGGCATCCAACCACCAGGAGCACGCCTGAGGTGAGCCCCAACAGAGTGTCCTCCATGGACATGAGCCCGGCGGCCACGCCGAAGCAGATCAAAGCGCCGATCGTCAGCCACAGAGGTGATCCGCCGGTGAGGCCGGCTGCCCGGTAGCCCACCATGGTGGCCGTGCGGGCTGAGGAGAAGAAGGGCTTGACCGACGCTGGCGGTTCCTTCACCCCGGTGAGGGCACCAGTCGCCGTGGCCAGTGCCTTGGTGACTGTGCGGGTGAAGAGCGGCTGGCCCAGCTCCTGGGCGAAGGTTTCGTTTGGGACCGGGCAGGTGGCGAGTTTCGCGGCCACTGCCTCTGCATTCGGGAGTGTGACGGCCGCCCCCGGGACAGGTGCGTCGTCGATCAGTTTCCTCTGTTGTCGGCTCCAGTTGCGGGTCATGACGGAGGAGGAGGCGGCGTGCGCAGCGGCCAGGGCCCTGTCCAGGCTCCCGGCCTCGCTGAGGACCTCTCGGGCCCATGAATCGTGACGGGTTGCGGGCGTGCTGAGCATGTGTTCGGCGACAACCGGTAGTTCGTTCGCTGCGATCCATTGCTGCCAGCGCAGTGCCACCCATAGCGAGGTCAGGGGGAGGCCGGCCGGTACGGCTGCGTCGGGGTCGTCGAGATAGTTCAACTCCTTTCGGACCTCGTCGTCGGTGAGGAGGATTTCGGGCTCGCCTGGCCGCTGCACCGGCCAGCCTTCTGGCTGCATGCCGTCGAGCACCTTCTGCTGAAGCTCCTCGTAGAACCAGTCGCACCGGGCTCCTTGCGGAACGTGCGATCGTTCTGCCAGCTCGAGGATTCGCCGTGGATCGAGCAGCATGTGAACGAGCCAGCCGGCACCGTCCAGCCGGCCCCATGCCCAGTCGTTCGCCCGCCACGAGGGTTTGTAGAAGGCCCCGAAGTTGTGGAACTGGCGTCCGGTGAGTTTGTCGGCCGCTCTGACATGTTGAGGGGCGAGAACGGTACGGGTGTCCGCGCTCACCTGGATGAGTTCGACTGGCTGTTCCACATCTACGCCGACGGGGAGCACGGAACGCGTGGCGATGTGCAGGTCGAGCAGACGGTACTGGGCGGTCCGGGGGTTCTGGGTGAGGAACTTCAGGTAGTGATGGAGCGCATGTGAGGCGCGTTGCCGCCGCTCTGCTGCCGTCGGCCGAAGGAAGGGGTCCACCGTGACCGGTGGTGGCCCGCCGCCCTCGCTGATGAGCGTGTCCAGGTCACCGATGAGCTCTGCCAGTTCACCAACGATCCCGGCCAGTTGCTCCCAGCCAACCTCAAAGGAGCTGCCTGAGGGGTTGGCCGGTGCTCTCAGTTGCACTTCGTAGGACATGGCAACTTCGTCGGCTACTTGGGGGAGACTGGGCCATCCGCCTGAGGGCGTCCCCCGGAGGTACCGGAGCTTCGCCTCGACAAGAAGGTCCGTGTCAGGCCGGGCCGAAGCGACGAAGGCTTCGTGTGTTTTGCGGGTCAAAGCCGACAGTACGGTCCAGTCGTTCGGCCTGCAGATGTAGGCCGCTCGCAGCATCGTCAGGACTGTGGCCTTGGCACCGTCGAAGGCGGGCCTGCCGAACGCGGGCGGCTCGATCGGAGGAACCCACCCCCTTGAGACAGCTGCCGCAGCCGCAGCACGGCATTCCTGCTCGGCGCTGCGCCCCGCTTCGAGAGCTCCAAGCCATGCCTCGGGCATGAGGGCCTTAGGCATCGTTGTGACGGCCCGCATGAGTGAGGCGATGACAGGGCGGACGAGCCAGACGGCCTCGCGGGCGCGGTAGTCGGTCAGCATCCCCCGTGTGCTCAGCGGGCCGATGAATCTGCGCCTCGCTCCGATTTCCGCTAGGCGCAGCCGTGTGTCGCGGATCGAGTCGACCCGGTCGTTGTGCCGCCGCAGCGCTGTCAGGTCAGCCCTGATGCTCTGGCCGACAACGGAGCCGAGGTCCTTGAGGAGTGCCTCTCCCAAGGTCCAGGGAGCGTCGAAGGACTCAGTCTCCGAAGGCACCTCGCGTGGGTCTGGTGTTTCACCCGGCGAGGGGACGACGTACAGGAGTACCCGTCTGGCCTGGCGTTCAGCCGGGCTGTCGAAGATGGACTGGAGCAGCGGTCCAATCGGCCGGTTCGCGAGGAGGCCTCCGTCGGCCACCCAGTGATCACGGGTGATATTGGCGTACTCCTTCATCGCGGGGTGGCGCAGGACCTTGGTACCGGAGGCGGGGATCTCCTTTTCGAAGGGGACGAACGCGGGCTCGAATGCGCCGGGATAGGAGGCGCTGCAGCGCGCCGCGAGAGCCACGAGGTCGTGGCGGTCGGGGCTGGTGAGGTGTGTTTCGTCGAAGATGAACAGACCTCGCCTGTCCACGTCCTGGACCAGCGTCCCCAGGCTGTCGGTGAACCGGCTCGTTTCCCCGGTGAGCAGCGTGGTGGTGATGAAGACCTTGGTTTTCGCTTCGGCTTCGGGCGGCAGGGCAGGCGATCTGAAGTGGAGATCCGCCGGCTTCAGCTTCCTGATCCCGTCCAGCAGTTCCTTGAACAGCACGCCGTCGCCCTGCAGCAGAGAGGGAGGCTTGGTCTCCTTCGGGTCGCGCAGCAGGGTGTCGAAAGCGCCGGACTTCAGCCAGAACTTCCGCAGGTCTCCCAGATCGAGGGAGTTCGCACGCGCCAGCCCGAGCAAAGCTCCGTTGATTCCTCCGGCGCTCGTGCCAGAGAGCATGTCCACGCTGACCGTGAGGTCGAGTAGGCACAGGAGCCGGACGTAGAGGTCTCTCACCTTGCCGTCGCAGCTCGTCGCAACGCCGAGCACAGGCTCGAATGTCTCCTGGGCCTCCTGGCGCAGGCGCCGCGGGTAGCGCCGCCAGGCCGCTTGCTGGAGCAGGTTCAGCTCACGGGCGACGCCGCCCATCCAGATCGCGAGGCTCACACCTCCCGTCATCGCGGTGGCGATCCGGATCTCCTGCGTGTGTGCACCGACCTGCTTCACATCCATGCCGTCGTTCCTCCGGCTCGCACCTCCCGTGCCCAGCGCGACCAGAGTCGCCCGGGGCACGATGCCCGGCACGTCGTGGGATGGCATTCGGCTCAGGGGGGCTCTGCCCGACGGGTCTGGATTCGCGCCGCGTGGCACCGTCCCCCTGCATGTCGTCGGTCGTCTCAGCCTCACGGCTACCAGCGAGGGGTCAGACTCTGATGACAGACCAGCGGCCTCGTCCACCGCCGCCCCGAGGTCGCGCCGCGCGCTGTCACTCGAGTGGGAGACACATCCACCCGCCGTGGACGAACAACGACGTAGGCATCACGCGGCCCCCGAATCGGGCGCCCATGGTCATGGCCGTCCTGCCGGCCAAGAATCAGCCCGACCACAGCCGGACGTGAGCACCCAGCTCGACCCCTTCAGGGCTGTTGTGCTGGGTCTGCCTACCTGGAGGTCGAACCTTCATCCCAGGCTGGGCGCCCACATTGTGCAGGGCCGTCGCCCCGGTCGGGGGCGTCGGGGTCAGTGCGCCGACTGCAGGTCTTCCAGTTCGGCCGCGAATAGCTGGGTGGGGTCGAAGCCCATTCCGGTGAAGTGGCCCGCGAGTTCCAGCGAGAGGACACCGTGTAGCCGGGTCCAGAAGATCAGGGCCCGGTGGAGGGTGGCGGCTGGGGCCGGATGCCCCTGCGCCCACTGCCGGTGGCCTTCGAGGTGCGTGGCGAAGGGCGCGGTGGGACCGTCCGAGGGCAGTACGGCGCAGGCATCGAGCAGGGTCGCCATGATCTCGGAGGCGATCGCGGTGACGTCGTCGGGTGCCTGGTAGCCGGGGACGGGGGTGCCGTAGACGAGGAAGTACCGCTGCGGGTCCTCCAGTGCCCAGCCGCGCAGGGCGTGCGCCAGTGCGGCCAGGTCGGTGTCGGCACCGGATTCGTCACCGGACCCGGCGGCCGCGCGGAAGGTATCGGCCAGGCTGCGGTACGCGTCCCTGATCAGCTCGGTGATCAGGTCGTCGCGGCTGGCGAAGTACCGGTAGAGCGCGGGCCCGCTCATGCCCATCTGTTTGGCGATCGCGTTGAGGGAGAGCGCGGTCGCCCCTGCCGTGGCGATCTGCTCCCACGCCCGTTCCTTGACCTCCGCGCGCACCTGGACGCGGTAGCGCTCACGCGGGGTCGTCGTGCCGGTCTCCGCCATGGCCTGCCACCGTCCTCAACACTCATTCGGATACATGTTCAAGATTTAGTTAGAACCTATCACGGCCCCTCTTGACGGCGCCCTGCGAAAAGAGTTACAACTTCTAACGAACGAGAAACCATCTAGCGAACGCAGATCGCAGCCGCACCGGAGGTCGCCATGAACATGAACACCGAGGAACTCGTCGAGATCGTCCTGCCGGGCAAGGTCGAGCCCGAGGGCCTGGAGATCCGGCACGGAGCCGTCCCCGTCCCGGGCACGGGCCAGGTCGTGATCCGGATGGAGGCCACCGGCGTCTCCTTCGCCGAGCAGCAGATGCGGCGCGGCCGCTACTACGACCAGCCGGCGTTCCCCTTCGTGCCCGGTTACGACGTGGTCGGCACGATCCTGACGACGGGCGACGGCGTCGAGCCCGGCCTGGCCGGCATGCGGGTGGCCGCGCTGGTCAAGGTCGGCGGCTGGGCCAGCCACGTCGTCGTCGACGCCGCCGATGTCGTACCGGTGCCCGAGGGGGTCGGCGCGGCCGAGGCGGAGACCGTGGTGGTCAACGGGATCACCGCCTGGCAGATGCTGCACCGCAAGGCCCACGTCAAGGCCGACCAGACCGTCCTGGTGCACGGCGCCAACGGCGGCGTCGGCACGGTCCTCGTCCAGCTCGCCCTCGCCGCCGGCGCGAAGGTGATCGGCACCGCCTCCGCCCGCCACCACGCCGCTCTGCGGGCCAAGGGCGTGATCCCCGTCGACTACCGCACCGAAGACGTCCCCCAGCGCGTCCGCGAGCTCGCCCCCGGCGGCGTGGACGCCGTCTTCGACCACGTCGGCGGCCGAAGCGCGGTCGACTCGTGGCACCTGCTCGCACCCGGCGGCACGCTCGTCTCGTACGGCAGCGCCTCCACCCGGGACGACGAGGGCTCGGGTTCGTGGCCCGTGCTGAAGCTGCTCGGCCGGGTGTGGCTGTGGAACACGCTGCCCAACCGCCGCCGCGCCTATTTCTTCAACGTCTGGGCCGGCCGCGCCTACGCCAAGAACCGGTTCCGGACCCGGTTGAGCGCCGACCTCACCCAGGTCTTCGCGGCCCTCAAGCGCGGCGACATCACTGCCCAGATCGCCGCAGAGCTCCCCCTCGCCCGCATCGCCGACGCCATGCGGCTCGCCGAGTCCGGCACCGTCGCCGGAAAGGTCGTGCTGAACCCGTAGCGCACCCGCCCGTCGCCACTGCTCGCACGCTCCCTTCCTTCCCCCTCCTCCTCCCCCTCCCCCTACCGGAAACGCGAGGCAATGCCATGACCGCCACCCACACCACCCGTCGCTACCGCGCACGGCTGCTCATCCCCGCCGCGATCGCCGCCCTGGCCCTCACGTCCACGAGTGCCGTCGCGCACACCTCGCCGACCACCGCGGCCGATCGGACGGTCGCCGCCCAAGACCACCGCGAGGGTGCGAAGAAGCCGAAGGCGATGCTCGACGCATGGCTCGACCTCTGGAACGGCGATTCCGCCCGGGCGCCGGGCATCATCTCTCCCGACTTCCGGGTCCACGCCGCACTCCTGGACGGCGGAGACGGCAGCTCCATCAGAGGCGTCGACGGCCTGGTCGCCTGGATCGGCCAGACCCGCGCGGCCTTCCCTGACCTGCGCTTCACCCTGCAGGTCGACCCGCTGGTCGACGGCCGCTACGCGTCCGTCCGCTGGACGGCAACCGGCACCTACGCCGGCGGCTTCCCCGGCGCCAGGGCCGAGCCCGGGACCCGGGTCACCTTCACCGGCACCGACACCCTCCGCATGCGAGACGGCAAGTTCGTCGAGTACTGGCTCAACTCCGACACCCTGCAACTGCTCACCCAGCTCCAGGCACTCTGAACCACGCACCGGACCCCGAGCCGCCGCCCTCCTCCTCAAGTCCTCAAGGCGCCGCACCGAGCGCGAGGAACTCGGCAACTGTGCCTCGCGTAGGCCGGATAAGCCACAGGCGGGACTCGTGGTGTAGCCGACGGGGCGGTGTACCGCGTCTGCGGTACCGGAGACGGGCGGGACGCGGGATAATCGGGTCCATGGTCACGCTCTCCTCCAGCAGCGCGGCGCCTTCGGCCGCCGAGGTACTGCACGCCCGGTACGCGGGCCGGCTGCCCGCCTCGCTGGAGAAACTCGCAGGTCCGCGGAACGGCGTGGTCGAGCTGCCACTGCACGTGGCCTGGTCCGGACTGCGGGCCTACGACCTGGACCGCCCGCGCCTTCGCATGGGCCTGTACCGCACCGTCCTGGCAGAAGGGCAGCACGAAGACCTCGTGACCCTGCTGAACCGCGACCTCCTCCTGGCCCAGTGGCCGATCCTGCGCACCCTGGTCAGCAGGCATGTGCGGCAGGTCTGGGAGGAAGCGTTCCCCGAGCTCGCGAGCGCGAGGTCCGCCGCGGCGTGAAGCTGAGCGACCTGCACCAGCGGCTGCTGGCCGCCGTTCTCGACATCGGCGCCCCGTACCCACTAGTGATCACGGGTGGGTACGCCGTCCAGGCCCACGGCCTCGTCGAGCGGCTCAGCCAGGACCTCGACGTCGCCACCGAGAACCCGGCTCCGATGGCGGAGATCGTCACGAGCCTGGAGCAGGGCCTGGCCACACGGGGCTGGCAGGTCCGCGTGATCGACGTGGACGCGCTGTCGGCCCGCCTGATGGCCGCCGACCCCGACACCGGCGAGGAGTGCGAGGTGGACATCCTCAAGGAACACTTCTGGACGCCCCCCGCCCAGACCGAGTATGGGCCGGTCCTCGCCTTCGACTCCGTCATCGGCACCAAGGTCCGCGCCCTGGCCGACCGCGGCGCCGTACGCGACCTCATCGACGTACACGCGGCCTCACGCCACCGCACCACCAACGAGCTGGAGCGCCTCGGCAGGCGACATGGCCGCGACGAGTTCCGTCTCCACGACCTCCGCGACCGCCTCTCCGGCGCGGACTGGGCCGACGACGAAGAATTCGCCGCCTACGGCCTCACCGAGGACGACACGGCCGAGCTGCGCGCCTGGGCCCAGCGGTGGGTGAGCGACCTCGACCGGCGCCTGCACGACGACGGCGACGAGGCCTGACGTCCGGATGCGTGGCACGGCGTTCAGTGCCGGCTCGGTGCGCGGTGCAGGAACTCCAGGCGGTGCTGGGCGAGCTGCAGGTGCCGGGGATCGAGGGCCGGCAGTACGCGCAGGAGGCGGATGAGGTCGGGCCCCGTGTCGAGGGCCGCGTCCGGGTCCTTGAGCTGGGTCCAGCAGTAGAGGGCGCCGGCGGCTGCGGCATGCACCTCGGCGGCGTCCGGGGCGTGGCAGCCCAGACGGGTGCGGGCCGCGCTGGACCACAGCTGGGTCGCGAGCCGGAAGTCGCCCGCCATCCGGGCGAGGTCGGCCCGGATCTCCACCCAGTGCAGCGCCTCGGTCGACGAGGAACCGTGCGTCTGATGGACGTACTGCTCCCACGCCTGCGCGAGCATCGCTGCCTCGGAGTGCCGGCCTGCGGTGGCCAGGGCGTGGATGTGCGGTCGCGGATCGTCGATCGGGGCGGTGGGTGGGGTGTGCTGCGGCTGCGGCTGTCCGCGCTGGAGTTCATCACCCGGAAGAGGGACGGGTTGGGTCGGTTCGGCGCCGGGGCTGCTGTGCCCGGGCGCCGACCGCGCGGACACGCCTGAAGCCGCTCCGGGCGCGGTCGTTACGCCGCTGAGCTCGCGGGCGCCGGGAAGGACCAGGACGCCGGGCGGCAGGTTGGCCGCGCCCACCGCGAGGGCATGCAGCTGCAGGTTGGTGGGCCGGGTGGGGCTGGCCCGGAGCTGGTCGATCCAGGCCCGGGTGTAGCTGCTCACGACCGGGCCCAGGCCGTTCCATCCGGGCGGGCAGACGACGCCGTACACCTCCGCGGACGGGGAGGCGGGCAGGCTGCCGTACTCCTGGAGCAGCGGCCACGCCGCCTTGTCCGCCACGAGATCGAGCAGCACCGTGGTCAGCCCGGCCGGACGGTCACGCAGCTCCGCCCCCAGCCACTCCCAGGGCAGCGCCGTGTAGCGCACCGTGGCGGCCGTCGTCCCCGCGAGCGCCAGATGCATGCGGCTGCCCCGCCGGTCGGCCGTCAGCCGGCCCGTGAGGTAGACCAGCAGCGGACCCGGCGTTGCCGCCGCCGCCCGCAGGCGCGTCAGCACCGTGTTCGGATCCCGTGCCCCGTCCAGGTACGTCGTGTCACAGGCGACATCGCTGTTCAGCACCGCTGACACCGGCACGACGCCCATCGCGGCCAAGTTGGCGCTCGGCGCCACCTGGACACCTCGGCGCCTCACGGCGATGTCCCCCGCTATGAGGAGCACATGGCCCCGCTGCTGTTCCAGCCCGATGCTGCGCATGAACAGACGGTACTCACTGGGTCCGGTGGAACTGTTACCCGCTGACGTCTGCTCCGCGTCCGGCGGCACGGGCCAGCGCCCGTTCCCCTCCCGGCGGGAGCCGGCCAACTGCTGTCCGAGGGGCCGCGCAAGTCCCTGATGGGGTGCTGCGCCGCCGCGGCCACTCGAACGTGTGAGTTCAAACGTGCCCATGCCCGAGGGGACTGGCTTGGACAACGATCCCGCAATCACGTTCGAAGTTTTCGCCCTCCCGGGGCCGTTACGGCACCCAGGGGTGGCGGGTTGTTCGAGCACTGCTCGGTTCCGGCGTCCTGGGAGGACCTTTGCCGACAACGCTCACCCCCCGCACAACCCCGGTCCCAGTCGAACAGAACGCCTCGGAACCTGTTCTCCGCGGACCTGGTTACCGGCCCCTCACCAGCGTCGTCCTGGTTGCGCTTCGCCCCGACGGCAGGACGGCTCTGGTGCGTCACGCCTCCGGCGTCGACCGGGGCCGGCTGGCCCTCGTCGGGGGGCGGCTGGAGGCAGCGGAATGGCTGGACACGGCGGTGCGCCGTGAGGCCCTCCAGAGCCTCGGCATCCGTGTGGAGTCGCAGGACATCGAGTTCGCGGGCCTGCTGCATCACCGATGCGAGTCGGGCGCGGGCCGGCTGTGCGCCATCTTCACCGCACAGCGCTGGGCGGGGGAGCCACGGAACGCCGCGCCCGGTCTGCACAGCGAGGTGGTGTGGGCGGATCCCGGCGGTCTGCCGGCCGACTGCCATCCCCTGGCCCATGCCGTCCTCGACCAGTACGTCGCGGGCACCCTCTACAGCACCGCCGCGTTCCCCTCGGACCTGCCGGGAGCAACGCGGACCGGAGGGCCTGCGTGAACACGCTGCCTGACGCCCGGTCTTCATCACAGGAGCCGGCAGCGGAGGTGTCGTCGCTGTGGCGCCGCCGTGCGTTCCGCCTGTACCTCGCAGGTGAGGCGGCATCGGTCGCGGGATCGTCCCTGAGCATCGTGGTCATCCCGCTCCTGGCGGTGATCGAGCTGGAGGCCTCCACCGGCCAGGTGGCGCTGCTGGCTGTGGTCGGTCAGTTGCCCCCGCTGCTGTTCGCCTTGTACGCGGGGGTGATCGCCGAGCGCAGGCCCAAGCGGATGGTGATGATCTGCGGTGACCTGGTGAGCGCCTGCGCGGTGCTGTCCCTGCCGCTCGGCGCCGCTTCAGGAGCGTTGACCATGGGCCAGCTCATGGTCGTCGCCGTGGTGAACGCGACAGCGACGATGATGCACGACGCCGCGGCGATCAGCATCGTGCCGGCGCTGGTGGACCGTTCCCTGATCCAGAAGGGCAACAGCCGCATCGGGGCGCTCTTCGCCATCGCCGCAGTGTGCGGCACACAGCTCGGGGCGGCGCTCGCCGGTCTGGTCGGGACAGCCCGGGCCCTGCTCGTGGACGTGCTCTCGTACCTGATCAGTGCCTGGTGCACCGCCCGGATCAAGAAGGACGAGGTCTCCGAGGTTCTCGTTGCGGATCACAGGACCGGCTGCCTGAGCGAGGAGATCCGCGAGGGCATGCACTACGTCTTCGCTGACGTCACCCTGCGCACGCTGACCTTGGTCAACGCCACTACCTCGCTCGGCCTCGGCCTGCTCAATACCCTGTGGGCGCTGTACCTGCTGCGCGAACTGGCCATGCCGGCGGGCGCCTTCGGCGCGGTGATGGGTCTGGGCGCGCTCGGCGCCGCCGCGGGGTCCCTGCTCGCACCGGCCATGACGCGACGGTACGGTCCCGGCCCGATGATGCTCGCGGCCCTGATGGTCACGCCCGCGGTCCAGCTTCCGCTGCTCCTCGCCCGCCGCGGCTTCGGATGGCAGATCGCCGTCGCGGTCGCGCTCTTCGTGCAGCTGTGCTGCGCGGGCATGGCCGGCACGACGCAGCGTTCCATTCGTCAATGTGTCGCGGCCGCCGGCATGCAGGCCCGTATGCAGGCGGTCTCCACGTGGCTGACCGCCGGTTCCCGCCCGCTGGCGGCCGTCATCGCCGGTGGGATCGGAAGCCGGTTCGGCGTACGGACCGCCCTCGCGGTCGGCGCGCTCGCTCTGGTCGTCCCCTGCACAGTCTTGTACTTCTCTCCCGTCCGCACGCTGCGGTCCATGCCCGCTCCCGCCCCCGCCGCGCCCCTGCCTGCCCCGGCCGACAGCCGCCCGGACGAGGTGGTACCCGCGACGCCGCCGGACAACGGCGGAACACGGCGCGGTGGCGCGGTCGCGGGAGGCGGGGCATGAGCGCTGTTTTGAACGTCGTCGGGGTCCATCTGCATCTGGAAGACCCGGAGGGACGGGTCCTCCTGGGGAGGCGCCACCCCGACTCCGCGTACGCAGGCGACACGCACCACTATCTGGCGGGCCACTGCGAGCAGGAGGCAGCGAGCGCCGGTCTGGTCAGGGAGGCGTGGGAGGAAGCCGGGCTGAGGATCGACCCGGGCGACCTCGTGCTCGCGCACCTCGTCCATGTGATCGACGAGCCCGGCACCCGTCCCAGGCTGCAGCTCGTGTTCCGGGCGCGGCGGTGGAGCGGTACCCCGCGGGTGCGGGAGCCGGACAAGTGCCTGTCCTGGGGTTGGTGGAGCCCGCACGCCCTGCCCGAGCCGATCGTCCCCTACACGAAGGCCGCGATCGAAGGGATCCAGGCCGGGCGCCTCTACACCGAGATGGGCTGGGGCTGAGGTGGTGCGGCGCAGCGCGGGGTACGCAGGCGCCCGGTGGCTGGAAGTCGGCCTGGCGCATCTCCGCGAAGACCGGCGTCCTTGAACCCTTCACCACCACACGGAGGAGTAGCTCACTTGGGGTATGTCAGGCAGGACGAATGGCACGAGCACTACGCCGCTGGGAAGGGCTTCCGGCCGCTCAGGGAGAGGGAACGGGCCCTGCTCACGGAGCACGTCCCCGCCCCGGAGGGCGGGCGGGCCCTGGAACTGGGGTGCGGGACCGGGGAACTCGCCGTGTTCCTGGCCGGCCTCGGCTATCAGGTGGACGCCGTGGACTACGCCGCGAGCGCCGTCGACCGAGCGCGCGCCGAGCACGCGGGAGCCGGCCGCGTGCGGTGGCTGGAGCTGGATATCGAGACGGGCGATGCTGCCGGGCTGAGCGACGAGGGCTACGACGTGATCACCCTGAGGCTGGTCTATCCCTTCCTGCGGGACCGCACCAGGATCCTCCACGGGCTCGGCGAGCGGCTGCGGCCCGGTGGCACGGTCGTGGTGATCACGCCGCTGAAGGAGAACACCCCGGAGGAGCGACGCGACATCGCGCTCGACGAGGCGGAGATCGGCGTGCTCACCTCCGGCTGGGAGCATGCCGGGCGGTTGCCTGCCGATGAGCTGGCGATGCTGGTCCTGCGCGGGCCCTGCCACGCGCACACCACGGCCGCGGAGAAGGGCCCCACCACCGGGCACGCGCTGACCGGCGCGTACGCGATGGTCACCGACCCTGCGGGCCGTGTTCTGCTGGGCCGCTCCACCCGCGGGATGTGGGAGCTGCCCGGAGGGAAGAACGCCGCCGGCGAGGGATTCGAGGCCGCGGCCGTACGCGAACTCGCCGAGGAGACCGGCCTCCTCGCCGCGGAGTCAGACGCGCATCTGCTGAGCGTGCTCCTGGACGACGCCCAGGGCCTGCCCCGTCTGACCGCGGTCGTCCGCATCGCCGCCTGGAGCGGAGAGCCGGCCAACCGGGAGCCGATGTTGTTCGAACGCTGGGAGTGGCACGACCCCCACTCCCTGGCCTGCCTGGGACCCGTTTTCACCCCAACTGCCCTGGCCCTGAACGCCGTGTGGCCCGGCATCATCAGGAGCCTGCCGCCCGTGCGTGCCTATGAGGCCACGAGCGGGGCCGCGCGGGCCCACCGCCTTGAACGACACGCCGGCCGTGCCCACGGAAGGCCTCCTCTCATCTCCCTGGAGAACCCGTGACCGTGCCGAGCCTGATGGGCGTCTTCGCCCACCCCGACGACGAATCCCTGGCGGCCGGCGGAGTCCTGGCCCAGCATGCCGCAGCCGGCGCCCACACAGCCGTCGTTACCGCCACCTGGTCCCCCGACAGCCACCGCGCCGGCGAACTCGCCGAAGCCCTGCGCATCCTCGGGGCCGGGGAACCCCGCATGCTCGGCTACGCCGATCACCGGATTCCGTCCTCGGCGCCCGGCCAACCGCGGCTCTGCGACGCCCCGCTCGACGAGGCCGTCGAACGCGTCGTCGCCCACCTGCGCGCCTTCCACCCGGACATCGTGCTCACCCACGACGCCTACGGATCCTCCGGCCACCCCGATCACATCCGAACCCACCAGGTCGTCCTCCTGGCCGTACATGCCGCCGGGCTCGAGGACCTCTACCCGCAAGCCGGCCCTCCATGGCAACCGAGCGCCCTCTGCCTTTCCGCACACCCCCACTCGGGAGCCCGCGACCTGGGCGACCTGGTCGCGGGCGTGGGCAAGCGTCTGCGCACCGTCCCCGACGACATGATCACCGCGACCATCGATGTCCGCCCCTGGATCGCACAGAAGTGGGCCGCCATCCATGCGCACCAGTCCGAAGCGGCCCGGGCCCGCTCCCTCCCCGGCCTGCTGTCCGGGCTCCCGGCCAGGGCCCGGGAAAGGATCCTGGCCACCGAGTGGTTCATCCGCCACGAACTCACCCCCACACCCGGAGGCCCGCGAGAACTGACCGCCTGACATCGAAGTCGACTTCGGGACCGGACCCGAGGCAGAGGAGGCTGAGGCGCGGGAGCACCGGGGTGGAACAGCCGCGGGCTCGGAGGTGTCAGAGCTCGCCGCGGTGCCGGTGCTTGTCGGACGCGTGGTCGCGCCGGGGGGTGAGTCCGGGGGTGCGGGACCGGTCACCGAGGTGGGTGCGGTACAGGTCACGGAGGTAGGGAACTCCCTTCTTGGCCGCGAGGGCGACCATCACCGGGTACACCTGGGGCTGGGTGAGCAAGTCGATGGCGCTGTTCGAGACCGTGTCGAAGGGGACGTGTTCCAGCACCTTGTACAGCCCCACGAGGGCTCCGCCCGGCAGGATGACGAGCGCTCCCTTCGCGGCGGCTTCGCGCAGAACCTCGAGTGCGCGCTGTGCCTGCGTCTTGACCGTCGATCCCGGCCGCTCCAGCAGGTCGCCGGCTGCTGCCGCCGGGACCTGGAAGGCCTTGTGGACGACAAGGGCCTCCTGCTGCCGGACGGGCAGCCGGGAGAGCGCGGAGTACAGGACGACCTTGTCGATGAGCGCCTGGGCCGGGTCCGCGGTCGCGCCGTGGCCGAAGTCCTCAAGGAGGACGGGGGAGGCGTGCCTGATCGTGATGGTGAAGCCGTCCGTGGTCACGATGCGGTAGGCCGCGCACTTCTTGTAGACCTTGTTGCGGGCCGTGCGCCAGATCGCCCGCTCCGGGCGGTCCCAGCGCCGGAAGCACCGGTGCGCAGTGATCATCGTCTCCTGAGCGATGTCCTCCGCGACCTGCCGGAAGTCCTCGTTGTCCGGCAGGAGTCCCTCGAGCCTGTCCAGGCAGTAGTTGCGCACCCGTGGCTGGTAGAGCAGGAAGAACCGGTCCCAGTCGTCCAGGTACCGCATGCACCGGCCGCACCAGCGTGACGGGTCGAGGTACTCCGCCGTGCCGTCTCCGGCACGGGCCTGAGAATCCAGCAGGTCGACGGGGGCGGCGCAGTTCAGGCAGGGCGTAGCCAGGGGTGTCAGGTTCGTCATCTCGGTTCTCCTCACGACCGCCCCGTGTGGGTCGGTCGCAGCAGGTGAGGCAAACAGAACCCGATTTGGACGGGGCCGGAGAGAAGAACTTCAAAAGATCTTGCTCTGGTAGCCCGCACCGGTCGGGAGTTCACAGAACGGCATTGCGACCGGCCTTGCCGGGAGCGGAAGGGATTCGAACGAGACGGGTCAGGGCCGCAGGTGCAGAGCGTTACCGCGCCCCGCTCGAGGACGTTCGATAGCCGGCCACGAGCTGTTGCGCGTACGCATCCTCTGGGCCGAGATCCTGGACCGCTCGAGAGGCCTCCTGGACCCGACCCGTCTCGCACAACAACCTGACAAGGCGATACAGGGCGCCACTGTCGCCGTCCTGAGCACGGTGGCGCAGCGCGGCGTCCATCTTCCGTTCGTGAAGCGATCTGTTGAGTCTGCGGCGCGCGTGGACGTCCGTGAGTGCGAGTTCCGTGAGTTCCGGGAACCGCTCCGCACAGACGAGCAACCGCATGTGCCACAGATGGTTGTCGTGCGCGTGGGAATCGGTGGAGTAGCACTCGGCGCGGACGCTGACCAGTGCGATGGCCGTATCCCAATCGCCGAGCTGTTCCGCTGCCCGGACCTGCTCGAACCACTCCATGGGACGAGTATCGCGTAGCGCTCCCCGGCAGTGGCCCGTCTCGCTGTTGCCGCGTCCTCCGGGCATTCGCCGGGGTCGTACCCGTACGTCAGAACGGAATGGCGTACCGGCGTGCGAAGAAATGGCAGAAGTGCTTGTTACAGAGGCCTTAATCCATTCGGCGCACCGCTCGCAGGGCGGCGTGAGTGGCCGGCTTGCTTGGGCGGAAGGCCCCGGCCCCGATGCCGCACGGGCCGTCTCGATCCCTCGTACGGGCGCCCGTCAATGGGGGGTTGACGGGTGTCTCTTACAAGTGAGAGTTACGGACATGTCCGTATTAGGTAACACAGGTCCCGGGTTGGGGTGTTTGGCGGTGAGTGAAGCCAGTGTGTGGCTCCCCGGCAGGTCGCCGGGAACCGCACGGAGTCCGTCCGGCCTGTACGAGGCCGGACCGGGCTGACTTTTCGAAGGAGTCGTCTCCATGTCTGCTTCTCCCGCCACCCGCCGTCTTCTCGCCGCGGTGCTGGCCGCCGGCGCCCTGGTCGGCGCGGCCGCCATCCCCGCCGCCGCCCACGACGACGACCGGCGCGGCCACCGTGGCCCGCACTCCTCGATCGTCATCGGCGACGTCCAGAACGACAGCCACGGCCGCGACAACCGCGCCCTGAACCGCGAATGGATCGAGGTCAAGAACACCGGCCGGCACTCGGTCGACCTGCGCGGCTTCACCCTCACCGACAAGCAGGGGAACCGTTACCGCTTCCACGGCTTCCGCCTCGACGGCCGCTCCAGCGTCAAGGTCCACACCGGCAACGGACGCGACACCCACCACGACCTCTACCAGAACCGCCGCCACCAGATTTGGGACGAGCGCGACACCGCCACCCTCCGCGACGACCGCGGACGCGTCGTCGACACCGAGTCCTGGGGCCGCCGCGGGCACCACCACAGCCGCTAGCCCCATCCGGCAGCCACACCCACAGGGAACGTGAGCTGCCGGCAACTGAACCGGACGGCGTGCCACGGCAACCCAGCCGCGGCACGCCGCCGGGAACGGCAAGAAGTCGTGGACAGCGGAGGGAGCACTGATGTCTCGTTTCCAGGACAGTCGGCGAACCGGAAGCACCTTCACGGCACTGCTGTGCGCAGTGCTCTTGTGTCAGGCCATACTGAGCGTTTCCAGTGCCGATGCGGCCGCAGCCTCGAGACCTCGCGTCGACTGGGACGCGATCGCCCAGTGCGAGTCTGGTGGCAACTGGCGTGCCAACACGGGCAATGGGCACTACGGCGGACTGCAGTTCACCCAGTCGAGCTGGAAGGCCGCGGGTGGCCGCAGGTACGCCGCCCGGGCCGATCTGGCCACGAAGTCGGAGCAGATCGCCACTGCCAGGCGGCTGGCTGCGATCCAGGGCATGGGTGCTTGGACGTGCGCCCGCCGGTAGAGATCAACCGGTAGAGATCGAGCAGAGGCATCACCCGTTGCGGGGCGCGCGCTGCGCCCCGCGGCGGGTCTTCGGCGTGCCGGGAGACGGCCCGCTCACCGCCTCCCGTGGGGTGTCAGGGTGAAGGCTCCGCCCGACCTGCGGACCTCCACCGCTCCCGGGCCGCCGAAGTGGGCGGGGACCACCAGTTCCCGGATGTCCGCGGCCCGTTCGAGGATGCGGCGGCGGGTGGCCACCGCCTGCTCCGCGTCCAGGCAGAAGCAGCTGTTGCAGGCGGGATCGAGGATCTGTACCGGGTTGTGCACGAGGTCGCCGACGAAGACCGCCCGGTCGGTGCCGGAGCTGAGGCGCAGCACGCTGGAGCCGGGGGTGTGGCCGGGTGCGGATTCCAGGGTGAGGTGCTCGTCGATGCGGTGCGTGCCGTCCCACAGGACCGCCTGCCCGGACCGGTGGACGGGCGCGATGCTGTCCTCGTAGATGAGCCGGTCGTCCTGGCGCAGGCCCTTCGCGTACGCGTTGCCGGGCCCGAAGTGGAAGTCGTCGGCCGCCGGGATGAGGTACTGGGCGCGGGGGAAGGTCGGCACCCACTCCCCGTCGGCGTCACGGGTGTTCCAGCCGACGTGGTCGGCGTGGACGTGGGTGTTGACGACGGTGTCGACGTCCTCCGGCCGGATCCCGGCCCGGGCCAGGCCGTCGAGGAAGTCTCCCTGCCGGTGGTGGAAGGCCGGCGAGCCGGGCCGTTCACGTCCGTTGCCCACCCCGGTGTCGACGAGGACCGTCCGTCCGGCGCTGCGCAGGACCCAGGTCTGCAGGGCCATCACCGCCAGGTCCTGGTCCGGCTGCCAGTGGTCCGGCGCCAGCCAGTCCTCGTTGTCCTTCCACAGCCCCGCCGTGGACTGCGGAACGAGGTCGCGGGCCGGGCCGAACGGTCCCGCCCACTCGGTGATCCGGATGACCTCGACGTCCCCCAGCACGAGGGGCTGTTCACTCTCGTTCTTCTCCATGCCCTCGACCCTACGAAGGGGCCGGTGAGCCTCTCAATACCTGTTTTGCTCAGGGGAATACGCGTGCGGCTCAGCTAGCCTGGCCGGATGGACGTGGTGAGCGACGCGATCTCGGCCGTGCGGATCGGGCGGCCCTCCTCCGACCGGTTGCGGGTGGGCGGGAGCTGGTGCACGCGGCTGGCGCCGTACGAAGGCGCCGGGTTCCACATCGTGCTGGAGGGCAGCTGCTGGCTCCTTCCCGACGGCGGCTCCCCCATCGAGCTGGGCCCGGGCGACGCGGTGCTGCTGCCGCACGGCACCGGGCACGTGATGGCCGACTCCCCCGCCGACGCGGCGGCCGTGGAGCGGGCCGTGCCCTTCGAGCGGCTGGCCGCAGTGGAGCGGCGGGCCGGGGCGCCGGGGCCGGGCGGGGCGCGGGGGCTGCGGACGGCTGGGGCGCAGGAGCTGCGGACGGCCGGGGACGGCGCGGGCGTGGTGGAGCTGCTGTGCGGCAAGTACCGGCTGGACCGCAGCCGGGCGCATCCGCTGATGGCGGAGCTGCCGGAGGTCGTGCACCTGCCGAACCGGGCGGGTGCGGCTCCCGAACTCCGGTCCGCGATCGGCCTGCTGGGCCGGGAGCTGGACGGGCTGCGGCCGGGCTCCGCCATCGCGGTCCCGGGCCTGCTCGATCTGCTGCTGGTCTACATGATCCGCTCCTGGACGGCCGAGGGCGGGACCGGGGCGTGGCCGGCCGTCCTCGGCGACCCGGTGGCGGCCGCCGCCCTGCGGGCGCTGCACGCGGACCCGGCCGCCTCGTGGTCCAACGAGCGGCTGGCCGCCGCGGCGGGGGTGTCCCGGCCCACCCTGGCCCGGCGGTTCACCGCGCTGGTGGGCCGTCCCCCGATGGCCTACCTCACCTGGTGGCGCCTGAACCTGGCCGCCGTCCGGCTCCGCGACACCGCCGACTCGCTGTCGGCCGTGGCCCGCGGGGTGGGTTACGGAAGCCCGTACGCCCTTTCGCACGCCTTCAGCCGCGAGTTCGGCACCACTCCGGGGCGCTACCGGGCGGGCTTCGACACGGGGAAGTCGAAGTAGGTGTCGGGGAAGGGTTCGTCGCGCAGGGTGTAGTGCCACCACTCCTCCGGCAGGTTCTTGAAGCCCGCGGTTTCGAGGGTGCTCTTCAGGAGCAGCCGGTTGGCCTTCTGCTCGCCCTGGATCCGGGGGTCGAGGGTGTGGGAGAGGGTGTCGAAGCAGTCGAAGCCGGTGCCCATGTCCACGGAGTTGTCCGGCGCGCGGTCCTCCTGGGCGGCGTAGCAGGGGATGAGCGGCCGGTCCGGATCGTAGGGCGGGGTGGGCCGGACGGGGAGCTTCACCAGGGTCAGGTCGAGGGTGCTGCCCCGGCTGTGGCCGGACCGCTCGGCGATGTAGCCGTCTTCGAACAGCCGGCTTTTGTCGACCTGTGGGTAGAACTCGGCCTTCATGGCCTGGTCGTCGAGGTCCTTGGCCCAGGTGACGAAGTGGTCGACGGAGCGCTGCGGCCGGTAGCAGTCGTAGACCTTGAGGGAGTAGCCCTGGCGCAGCAGGGCGCGCTGGGCGCGGTGCAGGGCTTGGGCCGCCGGCCGGGTGAGGATGCAGGTCGGCTGGAGGTAGCCGTTGATCGGCACGCCGACGAAGTTGTTCGGCGTGTAGTAGCGGATCTCCTGGCGGATGGTCGGGTCGACGTCGCTGAGCGCGACGAACGCCTTGGGCGGCTTGGGCGCCGCTGCCGCGGCAGGCGCGGGTGCGAACGGGGGTGCGGCGGCGGACACGGCGACGGCGACCGCGGCGGACAGGGCTGCCGCGCGTGCGGTACGAACGAGGACGGACATCCTCCCATTCAGCCCGCCGCCGAACGGTCCTGGCCAGTCGACTTTCGGTGAGCCCGGCTGGTTTATGGCGTATTCGCGTCTTCAGCGCCCGGTGATCGCCGAGGATCGTTCCTGGGCTCGAGCGCCGGGCGCTGACAGCCCGGCTTCTCCGGACCTGCACGGGTGGCAGGTCCGACTCGCTGGCCGTGCTCTGCCCGAACGTCCCGGACGGCGAGCGTACGTATGCGCTGTGGTCGCCAAGGACCCCTGACAACAGGCTGTTGCCGACCGATCCGAAGGCCACCACGGTCACGGCCACCGAGCTGGAGATCCGCCCCTTGGTGACTGTCGCCACCGGGGGACGCCTCAATGACACCGGCTCGGACACCCTGGTCACAGACCCGAACGCGCCCATCATGCGGCAATGCACAGACGCCGCGCTGTGCGACCCGATCGCGGCTACCGAATCAGCAGGTGGAACACATCCACGAACGCGTGCGAGCCGCCGTACTCCCGGGCTGATGCCAGCCACCATCAGGAGCTACGCGGGCGACACGACCGCGCCGGGAACACCTACTTCTACACAACACAGGCTCTGAGGACCGACGGCAGCGCGGTCGCGACGTACGCGTGGGCGCATGTCCGCCCAGCTCTCCTTTGGATCCGGCCGCCTGTGACCACACAGGGCTTCCAAGTGCCTCAAACGCCTTCGTGCAGGGGATGGAGGAGAAAGCCAACGACCGTCGTCGTGGGCCACCCCGGCGTCCCACACGCCACCTACGCCGACCGCTACACCCGCAGGGCTTACTGCGCTGCGAGAACCGGCCCGTTGGAGTGTTGGCATATGGCAGCGCACCTGCCGGGCGTGGCCGCAGCAGACTTCAGCGCCTGCGAGACCTCTGGCCTCGCGCACGAGGCAGAGCTCGAGCCTGATTCGCCAGGTCATCAGCTAGGTCCTGATCAGCGAAGGGCGGAAGACCGTCCCCGGCGCCGCAGCAGGCAGGCTTCTTACGCTCTCCCTGGGGAGGGCGCTCCAGACCAGCCAGTGCATAGAGAAGCGTGTAGACATCGATGTGTGGATCGTCATCTTGGTGTGGCCCAACGAGGACCACTGTCGCCTCGTCCTCAGCCGTGAAGGCCACTACCACTCGCAAAGACCGAACCAAGTGCTTTACGCACAGGTGCTCGACCACGTCTCCCGTGAGCCTGTACCCGAGCGCCTTGCAACCCTGACTCCTCAGCTCTTGCAGGAACTGGTCGTATGAACTGCGATCAGTTCGGCGCAGTCCTGCGATCTGCTGCTTAGCAAGTGGTGTGACGGTAACCATGACGGACACCGACGCAGCCTAGTGGCCTCGAACCGCCAGTTCCTCGTCTTCGGTCAAAGCCGGTTCGGCCTTGCCCTCTCGGAGCTGTCCGAGGCTGGCCGCCAAGTCTTCTCGATCAAGCAGAGCCGCATCTTGCAGTCGATACCACACAGCGCTGAGCAGGTCTCTGCTCCGGCCCGCCGCCCGCAGATCTCTCACGAGATGCAAAACCTGGTGCAGCCGGACTGGGTCGACTCTCTTTGGGTGCTCGCTTGCCAGCGCCAGCACGCCCTCCTCGACCCAGGCTCGGACTGTGCGATCACTGAGGTCGAGCAGAGAAGCCGCTGTCTTCACTCGAATCGGCTCAGCGTTGCTGAGTGCGTCCTCAGCGACATGCCGGAGTTCCGAAGCATTGGCCGGCTGCTGTTCCTCGATCTGCTCAGCAACCGCCTCCACTCTCTCGACACGGTCAAAGAGTGCTCTGACCTGGGCTTCCTCACGATCCAAAGTCTGAGTCACGACTACCTCCTCCCGGTTCTTACTTCAAAATATTCCCCATTATTTAGAACCCGCAACCGCTACAGGCAATTCTTTACACACAACGTTGACTCGCTCGCACCCGCTCAGGCCGCTCACCCTTACGGGAAGCGCCCCCCAGCTCGACCCATCCCCTCCGCCACCCGAAGGCAGCCCACTCCCGGGTTCCAAAGCGAACATTTGCGCTAATTACTGGATGAAATCGGGTCCACTACACCGTGCGACCCAAGCCGGACCGCGGCGCTCCCGCGCACACGGCCGCACTCGAGATCCTCGGCAAGCCGTGCAGCGCCTGGGGAACCCGCGGGCTGCGGTTCGGCTGGGCGCTCGTCTGGTCGGTCGCGAAGGCCAGCCTCTGGGGCGAAGCCGTTCGAGACGAGAGAGGCCGGTCAGCCCGCACTGCTCCTGACCACCCTCGGCGCCCTGCTCACCGGCTGGAGCGTGCGCGGCGTCACACTGCAAGGCGCCTCACCAAAGCCCGCCGGGACCGGCCGCGCGATCCTCGCCACCAGGCGGAACGCCACCATGCCCTTCGTCAACGGGCGCAGAGCCAGTCGACCCGGCACGCCGCATGAGGGAGCCGCATGAGCCCTGCACGGCCGACGGCGACTGGGTCCGCGGCAACACGATCGGTCGGCCGTGGGCCGTCGGTTCTTTTGGGGATGACGGTCCTGTCGTCTGCTCTGGTCGGGTTTTCTCAAATCAGCGACTCAGAAGCAACAGGAGTCATGCCAGAGCGCTCACCATGGTTAGCCTGGAGCATCGCCGCGTTCTGGATTGAGCCGAAGCGAAGGCACTACGTCACATCGGCGAGTTGCCGTGCTTGCGGGACGGCATGCCGGCTCGCTTGGTCCGGAGTATCGCAAGTGAGCGGATCAGTACCTCACGGGTCTCTGCAGGGTCAATGACGTCATTCACCAGACCGCGCTGAGCAGTGTAGTAAGGGTGCATTAGTTCGCGCTTGTACTTCTTGACCAGATCTTCGCGCATAGCATCGGGGTCGTCGGCCTCAGCTATTTGCCTACGGAAGATGACATCGGTGGCGCCCTCGGGGCCCATCACAGCCATCTCGTTGGTGGGCCAGGCGAAGGAGAGGTCGGCGCCGATGGAGCGGGAGTCCATGACGACGTAGGCACTGCCATACGCCTTGCGAAGGACCAACTGGATGCGCGGCACGGTGGCGTTGCAGTAGGCGTACAGCAACTTGGCAGTGTGCCGAATGATGCCGCCGTGCTCCTGAGCGAGACCAGGCAGGAAGCCGGGGACGTCAACCATGGTCACCAAGGGGATGTTGAACGAATCGCAAAACTGCACAAAGCGAGCGGCCTTCTCCGTTGCCTCGGTGTCCAGTACCCCCGCCAAACGCCATGGCTGGTTGGCGACAATGGCTACGACCTGACCGTCGAGACGGCTTAGCGCGCAGACGACGTTGGCCGCCCACCGCTCCTGGACTTCCAGGAGTTCGCCGTCGTCAACGATCGTCTCGATGACTTTGCGCACGTCATAGGAGCGGTGGCTGTCGGCTGGCACCAGTTCCAGCAATGCCTCACAACGTCGGTCAGGGCGGTCGGTAGCCGACACCGCCGGCGGCGCTTCCTGGTTGTTGGACGGGAGCAGGGAAAGTAGCTGGCGTACTTCGTTCAGGCAGGTCTGTTCGTCGTCATAGACGAAGGCGGCCGTACCGGAGACTTCAGCGTGTACATCGGCTCCGCCAAGGGTGTCTGGGGACGTGTCCTCCCCGGTGACAGCTCGGACCACGTCCGGTCCGCTGATGAACATCTGAGAGATACTGCGGACCATGAAGACGAAGTCGGTGAGCGCCGGTGAGCAAGCGGCGCCACCGGCATACGGACCCAAAATTACGCTGATCTGCGGGATTACTCCCGAAGCCTGAGCGTTGCGTTGGAAGATGCCGCCGTAGCCTGCAAGGGCAGTCAAGCCCTCCTGGATGCGCGCCCCGCCCCCGTCATGGAGGGATACCAACGGTGCACGGGCTGAGATGGCCATGTCCATGAGCTCGTGGATTTTTGCGGCATGCGCCTCCCCCTGTGCACCACCGAAGATGCGGAAGTCGTGGCCGTAGACGAAGACCGTGCGGCCCTCGACCGTGCCCCAGCCGGTGACTACCCCGTCGGTGTACGGAGCCTTGTTCTCCATACCGAAGCCGGTGGCCTGGTGCTGACGCAGAGGGTTGACCTCAGTGAACGACCGCTCGTCGAGCAGTAGACCGATGCGCTCTCGAACCGTCAGCTTCCCCATGGCGTGCTGTCTCTGGGTTGCCGACTCGCTGGGGCCGTGTGAGATTTGATCTTTGACGTTGCGTAGGTCAGCCACCTGGCCTCGGATATCGACTGGGGTGGCCTCCTCGTACGGCGTAAACGCTGTCTCGGATGGAACCTGGCGGCTGTTGTCCGGGATGGTCTCCGTGACAGGGTGGTATTCGCGTATCGCCTTGCTGGGAGGCGGTCCGTCGCTGCGCGTCTTCTCAATTTCCGGGCCAGGAAGCTCAGACGCAGCCGTGCGCTTGCGTTGGACTCGCAGAAACTCGAGCTTCTGCCAGCGAGATCTCCACTCGCGGAGCCGTGGGTCGTCCCGGTGGACAGGCCGATCATTAGGATCCCCGAAGGCCAGCAGGGTGCCCACCAGGGCGATGAGGAAGTCCAACCGTGGGAGCCGCTTACCGTTCAGCGCCTCACTGACTGCGGAGGCGGACAGGGGTCGTCCCTTCGGCGCAAGGGCCTCGATCTGCCGGTAAGAGGGGTTGCCGTGCTCGATACGTAGGAGAGTCAGGTCAGAGGCAAACGCTACCAATGCATCTGCAAAGTCCCCGTGCCGCTGTTCATCGCTCCCTCTTCCCTGCGCCATGCCCATCCCCCCAGCTCGTCGGCCCTCCAAGGTGCCCAAGACCGAACTCCCACGAACAGCGCCGGACAAGGCCAGTGTTCGGCCGAACCACGCGAGTGTACGTCGCCGTTCTGCGTTGATCGGCTTGCTGCGAGATTGTTCGTCCCGTAGGGGCGTTGGCCTCGATGCACGGTGAGCTGGGAGGCATGGACAAACAAGAGAACACCTCAATCAGTCCGCCCGTCGCTGACGCAGCACCGCCTGCCACGCTGCGCGAGCGAGTGGTCGATCTACTCGCTCTGCTGGCCCTACTCACGGGGGCCTGTGCCGTTTTTGCCGTTGCAGGTGCTGAGGCGTTCGCAGTGGTGACCAGCGTGGGCATGGGGCTGTTTTCCACCTGGCGTGCCCGCCGTTAACGGCGCCAGATGGAGAGGGCGAGCGGTGGGGGCCGAACGCTTGGCCACCCATCAGCACGATGGGCGATGCCCAGGTGGGGCGGCCGGCGCTCACCTGACCTAGTAGATGGCCGTCCCCCGGCGTCTCGGTCGCCAACCGCGCCATCTGCGGGCAGTGATGGCCTGCGCGGCACAGGCAGAAAGGGGGACGCCAGCCGACGAGTCCACCACGCCGATGCGCTGGCGCTCCGTTCGACCGGCCCCGGGTGACTCTGTGCACGAAGGTCTCACCGGCGCGCGGGGCGGCCCGCCGAGCACGGGCCCCTGCTCGGGCTAGGTGTCTTCGTCGCGAACTGCCGGAGCAGCAAGCCGTCGATGAGCGGGTGGCGGGTCACACAGCTCGACCGTCTCGGGATGCGGTGGGCTCCGTGAACAGGGTGTTGGCGTCGGCGTAGGGGAGGGTGTCCGCGCCGAAGGTGAAGGTGCCGGACTCGGTGATCTCCCGGGCGGCCCGGGTGAGGGCGCCGAGTGCCGCGCGGGACAGGGCGGATCCGGTGCTGATGCGACGTACTCCGAGGGCGCCGAGGTCGTCGACGGACAGCTTCAGGGCGCCGCCCATCAGGACGTTGACGGGCCGGGTCACCGAGGAGCAGACGGCGGCGATGGCTTCGGCGTCGGGCAGGGCGGGGGCGTAGAGCACGTGAGCGCCGGCGGCTTCGTACGCCTGGAGGCGGCGGATGGTGTCGTCCAGGTCGGGGCGGCCCTGGAAGAAGTTCTCCGCGCGGGCGGTGACGGTGAAGGGGAAGTCCAGCCGCTCGGCGGCCTCCACGGCGGCGGCCACCCGTTCCACGGCTTCGGCGAGCGGGCGGACCGGGCTTCCTTCGGGTCCGGTGTCCTCGCGGCCGGTGGAGTCCTCGACGGAGCCGCCGACCAGGCCCGCGGCGGCGGCGAGGCGGATGGTCTCGGCGACGTCCTCGGGGGTGTCGCCGAAGCCGCTCTCCAGGTCGGCCGTGACGGGCAGGCCGCCGGCCTCCACGATCAGGCGGGCGTTGTCGAGGATTTCGGCGCGGCTGACCCGGTCGGTGCCGTCGGGGCGGCCGAGGCTGTGGGCGAGGCCGGCGCCGGTGGTGGCAAGGGCGGCGAAGCCGAAGGCGGCCAGGATGCGTGCGCTGCCCGCGTCCCAGGGGTTGGGGACGACGAACGGGCGGGGGCCGTGGTGCAGGTCCCGGAAGGCGATGCCCTGCCGGAGTTGGACGTCGGTGGTGTGGTGCGGGGTCATGGTGTTCTCGCTTCCGCCGTTGCTTACTGCCTTACTGCCTTGCTGTCTTGCTGCCTACCGGTGTGCGGGCGCCGGGGTGGGGCGGCGGGCTCCGCGTCTGCGGGAGACGGCTACTCCCGCCAGGCAGATCGCGCCGCCCAGGAGGGTCAGGGCGCCGGGGACCTCGTCCAGGGCGATCCAGGCGATGAGGACCACGACGGCGGGGACCGCGTAGGTGGTCGCGCCCATCTTGCCGGCGGTGGTCCTGGCGAGGGCGTACGTCCAGGTGGTGAAGGCCAGGGCGGTCGGGAACAAGCCCAGATAGACCATGTTGAGGGTGGCGGTCAGCGGGGCTTCGGGGAGCTGGGTCAGCAGTTGCCAGGCGAAGGGGAGGGTGACGGCGGTGCCGACGAAGCAGCCGTACGTGGTCACCTGGAGCGGGGTCGCGTACGTCAGTGCGGGCTTCTGCGCGACCACACCGGCGCCGTAGGCGAGCGCGGCGAGCAGGCAGAGCAGCACGCCGCCGAGGGAGGAGGAGCCGCCGTCGGAGGTGGACAGGCCCACCACGGCCGCGCCGGCGAAGGAGACTCCCATGCCCGCGAGCAGCATCGGGGGGAAGCCTTCCTTCAGCAGCCAGCCGCTGAGCAGGGCGATCACGAGGGGGCCGATGTTCACGACCATGGCCGCGGTGCCGGCGTCCACGCCCTGCTCGCCCCAGTTCAGCGCCACCATGTAGAGGCCGAACCACAGCACTCCGGAGGTGAGGATGCCGGGCCAGGCCTGGCGCGGCGGGAGCGGGACCCGCTTGATCACGAGGACGAGCGCGAGGGCGAGGGAAGCCGTCAGCAGGCGTCCGAGGGCGAGCGCTCCGGGGGCGTAGTACGCCGCCGCCGAGCGGATCGAGACGAATGCCGAGGCCCAGAGGACTACGGTGACGGCCGCTGCGGCGAGGGCGCGTCGGTCGATGGCGGGGTGGTCGGCCTTGTGATCCATGTGCGCACGGTACTCATGGGCGTTTGGGCTGCACAGCGCGTTTTCCGGGCCGGCGGGCGGCGGGCGGCGGTAGGCGCGAGGCCTCCGGTTGGGCTCAGCGGGATCTCGAGGGGCCGGCGGGACAGTGTCGGCACCGGACCCGTGTCCGGAGTCTGTTTGCCGTCCTCAGGAGGCTGGTCATGTCCGCGCCCGTGCTCGAACCGCGCGTGGAGGCACCGCCCGCGCCCAAGACCCCCCGCCCCCGGCCGGGGCTCGCCCTCGCCGTCATCGCCTCGTGCAACGCGATGATCCAGCTCGACGACGCCATCGTGAACATCGCGCTGCCCGGCATGCGCGCCGATCTCGGGCTGTCGGACGTCGGTTCGTCGTGGGTGCTGAACGCCTACCTGCTCGCCTTCGGCGGTCTGCTGCTGCTCGGCGGGAGGGCCGGCGACATCCTCGGGCGCCGCCGGGTGTTCCTCACCGGCGTGGCCCTGTTCACCGCGGCCGCCGCCGTGCGCGGGCTCGCGTCGGACGTGGAGCTGCTCACCGCGATCCGGGTGGTCCAGGGCATCGGGGCGGCGCTGGCCGCGCCGAGCGGACTGGCCCTGGTGCTGAGCATGTTCGAGGAGGGTGCGCCGCGCAAGCGTGCGATCGCCGTGTGCACGGCGGCCGGCGCGGTCAGTACGGCCGGCGGCCTGCTGCTGGCCGGGACACTGTCCGGTCTGAGTTCGTGGCGGTGGGGTCTGCTGCTGAACGTGCCGCTCGGCGTGCTGATCCTGGTGCTCGGGCCGGTGGCGATCACGGAGACCCGCCGCAATCCGGGCCGTTTCGACGTGGCCGGTGCGCTGCTGTCGGCGGTGGGCGCGGCCGCCCTCGTGTACGGGCTGGCGCGCGCGGCGGAGCAGGGTCTCGGCGATGTGCGGGCGCTGGTGTGCGTGGCGGGCGCCGTGGTGCTGTTCGCGGTGTTCGCGGGCGTCGAGCGGCGGGCCGCGCATCCGATCGTCTCGCTGCACCTGTTCCGGTCCCGCAACCGGGTCCTCGCGTACGTGGGGACGCTGGCCGTGCCCGGTTCGATCATGGGTGCGTACTTCTTCCTGAACCGGTACTTCCAGCAGGAGGCGGGCTACGGCCCGCTGGGCGCCGCGGTCGCGCTCACGCCGCTCGCCGCGACGATGGCGGTGATGGCGTGGGCGGCCGTACGGCTGGAGCGCCAGCTGGGGGCCCGTTACCTGATGGCGGGGGGCGCCGCCCTGCTGCTGACCGGCAACCTGTGGCTGTCGCAGCTCGGGCCGGACACCTCGTACGCGGGCGGGATCCTGCCGCCGCTGCTCCTGCTGGGCGCGGGCATGGCCTGCTGCGTGATCCCGCCGACGGTGCTGGCGACGTCCGGGCTGCGGCGCGGGGACGCCGGAGCGGCCTCCAGCATGCTCAATGCCGTACAGACGCTGGGCGGTTCGCTGGGCCTGGCGATGCTGGTGGCGGTCGCCTCGCGGTCCGGGATGTCCCTGGGCTTCACGGCGGGCGCGGTGTGCGCGGGTGTCGCGCTGCTGGCCGCACTGCTGATCCGTCCCGGTTCGGGCGCGAACGCCGGACCCGGGGCCTGACACCCCCTTCCCTTCCCCTTCCTCGCGCCCGTGGCGTCCGCCGTCCGAAGACGGCGGACGCCACGGGCGTTTCATGCGCCGGGCGTCGGCCCGGCGGGGACGGCCGCGGTCAGCAGCCGGGCCATGGCCTCGGGGTTCTCCATCGGCGCCGAGTGCGCGCCCTCGATGCTCCGGGTCGTGAACGTGCCCCTGGTCAGCGCGGACCAGCCCTTCATCGTGCCCTCGGGCAGCACCGGGTCGGCCGTGGCCGACACCGCCGTGACCGGGATGTCCAGCGGACCCCTGCGGTCGGCGTCCAGCATGCGCTGGTACCGGGTCCACATCTCGGAGTCGTTCCGCAGGTTCTCCAGGTAGCCGGCGAAGACCTCGTCGTGGGCGAGGATCCCGTCGGGCAGCACCCCCCGGAAGGCCTCGGCCAGGGTCGCCGGCTCCGCCGTGTCCCACAGCGCCGACACCTCTTGGAACCGCTGGAGCTCCTCCGGGGCCTCGGTGAACGGCGGCAGCGCGCAGGCGGCGACGAGGGACAGTTCCGGTCCGCCCGCCCTGCTGCCCAGCCGGTGGGCGATCTCCCAGACTCCGCTTGCGCCCTGGCTGTGCCCGTACAGGACGACCGGCACGTCGAGACGGTCGGACATCTCCGCCACGACCCGGTCGACGAGCACGTTCACATCATTCACCGGGGCCTCCCCGACGCTGCCCTCACGGCCGGGAACCCGGATGCCCAGCAGTTCCACGTCCTCGGGAAGGTACGGGACGAGCGGGATGTGGGCGGTGGTCGTGCCGCCCATTCCGGCCATGCACAGGATGCGTGCCCTGGGGTTCGGCGCCGGCTTGAGCACCCGCACCAGCTGGTCGGCCGAGGCCGTCGGCGAGGCGGTGGCCGAGTCCTCGGTGCCGGGCGGGCGCCCGGTGAGTTCGTCGACCAGGTGTCGCGCGATGCCGGCGCAACTGCCGTGCCGGAACAGTACGTCCGTGCCGAGCGGCAGGCCGGTCCGCCTGGCGAGCCTGGCGCGCAGGCCGACCGCCATCAGCGAGTCCATCCCGAGCTGCTGGAGGGGCTGTTCGGCGGGGACGTCCGCCACCCCGAGGGCGGCGGCGGCCTCGACGCGGACCAGTTCGAGCACCGTACGCAGCCGTGCGTCCCGTCCCATGCCCGCCAGCCGCTCGCCGAGTCCGCTCTCCTGGCGCGTGCCCGTCATCTCGGCGCGCGCCTCCGGGATGCCCAGCAGCAGCGGACGCCGCCGGGCGACGCAGAAGGTGGGGGTGAAGCGGGACCAGTCGATGTCGGCCACGCCCAGTGCCACCCGGTCCGTTCCGAGTACCAGGTCCAGTGCGCCCAGTGCCCGGTCCGGGGCCATCATCCGCAGGCCCCGTTCCCGGAGCTGCTCCTCGGCCTCCTCCGTCACCATGCCTCCGTCGGCCCAGCCGCCCCAGTGGACGACGGTGGCCGTGCGGCCGCCCGCCACCCGGTGCCGGGCGAGGGCGTCCAGCGCGGCGTTGCCGGCCGCGTAGGTCGTCCCGCCGCCCGCACCCCACAGGCTGGCGCCGCTGCCGTACAGCAGGAACGCGTCCAGGGGCCGGTCGCCGAGCAGTTCGTGCAGGTGCCAGGCGCCGGACACCTTCGCGGAGAGTTCCTCGGCGGCCCGGGCTCCGTCGAGCTCGGCCAGGAGTGCCATTCCGGCGATCCCGGCGAGGTGGGCGACGACCGTCAGCGGCGGACCGCCGGCGTCGATCCGGTCGATCAGTTCGGCGACCTGCCTCCTGTCACCGACGTCGCAGGCCGCCGTCACGATCTCCGCCCCGGTCGCCTCGAGTTCCTCGCGGAACCGCGCGGAGACCTCGCCGGAGCGGGAGGCGAGTACGACGCGCCGCGTGCCGCGTTCCGCGAGCCAGCGGGCGAGCCGCCGGCCGAGGGCGCCGGTGCCACCGGTGATCAGGGCGGTGCCGCTGGTCGTCCACGGCGCGCCCGGTGCGGGCGTGGTGCGGCGCAGCCTGCGTACGTACCGGCCGTCGGCGCGCAGCGCGATCTGGTCCTCGTCGTCGCCGGCGAGGACGGCGCGGACGAGCTGCCCGGCCCAGTGCGGGTGCGGCTGTTCGGGCAGGTCCGCGATGCCGCCCCAGGCTTCGGGGCGTTCCAGTGCCGCGACCCGGCCCAGTCCGTGGAGCAGGGCCTGCTCGGGACGCGTGACCGGATCGGCCGCGTCCACGCCGACGGCGCCCCTGGTGACCAGCCACACCGGAGTCCTGGGGTGGCTCGTTCCGAGTTCCTGCAGCAGTCGTACGGTCCGGAGGAATCCGTGCCGCGTGCCGTCCTCGTCCGGCGGCGTCAGGACGATCACGCCCTGGAGCTCCGCCGGCAGGGAGGCGAGGTCACCCGGGTCCGTGCCGGCCCGGTGCGCGGCGGCGCCCGCCTCGCCGAGAGCCGCCACCAGCTCCGCGGCGGGTGACGCGGGGTCCCCGAGGACGGCCCAGACCCCGTCCGCCGGTGCCGGGGCGGGTTCGGCGGGCTGCCAGGTCTCCTCGTACAGCCAGTCGGCGATCCCGGCGTGGTCGTCGCGGCCCTGGTGCCAGCGCCGGAGCAGCGGCAGCAGGTCCATGACGCTGTCCCGGTGCTGCCCGGACGCGCCGAGCAGCTCGGCGAGCGCGTCGGCCTCGCCCGCCCCGACGGCGTCCCAGAACCGCTGGTCGGTCGTCTTGCGGCGGGCGGGTTCCTTCCAGTGGCGCTGCCGCTGGAAGGCGTAGCCGGGCAGGCCGACCATGCGGCCGTCGGGGACGGCCGCCGGCCAGTCGATCCCGACACCGTGCGCGTGCAGCGCGCCCAGGGTGCGCTGGAGCCGGTCCAGGCCGCCTTGGTCTCGTTCCATGGCCGCCAGGACCACCGCGTCCCGGTCCGCGCCGCCGTCGGCCAGTGGCATGGCCAGCACGGGATGCGGGCTGACCTCGACGAACACCGTGTACCCGTCGGCGAGCAGCTGTTGCTGGGCGAGGTCGAGCCGTACGGGTTCGCGCAGGTTCCGGCACCAGTAGGCGGCGTCCAGTTCCTCGCCCGAGGCCCGCCGGCCCAGCACGGTGGAGTACAGCGGGATGCCGGTCGGGCGGGGGCGCAGCGGGGCGAGGCGGTCCCGCAGGCCCGGCAGCAGTGCGTCCATGTGCGAACTGTGGGACGCGCAGGAGGTGTTCAGCTTGCCGCACCACACGTCCTGGTCGTCCCACGCGTAGAGCAGCTCTTCGACGACCGCCCGGTCTCCGGAGATGACCGTGGATCCCGGTGTGTTCACCACGGCGACCGAGACGGCGTCCCCGTGCGGAGCCAGTGCCGTCTCGACCTCGGAGACGGGGAGCTCCACCGTCGCCATCTCGCCGTCCGAGTCCAGCGCGGCGAGGGCCGTGCTGCGTGCGGCGACGATCCTGGCGCCTTCGTCCAGGGTCAGGGCGCCGGAGACCACGGCCGCGGGGATCTCGCCCTGGCTGTGTCCGACGACGGCCTGGGCTTCCAGGCCCAGCTCCCGCATGGCCGCCGCCAGGCCGAGGTACATGGTGAACAGCACCGGCTGGGCGATGTCCAGGCGGTCCCAGGCGATGCGGTCCTCGTCCTGGAGCAGTTCGCGGACCGACCAGCCGGTCCAGGGGCGCAGTGCCTCGTCGCAGCGGGCGACCGTGTCGGCGAAGGCCGGGCTTTCGGTGAGCAGGCGCCGGGCCATGCCCGGCCACTGCGAACCCTGGCCGGGGAAGACGAAGACGACCTTGCCCGGCCGTGCGGTGGCGAGGGTGACCGACGCGTCCGGCCGGTCGTGGGCGATGGCGGTCAGTCCTTCGATGACCGCGGTCAGGTCGGATCCGGCCACCGACGCGCGTTCGGCGAAGTGTTCGCGGTGCCGGGTGGTGGTCCAGGCCAGGTCGGTGAGGGTGGTGTCGGGGTGTTCGGTGAGCCACTGGGCCCACCGGCCGGCCTGGTCCCGGAGTGCCTGCGGGGTCCGTCCGGAGACGACCACGGGCGCCGCGGCGCGTGCCGGGGCGGGCTGCGCGGCGGGCTGGGGCGGCTGTTCCAGGACCAGGTGGGCGTTGGTGCCGCCGATGCCGAACGAGGACACTCCGGCCCGTCGGGTGCCCGCCCAGGCCCGTGTGTCGTCGCTGATCCGCAGGACGGCCGGGTCCAGGCCGAGTTCGGGGTTGACACGCTGGAAGTTGACCGTGGGCACCAGCTCGCCGTGGTAGACGCACAGCGCCGCCTTGACCAGCCCCGCCAGGCCTGCGGCCACGTCGGTGTGGCCGATGTTCGACTTCACCGATCCGACGGCGCAGGGCTCGTCGCGGTCGGGGGTGAAGACCTCCTGGAGGGCCTGGATCTCGATGGGATCGCCCATGGCGGTGGCGGTGCCGTGTGCTTCGACGTAGCCGATGTCGGCGGACGACAGTCCGGCGTCGGCGAGCGCGTCGGTGATGACGGTGGCCTGGCCGTTCACGCTGGGCGCGGTGAATCCGACCTTGTCGGAGCCGTCGTTGTTGATGGCGCTGCCGCGGATGACCGCGTAGATCCGGTCTCCTGCCTCGACCGCGTCCGACAGCCGACGCAACACCACCGCCACCACACCGTTGGCGAGGACCGTGCCCGCGCCGTCGGCGTCGAAGGGCCGGCAGTGTCCGTCCGGCGAGGCCACGAAGCCTTCCTGGTACTGATAGCCCTGTTCCAGGGGGAAGGTGAGTGCGGAGGCGCCGACGAGGGCCACGTCTGACTCTCCGCGCAGCAGGCTCTGCCGGGCCAGGTGCGTGGCGACCAGACCCGTGGAGCACGCCGTCTGCACGGTCAGCGCGGGTCCGCGCAGGTTCAGCTTGTGCGCCAGGCGGGTCGCGAGGAAGTCGTTCTTGTTGCCGATCGCCGAGCGGAAGACCTCCGAGGCGTCCTCGGAATCGCCCTGGTCGTAGCCGCCGAAGCCGACTCCGCCGAAGACCCCGATGCGGCCGGGGTCGGCGCCGGGCAGGATGCCGGCGTCCTCCAGGCCCTGCCAGGCCGTCTCCAGGAAGAGGCGGTGCTGCGGATCCATGTTCTCCGCTTCGGACGGAGAGCATCGGAAGAACTCGGCGTCGAAGAGATCGGCGTCCTGCACGTACCCCTTGGCCGGGACGAAGCCGGGGTCCTCCAGCACGCTCCTGGGTATCCCGGCGTCGAGCAGTTCCCGCTCGGTGAAGCGGCGGATCGACTCGACTCCGCCGCGCAGGTTCGCCCAGAACTCGTCCGCGTCATTGGCACCGGGCAGGCGCAGGGCCACGCCGACGATCGCCACCGCGTCCTCGTCCGGACGCTGCCGGTACGTCGCGGCCGCGGTCACCGTGCGCGTGGTGTCGCCGCGCAGGAACGCGGTGAGCTGCCGGACCGTGGAGTAGCGGAACAGCGTCGCGAGCGGGAACTCGCGGTCCAGGGCGGCGCAGAGCCGCTCGTGGACCCGCAGCGCCGCCATCGACGTTCCGCCCAGTTCGAAGAAGCCGCGGTCCGGGTCCACTTCGGCCAGGTCCAGTACCTGCGACCAGGCCGAGACCACCGCGTCCCACACCCGGTCGCCCTCGGCGGCCGGTTGCGCGGGCTCCGGCCGCGGCGCGGGCAGTGCGGCCAGCGCCAGCCGGTCGATCTTGCGGTTCGGTGTCAGCGGCAGGCTGTCCTGCCGGATCCACCGCGCGGGCAGCATCGACACCGGCAGCCGCGCCGCGGCGTGCTCGGCCAGGACCTGCCGGCCGGCGTCCCCGGAGTAGTACACCCACAGGGCCGCCGGGCCGGCGTCCTCGCGTACGACCGCCGCGACTTCCCGCACGCCGGCGCAGCCGGCGACCACGGACTCGATCTCGCCGAGCTCGATGCGGTGTCCGGCCAGCTTCACCTGGCTGTCCACGCGGCCGCAGTACTCCAGTGAGCCGTCCTCGCGGTAGCGGACGACGTCCCCGGTGCGGTACATCCGCCCCGCGCCCTCGTAGGGGTCCGCCACGAACCGCTCGTCGGTCAGCGCGGCCCGGTCCCAGTAGCCCCGCGCGACACCGCGCCCGCCGATCCACAGCTCACCGCGGCAGCCGCGCGGTACCGGCTGCCGGTGCCGGTCGAGCACGGCCAGCCGGGTGTCGAGGACGGGCGATCCCAGCGAAACCGGGCCGGGCTCGACGCGCCAGGTCGTCGACCAGACGGTGGTCTCCGTGGGCCCGTACATGTTGAGCACGTCGCCGCCGCAGGTCCGCAGCAGCCGGTCGGCCAGCCCGCGGTCGAGCGCTTCGCCACCGACCAGGAGCAGCCGCAGCCCGCCGAGCAGCTCACGGCCTTCCGCGTCCGCCAGCAGCATCCTGGCCAGTGACGGCGTGCACTGCAGGTGCGTCGGCCCGTACTGCCGGTATCCGGCCCAGGCGCCGAGTTCTCCGCCGGCGACGACCACGCGGTGGCCCCTGGTCAGGGTCCACAGCAGTTCGAGGCCGGAGATGTCGAAGGACACGCTGGTCACGGCGAGCCAGGTGCCGTCGGCGCCACCGCCGACGCGGTCGTCCATGGCCAGGCAGAAGGCGGCGAACTGCGCGTGTTCGACCACCACGCCCTTCGGGGTGCCCGTCGAGCCCGAGGTGTAGATGACGTAGGCGGGGTCGGACGGTTCCGGTCGGACCGGCACAGCCGAGGCCGGCTGCTGTCCGTGGTGCCCGTCCTCGGCGGTCTCCTCGGCGGTCTCCTCGGCGACCTCCTCGGTGATCTCCTCGACGGACAGCACGCGCGGGCCGTCCGGCAGGACGTCCGCGAGGGAGCCGGCCGAGATCACCACCCCGAGGCCGCTGTCGGACACCACATGGTCCAGACGCGCCTTCGGGTACGCCGGGTCCAGCGGAACGTAGGCGGCCCCGGCCATCCAGGTGCCGAGCATCGCCACCGGCAGATCGGCCGTGCGGGGAAGGCAGAGGCCGACCAGGTCGCCACGGGTCACGCCCAGTGCGGCGAGCCGCCGGGCGATCGCGCGGGCTCGCGCGGACACCTCCCGGTAGGTCAGCTCGTGTCCGTCCGACACCACGGCCACCGCGTCGGGGGTCCGTGCCGCCTGTTCCAGGATCCGCTGGAACGCGGTCTCGCCGGCGGGCCGGGCCGCGACGTCGCCGCCGTGCTCGGCGAGCCAGCGGCGTTCCGCACCGCAGAGCAGTTCGCTCTCGCGGACCGGACGGGCGGGCCGCTCGGCCAGCGAGGCCAGCAGGGTCTCGAAGTTGGCGGCCATCCGGTCGGCCGAGTCCCGGTCCAGCACGTGCGACTGGAACTCCAGCTCCCCGCGCAGCACCCCGCCGTCGGCGGTCAGGGTGAGGCCCAGCTCGAACTTCGACGCGCCCCGGACGTTGCCGGACACGCTGCCCGTGGTGGGAAGCCGCCAGGCCTCCTCGCCCGTGCCGATCGTGGGGAAGGCCGCGCCGCCGTAGTTGAACACCGCCCGGAACAGCGGGTTCTCCTCGCCGGTCCGGTCACCGCCGGCGACGCGCACGACCTCGGTCAGCGGGACGCTCTGGTGCTCGAACACCCCGCGCACACGGGTGTGCGTGCGGGCGAGGACGTCCTCGAAGGACACCGCCCCGGTCAGGTCGCAGCGCAGCGGCAGGGTGTTCGCCAGGAATCCGAAGGTCTCCGCGACCTGCGGCAGCTCCCTCGCCGACCAGATCGTGCCGATGCTGAAGTCGTACTGGTCGGTGTACCGGGCGAGCAGCACCGCGAAGGCGCTGACGTACACGGTGTACCCGGTGACGGAATTGCGTGCGGCCAGCTCGTCCAGAGCGGCCCGGAGCTCCGCAGGCACGGTGAAGTGCACGGCGCCGCCCCGGTCGTCACGGTCGTCACGGTCACCCTGGTCGCCCCGGTCGTTCTCGGCGGTGTCCCGGGCGGGGAGTTCCAGACGCTGGGCTCCCTCCAGTTCGGACGCGAAGTACGCGAGCGAGCGCTCGAAGGCGCCCTGCTCAACGGCCTGCTTCTCCCACCGCGCGTAGTCGCCGAGGTGGTAGCGGACCTCCGGCAGCTCGAGGGGCTGCTGCCCGGCGAGGGCCCGGTACGTCTCGTACAGCTCGTTCAGCAGCAGGGACAGCGACCAGCCGTCGGTGATGGCGTGGTGCAGGGTGAGGCACAGGGTCCACATCTCGCCGGAGTCCACCAGCAGGCAGCGGAACAGGGTCTCGGCATCCAGCTCGAACGGAGTCCGTTCCTCCGCGTACAGCGTCCGGTCGAGCGCGTCGGCATCGGCCACCCGCTCGTGCCGCAGCGGGACGGTGAACTCCCGGTGCACCACCTGGACCAGTTCGCCGTCACGCAGCTCCAACCCGGTGCGCAGCGCCTCGTGACGTTCCATCACCGTACGCAGGGCCCGGCCGAACGTCTCCGGGCACAGGGGGCTCGCCACCTCCAGCCGGAGAACGGCGTTGTACTGCGCGGAATCCGGATGCATCCGCTCCAGGAACCACAGCCGGCGCTGGCCCTCGGTCGCCGGGTGGACGTCGCGCCGCTCGGCGCGTTCCATCACCGGACCGGAAGGCGGCAGCTCGGAGAAGGCGTGGGCCAGCAGATGGTCCACGACCGCCTGGGGCGTGGGGTGCTCGAAGGCGAGCGTGGACGGCAGCGGCGTGCCGGTCACCTCGCTGAGCCGGTTGCGCAGTTGCAGGGCCATCATCGAATCCAGCCCGCGCTCCTGGAACCGCTCGTCCACGGGCATGGGTTCGCCGAGTCCGAGGACGCCGCGGAGGACCTCCTGCACGGCCTCCAGCACGGCGGGGGCACGGGCCGGCTCGGGCAGTGCCGCCAGCCGGGCCGCCAGGTCCGCGGGGGGTGCCTGCCGTTCCTGCCGGCTACGGGATCCGCCGTCGATCCAGTAGCTCTGCCGCTGGAAGGCGTAGCCGGGCAGGCCGACCAGGCGGCCGGGGCCGTCGATGACCCGGGTCCAGTCCACCGGGTGGCCGTGGACGTGCAGTTCGCCGAGGCCGCGCACGATCTGGTCGAGGCCGCCGTGGTCCCGGCGCAGGCTGCCCAGAACCACTCCGCCCCGGTCGGCGGTGAAGGCGGTCAGCGGGATCGCCAGCAGCGGGTGCGCGCTGATCTCGGTGAACACGCCGAAGCCGTCGGCGCTCAGTGCGTCGAGCGCCAGGTCCATGCGCACCGGCTCGCGCAGGTTGCGGCACCAGTAACGGGCGTCCAGGGCCTCTCCGCCGATCCGCGCGCCGGTCACCGTGGAGTACATCGGCACCGTCGTCGCGCGGGGGCGCAGTCCGCTCAGCGCCGCTTCGACCTCGGGCAGCATGGGGTCGACCAGGCCGCAGTGTCCGGCGCGGTCCGCCTTGATCCGGCGGGAGAACACGTCACGGTCCGCCAGCCTCGCGAGCAGGTCGCCCACCGCGTCCGCCGCGCCGGCCACCACCACCGAACCCGGGGTGTTCACCACGGCCACCGACAGCGCACCGCCGTATCCGGCGAGCAGTTCCTCCACCTCGGCCAGCGGCAGTCCCAGCACGGCCATGCCGCCCGAGCCGCTCTCGATGCGGTCGAACGCCTGGCTGCGGACGGCGACCACCTTGGCGCCCTCCTCCAGGGTCAGCGCTCCGGCGACCACGGCGGCGGGCACCTCACCCTGGCTGTGCCCGACCACGGCCTCCGGCTCCAGGCCGACGGACCGCCACACCTCCGCCAGGCCGAGGGCGACCGTGAACAGGGCGGGCTGGGTCACCTCGACGTCGTCCAGGCTCAGCCCGCTCGCCTCGGGGTCCGCCAGCAGTTCGCGGACCGACCAGCCGGTCCAGGGGCGCAGTGCCTCGTCGCAGCGGGCGACCGTGTCGGCGAAGGCCGGGCTTTCGGTGAGCAGGCGCCGGGCCATGCCCGGCCACTGCGAACCGTGGCCGGCGAAGACGAACACGACCTTGCCGCGTTCCTCGGCCACGCCGGTGCACACCGCGTCGGCGGCGTGTCCGTCCCCGAGCGCGGTCAGCCCGCGCACCGCCTCGTCCAGGTCATGGGCGAGTACGGCGGCCCGGTGGTCGAAGTGCCGGCGGTTTCGGGTGGTGGTCCGGACGAGGTCGGTGAGGGTGGTGTCGGGGTGCCGGGTGAGCCAGTCGGCCCATTGCCGTGCCTGGTCCCGGAGTGCCTGCGGGGTCCGTCCGGAGACGACCACGGGCGCCGCGGCGCGTGCCGGGGCGGGTGGCGTGGCCGGCTGGGGCGGCTGTTCCAGGACCAGGTGGGCGTTGGTGCCGCCGATGCCGAACGAGGACACTCCGGCCCGTCGGGTGCCCGACCAGGCCCGTGTGTCGTCGCTGATCCGCAGGACGGCCGGGTCCAGGCCGAGTTCGGGGTTGACTCGCTGGAAGTTGACCGTGGGCACCAGCTCGCCGTGGTAGACGCACAGCGCCGCCTTGACCAGCCCCGCCAGGCCCGCGGCCACGTCGACGTGGCCGATGTTCGACTTCACCGACCCGAGCGAGCACGGCTCGTCGCGGTCGGAGGTGAAGACCTCCTGGAGGGCCTGGACCTCGATGAGGTCGCCCATGGCGGTGGCCGTGCCGTGCGCTTCGACGTAGCCGATGTCGGCGGACGACAGTCCGGCGTCGGCGAGCGCGTCGGTGATGACGGCGGCCTGGCCGCTCACGCTCGGCGCGGTGAATCCGACCTTGTCGGAGCCGTCGTTGTTGATGGCGCTGCCGCGGATGACCGCGTAGATCCGGTCCCCTGCCTCGACCGCGTCCGACAGCCGACGCAACACCACCGCCACCACACCGTTGCCCACCACGGTGCCCTGGCGCTCGGCGTCGAACGCACGGCAGGAGCCGTCCGGGGAGAAGACGAAGCCTTCCTGGTGGTAGTAGCCGTACTCCAGGGGGAAGGTGAGCGCGGAGGCGCCGACGAGGGCCACGTCGGTCTCCCCGCGCAGCAGGCTCTGCCGGGCCAGGTGTGCGACGACCAGACCCGTGGAGCACGCCGTCTGCACGGTCAGCGCGGGACCGCGCAGGTTCAGCTTGTGCGCCACCCTCGTGGACACGAAGTCGGACTTGTTCCCGAGGAGATTGCGGTAGAACTCGTGGAGTTCGGTGATCTCGTCGCCTCGGACGGTTCCGGTGTTGTAGCCGCCGAATCCGGCGCCGGCGAAGACTCCGATGCGGCCGTGGTCGGCGCCGGGCAGGACGCCGGCGTCCTCCAGGCCCTGCCAGGCCGTCTCCAGGAAGAGCCGGTGCTGCGGATCCATGTTCTCCGCTTCGGACCGCGAGTACCCGAAGAACTCGGCGTCGAAGAGGTCGGCGTCCTCCACGTACCCCTTGGCGGGGACGAACGCGGGATCGTCCAGCACGCTGCTGGGCACCCCGGCGTCCAGCAGCTCCTGGTCCGTGAAGCGGCGGATCGACTCGACACCGCCGCGCAGGTTCGCCCAGAACTCCTCCGCGTCGCGCGCGCCCGGCAGGCGCAGGGCCACGCCGACGATCGCCACCGCGTCCTGGTCCGGGCCCGAGTCCGAGCCCGTGCCCGTACGCTCCTCGGCCGCCGCCGGCGCCGTCGCCGCGGGCGCCGCGGGCGTGGTGTCGCCGCGCAGGAACGTGGTCAGCTGCCGCACCGTGGAGTGGCGGAAGAGCGTCGCGAGCGGGAACTCGCGGCCCAGGCCGTCACGGACCAGCTCGTGGACCCGCACCGCCGTCAACGACGTGCCGCCCAGATCGAAGAACCCGCTGTCCGGGTCCACCTCGTCCGGCTCCACCTCCAGCACCTGCGACCAGGCCGAGAGCACCGTCTCCCACACCCGGTCACCGCTGGCGGCCGACTCCGCGGCCTCCGGCTGCGGCTGCGGCGCGGGCAGCGCGGCGGGCTCCGGCGTGACGCCGTCGCCGTGCCGCCGGAACCGGCCCTCCTCCTCGGCGTGGAGCAGGGACAGCCGGCTGACCGGCAGACCGGCGTCCCGGACGAAGGAGGTCAGCAGGGTCTCGAAGTTCGCGACCATGCGCCGTGCGGATCCCTGGTCCAGTACGTGTGTCCGGAACTCCAGCTCCCCGCGCAGTCCCTCCGCGGCGGGTGCGAGGCTCATGGTCAGCTCGAACTTGGCGGTTCCCGCGACGTTGCCGGTGAAGAACCCGGCGAACGGCCGCCACGTGTCGTCATCGGGCTCCGCGCCCAGGCCGTAGTTGAACACCGCCCGGAACAGCGGGTTCTCCTCGCCGTTGCGCTCGGCATCGACGATCTTGACCACTTCGGACAGGGGCACGTTCTGGTGCTCCATCACGCCGAGCACGCGGGACTTCATCGCCGACAGCAGACCGGGCACGTCCGGGTCGGCGGAGAGGTCGCAGCGCAGCGGCAGCGTGTTGGCGAGGAAGCCGACGATCTCCGCCGACCCGGACAGTCCCCGCCCGGACCACACCGTGCCGATGCCGAAGTCCCGCTGGTCGCTGTACCGGGCGAGCAGCACCGCGAAGGCGCTGGCCAGCACCGTGTACAGGGTGACCCCCGCCTCGGAGGCGAGGGCCTCCAGCTCGCCGCGGAGGGCGTCGGACACGGTGAATCCGACCTTGTCCGCGCCGGAGTCCGCATCGCCCGGAGGCAGTTCCAGACGCGGGACCCCGGACAGTTCGTCCCGGAAGAAGCCGAGTCCCGTCTCAAAGGCTCCCCGCTCGATGGAGTCCCGCTCCCAGCCGGCGTAGTCGCCGAGGTGCACGAGCGGCGCGCTGCCGCTGTCGGGAACACGACCGGCGCGGAACTCCCCGTAGGCGGCGAACAGCTGATTCAGCGTCATGACCAGCGACCAGGCGTCGACGATCGCGTGGTGCAGGGTGAGGCAGACCACCTGTTCGTCGGTGCCGGTCAGCACCAGGCAGCGCAGCAGAACGGGTCCGGACAGGTCGAAGGGCGTCTCGGCCTCGCCCCGGATCCGGTCGGCCAGCTCGTCGGAGCCGGCGACCTCCTCGAAGCGCAGCGGGGTGCCGAACTCCTCGTACACCACCTGGACCAGCTCGCCGTCGCGGCTCTCCAGGCCCGTGCGCAGTGCCTCGTGCCGCCGCACCACGTGCTCGACGGCGGAGGCGAACGCCGCGCGGTCCAGCGGTTCGGCGACCCGGACCGGCATCGTCACGTTGTACTCGGCCGTGCCGGGACGCATCTGCTCCAGGAACCACAGCCTGCGCTGCCCCTCGGTCGCCGGATGGACGTCGCGCCGCTCCACGCGTTCCACGCGCGCACGGACCGTGTCCTCCCCCCGGTCCCGCAGGCAGCCGTTCAGGTACTCCGCCAGGCGGGCGGGCGTCGGGTGGTCGAAGACTGCCGTCGCGGGCAGGGACAGCCCGGTCTCGGCGGACAGCCTGCGGCGCAGTTCCACGGCCATCAGGGAGTCCAGCCCGAGTTCGGTGAACTCCGCGTCGGGGCGGATCTCGTCGGGGCGGCCCAACGCCGCGGCCGCTTCGCGCCGCACCATGTCGGCCAGCGCGCGAACGCGCTGCGGTTGCGGCAGAGCGGACCAGCCGGTGTCGGCGCTGCCGGTCCGGGTGTCCGCGAGCCTGCGCATCCGGGTCCTGCCGCGCAGCAGCGGCGAGCGGTCGTCCTCGGCCCCGGACAGATCGATCCGCAGGGGTACGAGATGCGCCCGCCGGCCGGTCAGCGCGGTGTCGAGAGCCCCCAGCGCCTGGGCGCCGGTCAGCGCGGCCACTCCCTGCCTGCGCATCCGTGCCAGTTCGGCCCGTCCCAGGTGCGCGGTCAGGCCCGTACCGGCCTGCTCCCACAGTCCCCAGGACAGGCTCAGCGCGGGAAGTCCCTGCCGGCGGCGCTCGAGCACGACCGCGTCCGCGAACGCGTTCGCCGCGGCGTAACCGCTCTGCCCGGCGCTTCCGAGGACACCCGCGGCGGACGAGAACACCACGAACCAGGCCGGTGAACGGTCCGCGGTCAGCTCGTGCAGCCACCACGCCGCGCGTGCCTTGGGCGCCCAGACGCGTTCCAGTCGCTCCGGAGTCTGGTCCGTGAGCAGCCCGTCGTCGAGTACGCCGGCCAGGTGCCACACGCCGCTGAGGTCCGGGACGGACTCCACGAGTCCGGCCAGCTGTTCGCGACTGGTGACATCGCAGGCCACTACGCGCACGTCTGCGGCCCCGGCGGCGGTCAGCTCGGCGACCAGCTCGTCGGAGCCGGCCGCGGCGTCGCCCCGGCGGGAGGCCAGGACCAGCTTGCGCACTCCCCACGCGCTCACCAGGTGCAGTGCGACCTGCCGGCCCAGTTCACCGGTACCGCCGGTGATCAGCACCGTGCCCTCGGCCGCGGACGCGGTGGCGCCGCCGTCGGGTGCCGTGTCGTGCGGGGAGAACCGGACCAGCCGGGGTACCCGTACCGTACGGCCGCGGACCACCAGCTCCGGCTCGGGCAGGGTCAGTGCCGCCCGCACCGTGTCCGGATCGGCGCCGGCGTCCACGTCCAGCAGCCGCACCGGGTGCCCCTCGGCGCGTGCCGCACGCAGCAGGCCCCACAGGGGCGCCGAGGTCAGGTCGACGCTCTCGTCCTCGTCCGCGGAGATCGCCCGGCGGGTCACCCAGACCAGTTCGGTGCCGGCCGGCCGCGGATCGGCCAGCAGGTCACGCGCACGGACCAGGGCCGCCGCGGTGAACTCCTCCGGGGTACCGGAGGGCTGGGTGGCATCCACGACGATGCGGGAAGGAGCCGGTCCGGTCGCGGTTCCCGTGTCGAACGCGGGCAGTCCGAGCGCGGCCGCGAGGGGGCCGGCGGTGATCACGGTGTCCGCGGGCCCGGCGGCGGCGGGCGACGACGGGCACTCCTGGAACTCCAGCCGGTACAGGTGCTGCTGCGCCGCCGTCCGCACGCCCTCCGCGCGGGCCTCCCGGAGGCGGAGGCCCGCCGTGACGACCAGGTCCCCGTGCTCGTCCGTCACGCACAGCTCGGCCTGCTCGCGCGTCCTGTCGAGGCGTACGCGCACCCGCACGACCGAGGCCCCGGTCGCGTACAGCCGGGCGTCGTTCCACTCGAACGGCAGCAGGACCCGCTTGCCGTCGCGGTGCCGCGTGTTCTCGTCGTCGGCTTCCTCGGCGGTGAGGATCGTGTGGAGCGCGGCGTCCAGGAGGGCCGGGTGGATACCGAAGCCTTCGGGCCGCAGGTCCTCCGGGAGGCGGAGGACGGCGTAGAGCTCGTCGCCGTGCCGCCACAGGGCACTGAGGCCCTGGAAGGCGGGGCCGTAGTCGAGTCCGCGCTCGCGGAAGCGCTCGTAGAACCCGTCCAGGGAGACGTGCTGCGCGGACTCGACCGCCGCCGCCCAGTCGAGGGGTTCGGGGTCGTTCGGGGGTGCGCCGTGGGTGAGCTGGGCGGTGGCGTGGGTGGTCCAGGGCGTGTCGGGGTGGGCGTCGGGGTCGGGGTGGGTGTGGACGGTGGCCTGGCGGCGCCCGTGGCCGTCGATGTCGGTGACGGCGATCTGAAGGCGCAGCCGCCCGGTCTCGGGCAGGACCAGCGGGGTGGCGAGGGTCAGGGTTTCCACCGTGCCGGCGCCGACCCGTTCGGCGGCGGTGAGGACCATGTCCAGGATTCCGGTACCGGGCAGCAGCGTCGTGCCGAACACGCGGTGGTCGCCCAGCCAGGCCTGCCCGCCGTCGGTGGCATCGATCGTGCCGGTGAGGATCAGTCCGTCGCCGGAGGCCAGCGGTGTCGACAGCGTGAGCCACGGGTGGTCCACCCCGTCGGCCCCGTCCACGCCCCGGCCGGAGGCGTCCACGGGGGTGGTGCCGGGGGCGGCGAGCCAGTGGCGCCGGCGGTCGAAGGCGTACGTGGGCAACTCGCTCGCCAGCGGTGCCCGGGGGACGAGTTGCTGCCAGGGCCATGCGTCCGCGTGGGCGAGGCCGGCGCGGACCCATGAGGACAGGACGTCGGTGGTGTCGCCCTGGTCCCGGTGGGCGCTGGCCACGGCGACCCCGCCGTGGTGCTGGGTGATTTCGTCGAGGGCCATGGCCATGACGGGGTGGGGGCTGATCTCGATCCAGGTGTGGTGGCCGTCGGTGGTGGCGGCGTTGCTGGCCTGGTCGAACCGGACGGGCCGGCGCAGGTTGGCGCACCAGTAGTCGGCGTCCATCTCGGTGCCGTGGATCAGACGGCCGTGGACGGTGGAGTAGAGCGGGATCCGTCCGGCTGCCGGCTGAAGGCCGGCGAGCTCCTCGGCCAGGGCGGGCAGCAGGGGATCCATGTGGGCGCTGTGGGAGGCGTAGTCGACCTGCACCCGGCGGGCGAACACGTCCTCGGTCTTCAGCTGCGCCAGCAGGGTGTCCAGGGCATGGGCGTCGCCGGAGATCACCGTGGACGTGGGGGTGTTGACCGCGGCGATCGACAGGCCGGTGCCGGCCAGGCGTTCGCCGATCCACTCATGGCCGCGTTCGACGACGGCCATGCCGCCCTGACCGCGGCAGGTGGCCACGGCCCGGGAGCGGGCCGCGACGATCTTCGCGCCCTGCTCGACGGTCAGGATGCCCGCGACCACCGCCGCGGCCACCTCACCCTGCGAATGCCCGATCACGGCCCGCGGGGCGACGCCCATCGACTCCCACCAGGCGGCCAGGCCCAGGCTCATCGTGAACAGCGCCGCCTGCACCTCCTCCACCCCGGACAGAGGCCGCTGCCCGGTGAGGACCTCGGTGACCGACCATCCGGTCCACGGCAGCAGAGCCGCGTCACAAGCGGCGACCGCTCGGGCGAACGCCGGCGAACGCTCGTACAGCGCCCGGCCCATGCCCTCCCACTGCGACCCCTGCCCCGGGAACACCCACACACCGCCGGCACCGGCCCCCTGGAGGGCCTCGTCGCCCAGTCCCTCGACGGGGGCGATCACACCGGGCGTCTCGATCCCCTCGGCCAGCGCTTCCAGCCGGCTGATGGCCTCGTCGCGGGTGGTGGCCAGGACGGCTCCCCGCTGGTCGAACCAGCCACGGTGCCACCGGGCCGTGGACGCCACCCGCTCCAGCGACACCTCCGGGTGCTCGCGCCACCAGGCGGCCCACCGCCGGGCCTGCGCCCGCACCACACCCGCGTCCCGGCCCGACACCACCACCGGGAACACGCCTTCCGGAACGGCCTGTTCGGTGACGGTCCCTACGGCAGGGGCCTCCTCCAGGACGAGGTGGGCGTTGGTCCCGCTGAGCCCGAACGACGACACGCCCGCACGCCGTACCCGGGAGTCCTCCCGAGGCCAGGAGCGTGCCTCGCCCAGCAGCTCGAGCCCGCTGCCCTCCCATGCGACGTGGGGGCTCGGCTCGTCGGCGTGCAGGGTCGCGGGCAGCTCTTCGTGCTGGAGCGCCAGAACCATCTTGATCACGCCGGTGACGCCCGCGGCGGCCTGGGCGTGACCAATGTTCGACTTCGACGAACCGAGGTACACGGGCCGCTGCGCGGAACGGCCCGGTCCGAAGACCTCGGCCAGGGCGCCCGCCTCGATCGGGTCGCCGAGGGGGGTGCCGGTGCCGTGTGCCTCGATGGCGTCCACGTCCGCCGGGGACAGCCCCGCACGCGAGAGGGCCTGCTGGATCACCCGCCGCTGCGAGGGCCCGTGCGGGGCGGTCAGCCCCTGGGACCGGCCGTCCTGGTTGACGGCCGAGCCGCGGATCACGGCCAGGACCCGGTCACCGTCGGCCTGCGCCGCCGACAGCCGCTTGAGTACGAGCACGCCACAGCCCTCGGACCAGCCGGCCCCGTCGGCATCGGCGGAGAAGCTCTTGCACCGGCCGTCGGCGGCCATGCCCCGCAGCCGGGAGAACTCCACGAACAGCGAGGGTGTCGACATCACGGTCACACCGCCGGCCAGCGCGACGTCGCACTCGCGCTGCCGCAGCGCCGTCACCGCCAGGTGCAGGGCCACCAGCGAAGACGAACACGCCGTGTCCACCGTGACGGCCGGGCCCTGCAACCCCAGGGAGTACGACACCCGGCCCGACAGCACGCTGCCGGCGCTGCCCATCGAGCCGTACGCGTCGAGCGCGCTCAGGTCGTGCTGGTGGAAACGGTCGTAGTCCGACCCCATCGCACCGAGGTACACGCCGGTGTTGCTGCCCTCGAGGCTTTCGGGGCGGAATCCGGCGCGCTCCAGAGCCTCCCACGAGGCTTCCAGCACCAGCCGCTGCTGCGGGTCCATGGCCCGCGCCTCGCGCGCCGGTATCCCGAAGAAGCCCGCGTCGAACTCCTCCACGTCCCGCAGGAATCCGCCGGTGCGCGCATAGCTCTTGCCCACGGCCTCCGGATCCGGGTCGTACACGTCCCAGCCGTCCCACCGCGACGGGAACCCCTCGATCGCGTCCCCACCCGAGGACAGCAGCTCCCAGAACTCCTCCGGAGTCCCCACACCGCCCGGCAGCCGGCACGCCATCGACACGATCGCGACCGGATCGTCGTCCTCGTCCGCGGCCCGGACGACGGCCCCGGTGGGCGGCGCGGCCGGTGACAGGTCCATCCGTTCCAGGAGGAATTCCGCCATGGCGGCCGGGGTCGGGTGGTCGAAGGCCAGTGTCGCGGGCAGCGGGACCTCGGTCTCCTGCGAGATCCGGCGCCGCAGTTCCACGGCCATCAGCGAATCGAGGCCGAGGTCCCTGAGCACCTGCTGGGCCGGCACCGCGCCCTTGTCCGGAAGGCCGAGCACGTTCGCCGCCGCCGACCGCACCAGCAGCGTCACCGTCTCCCGCCGCTGGTCGGGGGAGAGCGCCGCGAGCCTGCCGCGCAGGCCCGAGGGGGCCTCCCCCGCGTTCGCCCGCCGCAGGCGCGTCCTGACCATGCCGCGGAGCAGTACCGGCACCTCGTCCTGGCCGCGGTGCAGCGCGGCCAGCCCGAGCCGCACGGGAACCAGGTGTCCCCGCGAATCCACCGCCAGCGCCGCGTCCAGTGCCCGCAGCCCCTGGTCCACGGAGAGCGGCTCGACGCCCATGCGCCGGATCCGGGTCAGCTCGGCCCGGCCGAGATGCGCGGTCAGCCCCGTGCCGGCCTGCTCCCACAGGCCCCAGGACAGGCTCCTGGCGGGCAGGCCCGCGTGCGTCCGCCATACGGCGAAGGCGTCGAGGAAGGCGTTGCCCGCGGCGTACGTGCTCTGGCCGGGGCTACCGAGCACTCCGGCGAGCGAGGAGAACATGACGAACTCGGACAGCGAGTGCTCTCGGGTGAGTTCGTGCAGGTGCAGCGCCGCGTCCAGCTTCGGAGCCAGTACGCGCTCCAGCCGCTGCGCGTTCTGGTCCGGGAGCAGTCCGTCGTCCAGTACGCCGGCCAGGTGCCACACCGAGTCCAGATCGTCGATGGAACCGATCAGACCGGCGAGGGCTTCCCGGTCGGCGACGTCACAGGCCACGATCCGTACGCTCTCGGCCCCGGCCCCCGTGAGTTCGGCGGCGAGGCCGGCGGCCCCCGGGGCCCGCTCGCCCTGACGCGAGGTCAGTACGAGGCGCCGGACGCCGCGGGTGCGCACCAGGTGCCGGGCGAGCTCCCGGCCCAGCTCACCGGTTCCGCCGGTGACCAGTGCCGTTCCCTCCGATACCGGAGTTCCCCCGGTGGCGCCTTCCGGCTCCGGGCCGACCGGGACCAGCCGCGCGACCCGTATCCCTCCGGCCCGTACGGCGATCTCGGGCTCGTCGGCGACGGACACGGCCCTGGCGAGCACGGCGGTGTCCTCGGCCGCGGAACCGGTGTCCACCAGCCGCAGCGACCGCTGGGGGTACTCGGCGCGCGCGGCACGGACCAGGCCCCAGACCGGGGCGTGCACCAGACCGTCGACGCCCTCCCCCGGCCCGGCCGGTACGGCCTGCCGGGTCACCCAGACCAGTTCGGTCCCCTCCAGCCGGGACTCGGCCAGCAGACCCTGCAGCACGTGCAGTGCGGTGGCGGTGGCCGTGCGCACCGCGTCCGCCAGGTCACCGGGGTCCCGCGTGGTGCTGTCGACGACGAGGCGGGCCGGGGGCTCGTCGCCGGCGTCGAGCAGGGCGCGCAGCCCGGCCACGTCGGTGACGGGCCGTCCGCCGGTCGCGTGCGCGAGGTCGCCGGAGCCGCCGAGGACCCAGGTCTCGGCCGGTACCTCGCGGGTCGCGGGGGAAGGCCGGAAGTCGAGCCGGTAGAGGTGGTCGCTCGTGCGCTGCCGCAGCTGCTGTTCGGTCGCCGGGCGCAGGACGAGCGCGTCCACGTAGGCCACCGGATCGCCGTGGGCGTCCGTCATCCACAGCCGGGCCTCGGACGACGCGGGGTCCCGCTCGATCCGGACGCGCAGTTCGGTGGCCCCGGTGGCGTACAGCTCCACCCCGGTCCACTCGAAGGGGAGCGACACCCGTCCGGTGTCGGCGTCCAGTACGGCGACCGCGTGCAGCGCCGCGTCCAGCAGCGCCGGATGCACCGCGAAGCCGCCTGCCGCCGCGCTCTCGGCCCCGGCCCCGGCCGCCGACTCGGGCAGGCGGACCACGGCGTAGGCGGTGTCGCCGCTGCGGGAGAGCTCCACCAGGCCCTGGAAGGCGGGTCCGTAGTCGATCCCGCGCTCGCGCAGCCCGTCGTAGAACCCGTCCAGATCCACGGGTGTGGTGCCCGCCACCGGCCCGCTCCGCAGGTCCCGGAAGCCGTCGCCGTGGGTGTCGCCGGCCGTCGTGTGGGTGAGCCGGGCGGTGGCGTGGGTGGTCCAGGGCGCGTCGGGGCGGGTGTCGGGGTCGGGGTGGGTGTGGACGGTGACCTGGCGGCCCCCGTGGCCGTCGGCGCCGGTGACGGCGACCTGGACGCGCAGCGCGCCGGTCGCGGGGAGGACCAGGGGGGTGGTCAGGGTGAGGGTGTCGATCCCGGTGGCGCCCACGCGTTCGGCGGCGGCGAGGACCATGTCGAGGATCCCGGTGCCGGGCAGGAGCACGGTGCCGAACACCTTGTGGTCGCTCAGCCAGCGCTGTCCGGGTGCGGTGGCGTCGATCCTGCCGGTGAGGACGAGGCCGTCGTCGTCGGCGAGCGGGGTGGAGAGCGGGAGCCAGGGGTGGTCGAGCCCGTCCGCGCCCCAGGCCGAGGGGTCGGCCGGGGTGCCGGCGGAGGTGGGGAGCCAGTGGCGCCGGCGGTCGAAGGCGTAGGTGGGCAGGGCGGTTTCCACCGGCGTCCGCGGCACCGCGCGCTCCCACGGCCAGCCGTTCCCGCGGGCCAGTCCCGCGCGGACCCATGCGGACAGGACGTCGGTGGTGTCGGCCTGGTTCCGGTGGGCGGTGGCGACGGTGGTTCCGCCGTGGTGCTGGGTGATCTCGTCGAGGGCCATGGCCATGACGGGGTGGGGGCTGATCTCGATCCAGGTGTGGTGGCCGTCGGTGGTGGCGGCGTTGCTGGCCTGGTCGAACCGCACGGGCCGGCGCAGGTTGGCGCACCAGTAGCCGGCGTCCATCTCGGTGCCGTGGATCAGACGGCCGTGGACGGTGGAGTAGAGCGGGATCCGTCCGGCTGCCGGCTGGAGGCCGGCGAGCTCCTCGGCCAGGGCGGGCAGGAGGGGGTCCATGTGGGCGCTGTGGGAGGCGTAGTCGACCTGCACCCGGCGGGCGAACACGTCCTCGGCCCGCAGTTGGGCGAGGAGGGTGTCCAGGGCGTCGCCGTCTCCGGAGATCACGGTGGATCCCGGGGTGTTGACCGCGGCCACGGACAGTTCGGTGCCGGCAAGGCGTTCGGTGATCCACTCATGGCCGCGTTCGACGACGGCCATGCCGCCCTGCCCGCGGCAGGTGGCGACGGCCCGGGAGCGGGCGGCGACGATCTTCGCGCCCTGTTCGACGGTGAGGATGCCCGCCACCACGGCGGCGGCCACTTCGCCCTGCGAATGCCCGATCACGGCCTGCGGGGTGATGCCCATGGACTCCCACCAGGCGGCCAGGCCCAGGCTCATGGTGAACAGCGCCGGCTGTACTTCCTCCACCCCGGACAGGGCACGCCGTCCGGTGAGGACCTCGGTGACCGACCACCCCGTCCAGGGCAGCAGGGCCGCGTCGCAAGCGGCCACGGTCTCCGCAAACACCGGCGAGTGCTCGTACAGGGCCCGGCCCATGCCCTCCCACTGCGACCCCTGCCCCGGGAACACCCACACACCGCCGGGGCCGGCGTCCTGGAGCGCCTCCTCACCCAGCGTCTCGAGGGGAGCGATCACTCCGATGGCATCGGTGCCTTCGGCGAGGGCTTCCAGTCGCTCGATGGCCTCTTCGCGGGTGGTGGCGAGGACGGCGCCGCGGTGGTCGAACCAGCTGCGGTTCCACAGGGCGGTGGACGCCACCCGGTCCAGGGACACCTCCGGGTGCTCGCGCCACCAGGCGGCCCACCGCCGGGCCTGCGCCCGCACCACACCCGCGTCCCGACCCGACACCACCACCGGGAACACCCCACCGGTGGCGGCCTGTTCGGTAGCGTCCGGCCCGGAGACCTCCTCGGGCTCCTCCGTGGATTCCGTGCGCGCCGGTGCCTCTTCGAGGATCAGATGGGCGTTGGTCCCGGACAGGCCGAACGACGACACGCCCGCGCGCCGCGGACGGGACTCCTCCCGCGACCAGGAGCGCGTCTCGCCCAGCAGCTCGAGCCCGCTGCCCTCCCATGCGATGTGCTCGCTGGGCCGCTCGGCGTACAGGCTCGGGGGCAGCTGCTCGTGCTGGAGGGCGAGCACCATCTTGATCACGCCGGCCACGCCCGCGGCGGCCTGGGCGTGACCGATGTTCGACTTCGACGACCCCAGCCATACCGGCTGCTCCGCGGACCGCCCCGGCCCGAATACCTCGGCCAGCGCACCGGCTTCGACCGGGTCGCCGAGGGGGGTGCCGGTGCCGTGTGCCTCGATGGCGTCCACGTCCGCCGGGGACAGCCCCGCACGCGACAGGGCTTCCCGGATCACGCGCTGCTGTGAGGGCCCGTTCGGAGCGGTCAGCCCCTGGGACCGGCCGTCCTGGTTGACGGCCGAGCCGCGGATCACGGCCAGGACCCGGTCACCGTCGGCCTGCGCCGCCGACAGCCGCTTGAGTACGAGCACGCCACAGCCCTCGGACCAGCCGGCCCCGTCCGCGTCGGCGGAGAAGCTCTTGCACCGGCCGTCGGCCGCGGTGCCGCGCAGTCGGGAGAACTCCACGAACACCGACGGCGTCGACATCACGGTCACACCGCCGGCCAGCGCGACGTCGCACTCGCGCTGCCGCAGCGCCGTCACCGCCAGGTGCAGGGCCACCAGCGAAGACGAACACGCCGTGTCCACCGTGACGGCCGGGCCCCGCAGCCCCAGCGCGTACGACACCCGGCCCGACAGCACACTGCTCGCCCTGCCGGTGTTGACGTAGCCGTCCTGGTCCCCGAGGCCGTGCCCCAGGCTGCCGTAGTCGCCGTTCATCGTGCCCAGGTACACACCGGTGTTGCTGTTCTCGACGGCTTCGGAGGGGTACCCGGCCCGTTCGAGGGCTTCCCAGGCGGTCTCCAGGACGACCCGCTGCTGCGGGTCCATGGCCCGCGCCTCGCGCGGCGGTATCCCGAAGAAGCCGGCGTCGAACTCCTCGACGTCCCGCAGGAATCCGCCGGTGCGCGCATAGCTCTTGCCCACGGCCTCCGGATCCGGGTCGTACACGTCCCAGCCGTCCCACCGCGACGGGAACCCCTCGATCGCGTCCCCACCCGAGGACAGCAGCTCCCAGAACTCCTCCGGAGTCCCCACCCCGCCCGGCAGCCGGCACGCCATCGACACGATCGCGACCGGTTCGGTCAGTTGTGCCTCCAGATCGGTCGCCCGCCGCTTGAGCTCCCGGATCGCGGGCAGGGCGAGTTCCAGCCGACTCTGTTCAGACATCAGGAGTTCCTTCCGGGAAGTGCGGGGTGTGGAAGCTTCTAGAGTTCGAGGAGGGCGTCGAGCTCGGCGCCGATCTCGGCGACCGAGCGGGCCGGCGCCGGCGCGGCCGGGTCCGGTGAGGCCTCCGGCTCCGTCCCGGACTCCGCTCGAGCGATCCCCATGCGCCGCATCAGCAGCTCCGCGATGTCCGCCGGGGTCGGGTGGTCGAAGGCGAGGCTCGCGGGCAGCGGCACCTCGGCGGCGTTCGCGAGCCTGCGGCGCAGCTCCATGGCCATCAGCGAATCGAGGCCGAGGTCCTTCAGTACGGCCTTGCTCCTGAGCCCTCCGGGCCCGGGCAGCCCCAGGACGACGGCGGCCTCCTCCAGGACCAGCCTGGTGACCGAGGCGGCCTGCTCCTCGGGCGTCCGGCCCTCCAGACGCTTCCGCAGCCCGCCGCCCGCCGGGTCCTCGCCGGCGCGGCGCAGCGCCGGCCGGACCAGTCCCCGCAGCAGCGCCGGGGGTTCGCCGTCCAGCGCCGCGAGGTCGAGCCTGACGGGGACGAGGTTGCCGTCCGGCGAGCGCAGTGCGCGGTCCAGCAGCCGCAGGGCCTTGGCGACGGGCAGCGGTGCGATGCCCTGCCTGCGCAGGCGTCCCAGTTCGGCCTCCGTGAGGTGTGCGGTCATGCCCAAGCCCGCCTGCTCCCACAGCCCCCAGGCCAGGCTGGTCCCGCCGCTGCGGGCGGCGAGGGCGTCCAGGTAGGCGTTGGCCGCCGCGTACGCGCCCTGCCCGGCGGAGCCGAGGGTTCCGGAGACGGAGGAGAACAGCACGAACGCCGACAGGCCCAGATCCGCGGTGAGTTCCGCCAGGTGCGCGGCCCCGTCGAGCTTGGGGGCCAGCACCGTGCGCAGACGTCGCTCGTCGTAGTCGAGCAGCAGGCCGTCGTCGAGGACGCCGGCGAGGTGCAGTACCGCCGACCAGTCGCCCGCCGAGGACAGTACGCCGGCCACCTGGGTCCGGTCGGAGACGTCGCAGGCCAGCACCCGGACGGATCGCGCACCGGCTCCGGTCAGTTCCGCGACCAGGCTTCCGGCTTCCGGGTTCCCGGGGCCGCTGCGCGAGGTCAGCACCAGGTCGCGGACCCCGTGCTCGGTCACCAGGTGCCGGGCGACCGCCCTGCCGAGTTCGCCGGTGCCGCCGGTGACCAACACCGTTCCGTCGGCCACGGAGCCGGCGCCGGCCGCGGCGCCGGCCGCACCGGCCGCACCGACCGCGCCCGCCGCGGTCAGCCGGGGCGCGAGGAACTCCCCGCCCCTGACGGCGAGTTCGGGCTCGCCGGACACGGACAGCGCCGACAACAGGGTGGGGGCGTCGATCCGGTCGCAGTCGACGATCCGGAGGGCCGCCTCCGGGTGCTCGCGCCGCGCCGCCCGCAGCAGCCCCCACAGGGGGGCCTGGGCGAGGCCGCGCACCCGGTCCCCGGGGCGTGCGGCGATGCTGTCCCGGGTGATCCACACGAGCTCGAGGCCCCTGCGGGGCACCAGTCGGCGCAGCAGGTCCAGCGCGCGTGCGGCCGACTCGTGGGCGGCGGCGACGCCCTCGGCGAGCGCGGTGGCGTCGATCAGGATCCGGCGCGGGCCGTCTTCCGTGACCGTCTCGGACGGCGTCACGCCGAGGGCCTCGGACACCGGGCCGCTGCCCAGGACCCGGACCGGCTCCGCCACCGCGGGCACCTGAGGCACGGGCCGGAAGGCCACGCGGTAGAGGTCGGGAACGGTGAGCGCGGCACGCAGCAGGCCGGCGCTGACCGGACGCAGCCGCAGGGCGCCGACGTACGCCACCGGCGCCCCGGCGGGGTCGGTGATCGCGGCCCGGATCCCGTCGTCGCGGACGTCGACCCGGACGCGGAGCTCGGTGGCTCCCGTGGCGTACAGGCGGACGTCGGTGAACTGGAAGGGGAGCTGGGCCTCGGCGGAGGCCGGGACCGCCGCGCGCATCACCTGGAGGGCCGCGTCCAGCAGGGCCGGGTGGACACCGAATCCGCCCGGCTCGCCGGCCGGCAGCCGGACCACGCCGCAGGCCGTCCCGCCCTGCCCGCGCAGTTCGGCCACGCCGTGGAAGGCGGCGCCGTAGTCGACGCCCTGGGCGGCGAAGCCCTCGTAGAAGCCGGCGAGGTCCACGGCGGGCAGCGCGGGCACCGACCAGTCGGTGGGCTCCGGGCCGAAGGCGTCCACCAGCACGCCCTCGGCGTGGGTGCTCCAGGTGCCCGTGCCCTCCGCCTTGCCGTGCAGGGTCACCGGTCGCCGTCCGCCGTCGGCGGGGCCGATCCTGACCTGCACGTGTACCGCGTCCTCCAGGACCATGGGCCGCGACAGGGTCAGCTCGCCCACGCTGGCCGCTCCGGCCTGGCCGGCGCCCGCGAGGACCATGTCCAGCAGCGCGGTGCCGGGGACGACGACGGTGCCGAAGACCACGTGGTCGGCCAGCCAGGGCTGGGACGACGCCGACACCCGGCCGGACAGCACCCAGCCGCCGTCGGCCAGTTCGGTGACCTCGGTCAGCCACGGGTGCCCGGCTCCGGAGCCTGAGCCGTCCGGCCAGAAGCGCTTGCGCTGGAAGGCGTAGGTGGGAAGGTCGACTCGGCGGCGGCCCTCGCCCAGGAGCGGGGCCCAGTCCGGCCCGGCACCCGCCGTGTGCGCCCTGGCGACCGCGAGGGTCAGTGCCTCGGGACCGGACCGGTCGGCACGCTGGGTCGGGACCACGACGGCGTCGTCGCCGTCGAGGCAGTCCTCGATCATGGCGGCGGGCGTTCCGTCGGGGCCGATGTCGAGGAACCGGGTGACGCCTTCGCCGCGCGCGGTACGGATCGCGTCGGCGAACCGGACCGGCTGCCTCACCTGGCGCACCCAGTGGTCGGGACCGCAGTCGGTGACGGTCCGCCCCGTTAGGTTCGTCACCAGCGCGATGCGCGGCGGGTGGAAGGTGAGCCGCTCGGCCACGCTCCGGAACTCGTCGAGCATGCCGTCCATGTGCGCGGAGTGGAAGGCGTGGGACACGTTGAGCCGCTTGGTGCGGCGTCCGGTGAACCGCCCGGCCACCTCGGCCACGGCGTCGGCGTCACCGGCGATCACCACGGACCGCGGGCCGTTGACCGCGGCGAGGTGCACCCGCGCGGACAGCAGCGGGGCCACCTCGTGCTCGCCGGCCTGGAGGGCGAGCATCACGCCGGTGTCCGGCCGGGCCTGCATCAGCCGGCCGCGGGCGGCGACCAGCGCGCAGGCGTCCTCCAGGGAGAGCACGCCCGCCACGTGTGCGGCGGAGAGCTCGCCGACGGAGTGTCCGAGCACCAGGTCCGGCGTGAGCCCCCAGCTCTCGAGGAGCCGGAACACCGCCACCTCGAAGGCGAACAGCGCGGGCTGGGTGAACTCGGTGCGGCGCAGCGCGTCCGGGTCGTCGATGACCTCGGCGAGCGGACGGCGCAGGTGCGGGTCGAGTGCGGCGCGGATCTCCCGCCACGCGGCGTCGAACACCGGGTACGCCGCGCGCAGATCGGCGCCCATGCCCGCACGCTGGGTTCCCTGCCCGGCGAAGACGAACGCCGTCCGGCCGTCGTCCGCCGAACCCTCCACCACGGACGCCGAGGACGCCCCGTCGGTGATCGCGCGCAGCCCGGCGAGCAGGTCGCCGGTGTCGCGGCCGACGACGACGGCGCGTTCCCGGAAGGAGGTGCGCGAGGTGGCCAGGGAGAACGCCAAGTCGGCCGGGTCGGTGCCGGGGTGCGTCCCGACCCGGACGGCCAGCCGGGACGCCTGCTCGCGCAGGGCTTCCGGGGTCCGCGCGGACAGGGTCCAGGGCAGCAGGGCAGGACGGGGGCCGGCGGCCGGTTCCTCGGCCCCTGCCGGCGGTTCCTCGGCCCCGGCGGCCTGTTCGAGGATCAGGTGGGCGTTGGTACCGCTGATGCCGAACGAGGAGACGCCGGCCCGCCGCGGGCCGTCCGCGTCCCAGGCGACGGGGCCGGTGACGAGCCGGAGGGAGCCCTCCGACCAGTCGACGTGGCGGGAGGGGGTGTCGGCGTGCAGGGTACGGGGCACTGTGCCGTGGTTCATGGCCAGCACCATCTTGATCACTCCGGCCACGCCCGCCGCCGCCTGCGTGTGCCCGATGTTGGACTTCACCGAGCCCAGCCACACCGGCCGTCCGGAGGCGCCGTAGGTGGCCTGCAGTGCGCGTGCCTCGATGGGATCGCCCAGCGTCGTGCCGGTGCCGTGGGCCTCCACGACGTCCACGTCGGAGGCTTCGAGCCCCGCCGCGGCGAGAGCCTTGCGGATGACCTGCTGCTGGGCCCGGCCGTTGGGCGCGGTGAGCCCGTTGGACGTGCCGTCCTGGTTGACGGCCGAACCGCGGATCACGGCCAGTACCGGATGCCCGTTGCGCCGTGCGTCGGACAGCTTCTCCAGCAGCAGCAGTCCGCTGCCCTCGGACAGTGCCGTGCCGGAGGCCCCGTCCGAGAAGGCGCGGCACCGTCCGAGGGGGTCGAGGCCGTGCTGCCGGCTGAATCCGACGAACAGTCTCGGTGTGGCCATCACGGTGGCGCCGCCGGCGACGGCCATCGCGCACTCGCCCCGCGACAGGGCCTGCGCGGCGAGGTGGATGGCGACCAGCGAGGCCGAGCACGCGGTGTCCACCGTGACCGACGGCCCCTCCAGGCCCAGTGCGTAGGAGACGCGGCCGGAGACCACGCTGGCGGCGCTTCCGGTGAGCCCGAACCCCTCGGAGCCGTGCGGGGTGCCCAGCGAGGCGTAGTCCTGGCCGTTGGTGCCCAGGTAGATCCCGGTGTCGCTGCCCTTCAGCGCGGCCGGTGCGATCCCGGCCCGTTCCAGCAGCTCCCAGGACCCCTCCAGGAGGATCCGCTGCTGCGGGTCCATGGTCAGTGCCTCGCGGGGGCTGATCCCGAAGAACTCCGGGTCGAAGTCGGCGGCGGCCACGAAGCCGCCTTCGCGGACGTAGCTCGTACCGGGGTGGTCGGGATCCGGGTGGTACAGCGCGGACAGGTCCCAGCCCCGGTCCTCGGGGAACGGCGTGATGGCGTCCCCGCCGTCGGAGAGCAGCCGCCAGAAACCCTCCGGGTCGCGTACTCCGCCGGGAAACCGGCAGCTCATGGCGACGATCGCGATGGGCTCGCCGGCGCCGGCCTCGGGGGCACCCGACGGGGCGGCCTCGGGGGCGGCCGCCGGGGTGGCGGTGGCGGTACGGGCGGCCGGGGCGGTCTCCCCGGCGGCCGGGTCGGGCTCCTCGTGCAGGTACGCGTCGAGGATGTGCGCGGCGACCTGCGCGGGCGTGGGGTGGTCGAAGATCAGCGTGGTGGGCAGCCGCAGGCCGGTGACCGCGCCCAGCCTGTTGCGCAGTTCGACGCCGAGGACCGAGTCGAAGGCGAGTTCCCTGAAGGTCCGCTCGACGTCCACCGCCTCCGGCGTCGGGTGGCCGAGCACAAGGGCGGTCTGCGCCCGGACCTCCTCCCGTGCGGCGCGCATCCGGCCGTCCGCGGGGAGTTCGGCCAGGCGCCGCCGGAACGCGGGCTCCTGGACGGCCGAGGCGTCCCGGCCGTCGGGCAGGTCGGCCAGCAGGGCACTGGGGCGGGTGGCCGTGAACACCGTGCGGAACCGGTCCCAGCGCACGTCCGCCACGGTGACGCAGGGCTCCGCGGACGCCACGGCCCGGTCCAGGGCCAGCAGGGCCAGATCCGGTGCCATCGCGGGTACGCCGTGGCGGTCGAGGACCTCCTTCACCGGCCCCCGCGCCATGCCGTCGCCGGCCCACGGGCCCCAGGCCACCGAGGTCGCGGGCAGCCCCTGGCTGTGGCGGAGCGCTGCCAGGCCGTCCAGATAGGCGTTGCCGGGCGCGTAGTTGCCCTGGCCCGGGACGCCGACGGTCGCGCCCCACGAGGAGAAGAGCACGAACGCGTCCAGTCCGGGGGCGAGTTCGTGCAGGTTCCAGGCTCCCTGCGCCTTCACCCGCAGCGCCGCGTCGACCCGGTCGGGGGTGAGGTCCTGGACGAGCCCGTCGTGCAGGGCTCCGGCGGCGTGCACCACCGCGTCGGGCCGGGTCCGCTCGACGAGCCCGCGGACCGCTTCCCGGTCGGCGACGTCGCAGGCGACGATCTCGACGCCTGCCCCGAGCCGCTGGAGATCGGCGGTGAGGGCCCGCGCCCCGGGGGCGTCCGGCCCGCTCCGGCTGACCAGCACCAGGCGTTCGGCGCCCTGACCGGCCAGCCGGCGCGCGACCTCGGCGCCGAGCGCGCCCGTTCCGCCGGTGATCAGCACCGTCCCCGTGGGGCTCCAGCCGCGGGCCGGACCCGCGGCGGCGCGGACCAGCCGGCGGCCGTACGGTACGGAACCCCGGATCGCGACCTGGTCCTCGCCGTGGTCGCCGGTGAGCACCCCGGCCAGTACCCCCGGGTCGTACGCGGAGGACAGGTCGATGAGGCCGCCCCAGCGCTCGGAGTGCTCCAGGGCGACGACCCGCCCCAGCCCCCACACCAGCGACCCCTCCGGGTCGACCGCCTCGTCCGCGACGGCGGCGGCGTCCCGCGTCACGCACCACAGCGGGGCGCTCACGCCGGCGTCCCCCAGCGCCTGCACGGCGGTCAGGGTCGCCGCGTAGCCCGCGGGAACCCCCGTGTACCCGGTGTACGGCCCGTCCTGCGCCACCGGCAGGCAGAGCACGCCGTCGCAGGCCGTGCCGCGCAGCCGCGCGGCGAGCGCACCCCGGTCGAGGCCGGGTTCGAGCTCCATGAGGGTGACGCGCAGGCCCTGTCCGGTCAGGGCCCCGGCCACCGAGCGCGCCCAGGCGTCGCCGGCGGGCGCGAGGACCAGCCAGTCGCCCGGGCGCACCGCCGGTCCGGGAACCTCCTTCCAGGCGGCCTTGTACTCCCAGCCGTCCACGACGGACTCCGAGGTGCGCCGCCTGCGCCAGGAGGCCAGGGCGGGCAGGACGGGGGCGAGGGCGTCCCGGTCGAGGCCCAGGGTGCGGGCCACCCCGTCGAGGTCCTCGCGGCCCACCGCGTCCCAGAACGGCGCGTCCTGCGCCGGCCCGCCGCCGTCCGCCGCGCCGTCGATCCAGTACCGCTGGTGCCGGAAGGGGTACGTGGGCAGGTCCACGGTGTTCGCCCGCTCGAAGGCGCGGCTCCAGTCGACGTCCACCCCGGCGGCGTACGCCTCGGCCAGGGCCGTCAGGAAGCGGTCGCCCTCCTGCCTGCGCAGCGTTCCGACGGTGCGCACCTCGGCGCTCTCCTCCACGCCCATGGTGAGCACGGGGTGGGGGGTGCACTCGATGAACACGCTGCGGCCCTCGGCGGCCAGCTCGCGCACGCACGCGTCGAGTTCGACCGTGGAGCGCAGGTTCCGGTACCAGTAGCCCGCGTCCAGGGTCGCCGTGTCGATCCGGCCGACGTCGACGGTGGAGAAGAAGCCGGCAGCCCCGGGGCGCGGCCGGATACCGGCCAGGTCGGTCAGGATGTCCTCGCGGATGGCCTCCACCTGCGCCGAGTGCGAGGCGTAGTCGACCGGGACCCGCTTGGCGCGGATCCCGGCGGATCCGCAGTGCGCGAGCAGTTCCTCGAGCGCCTCCGGGCTGCCGGAGACCACCGTGCTGCGGGGCCCGTTGACGGCCGCCACCGACAGCCGGTCCGGCCACCGCCCGGTCAGCCGCAGCGCGTCCGCCCGCGAGCACACCAGGGAGACCATGCCGCCCCGGCCAGCCAGACCGCGGCGGATGGCCCGGGCCCGCAGCGCCACCACGGCCGCCGCGTCCTCGAGCGACAGCGCGCCGGACAGGCACGCCGCGGCGATCTCGCCCTGCGAGTGCCCGAGCAGGACGTCCGGGTCGACGCCGAAGTGCTTCCACAGCCCGGCCAGGGACACCATCATCGCCCACAGGGCGGGCTGTACGACGTCCACCCGTTCCAGGGCGTCCGCGTTCCCGATCACCTCGGTGAGCTTCCAGTCCACGAACGGTCCCAGCGCCGCCTCGCACTGCGCGAACCGTTCGGCGAACACCGGTGAGGAGTCGAGCAGTTCCGCGGCCATGCCGGCCCACTGGGCACCCTGTCCGGCGAACATCAGAACCGGGCCGCGCCCGCGGCCGGATCCGACGACCAGGTCCGGCACCTGGGCTCCCGACGCGAGCGCCTCCAGCCCCCGGCTCAGGTCCGCGGTCTCCCGTCCGAGCAGGACGGCCCGGTACTCGTGGTCGGCGCGGGTGGTGGCCAGGGAGAAGCCGACGTCGGCGGCCGACAGGCCGGGGTGCGCGGCGAGGTGGGCGCGCAGCCTGCCGGCCTGTTCCCGCAGGGCCTCTTCGGAGCGCGCCGACAGCACCCAGGGGATCCGCGTCCGCGCGGCGGGTTCCCGGACCTCGGCGGCCCGCGCCGGCGGCGGCCCGGCCAGCGCGAGGTGGGCGTTGGTACCGCCGTAGCCGAAGCTGCTGACTCCGGCCAGGCGCGCTCCCTGGGGCCACGGCTGCCGGTCGGTGACCACGGCCAGGTTCGCCGCGTCGAAGTCGATGTCCGGGTTGGGCCGGCGGAAGTGCAGGCTGGGGGGCAGCTCGCCGTGGAAGAGCGCCAGGGAGGTCTTGAGTACGCCGAGCACTCCGGCGGCCGGTTCGAGGTGGCCGAAGTTGGTCTTGGCCGACCCGATCCGCAGCGGCTCCCCGGTCTTCCTGCCGTCGCCGAACACGCTGCCCAGGGCCGCGGCCTCGATCGGATCGCCCCGGCGGGTCCCCGTGCCGTGGGCCTCCACGTACGACACCAGGCCCGGGTCCGTTCCGGCCTCCCGCCAGGCCGAGCGCAGCACTTCGGCCTGCGTGTCGGCGCTCGGGGTGGCCAGGCCGTCGGTGGTGCCGTCGTTGTTCACGGCGCTGCCGCGGATCACCGCGTAGATCCGGTCGCCGCTGCGCCGGGCGTCGCCGAGCCGGCGCAGGACGACGACGCCGCAGCCTTCGCCCCGTACGTACCCGTTGGCGTCCGCGTCGAAGGCGCGGCACTGCCCGTCGGGGTTCTGCGTGCCGAACTTGGACATCGCGACGGTGGTGTGGGGGTGGAGGATGAGGCTGACCCCGCCGGCCAGCGCGAGGTCCGACTCTCCGGAGCGCAGGCTCCGGACCGCCTGGTGGATGGCGACGAGGGACGAGCTGCACCCGGTGCCGACGGACATCACCGGGCCGCGCAGGTCGAGGGCGTACGCGATGCGGGCCGGGATGATCGAGGTGTCCGTGCCGATGGCGGTGTGCGTGCGGATCTCACCGGCGGACGCCCCGGTGGCCAGGTGGTACTCCTGCCACATGGTGCCGAAGAACACGCCGGTGGCCGATTCGGCGAGCCGGTCGGTGCGGATCCTGGCGTCCTCGACCGCGGCCCAGGCGACCTCCAGGGCCACCCGCTGCTGCGGATCCATCTGGGCGGCCTCGGTGGGCGAGATGCCGAAGAACGCGGCGTCGAACCCCGCGACGTCGTCCAGGAACCCGCCCCAGCGGGTCGTCATCTTGCCGGGCGCCGAGGGGTCGACGTCATGCCAGTCATCGGCTCTCCACCGCTGCGGGGGGACCTCGCCGATGGCGTCGATCCCGTCCAGCAGGCCCTGCCAGAGCGCTTCGGGGGAATCGATCCCGCCGGGGAGGCGGCAGCCGAGTCCGATGATGGCAATGTCGTCGGCGTTCATCACGCATCCTCACTTGGGGCAGGTGAAAGGCACGGTGGTCCGCGCCGGCGGTGCCGGGGTCCGGGGGCGGCCGCTGCCGGCCACCCGGTCCCTACGCGGTCTCGTCGAGGCTGATCGCCTGCGAGGGGCACACCCGCACGCACTCCTCGACGCTGTCCCACAGTTCCTCGGGCGGATGCGCGCTGAGCAGCACGACCGTCCCGTCCTCCCGGCTCTGGTCGAACACCAGGGGCTCGGTCAGCGCGCACATGCCCGCGCCGCAGCACTTGTCCGTGTCGACGTCGACCCTCATCGCCGTCACCAGCCGACGGGCAGGCGCCGCACGCCGTACATCGACGACAGGTGGGTCGTCTCGATCTCGTCGGGCGCGGCGGCCAGGTGCAGGCCGGGGAACTCGCGGATCAACTGGCCGAAGGCCACCCGCATTTCGACCCGGGCGAGCTGCTGTCCCACGCACTGGTGCACGCCGTAGCCGAAGCCGAGGTGCCGGCCGGCGCTGCGGGTCAGGTCGAGCGCGTCCGGGTCCTGGAAGGCGTCGCCGTCGCGGTTGGCCGCGGACAGGGCCACGGTCACGACCTCGCCCGCCCGGATCCGCCGGCCCTCCAGCTCGACGTCCTGCGTGGCTCCGCGGATGATGCCGAACTGGACGATGCTCAGGTAGCGCAGCATCTCCTCGACCGCGCCGTCGATCAGGGACGGGTCCTTGCGCAGCAGCGCCAGTTGCTCCGGCCGGGAGAGCAGCAGGTACGTGCCGAGTCCCAGCATCTTCGCGGTGGTCTCGTGGCCCGCCGTGAGGACGAGCATCGCCGAGCCCGCGGCTTCCTCGTCCGTGAGGTCGGACGCGGCGACCCTGCTCAGCAGGTCGTCCTGCGGCCGCTCGCGCTTGAGGCGGACCAGCCGGGTCAGGAATTCCGCCATCAATTGGAATGCTTCCACGACCTCGTCCATCGAGCGGTCGTAGTCGAGCATGGTTTCCGAATGCCGCTGGAAGAACGCGTGGTCCTCGTACGGAACACCCAGCAGCTCGCATATCACCAGTGAGGGAATCGGCAGGGCGAATTCGCGCACGAGATCCACCGGCGGTCCGATCTCCCGCATCGCGGCTATCCGGTCCGCGGTGATCCGCTCCACCTTCGGTTCCAGGTTCCTGGTCCGCCGTACGGTGAATTCACCGGTGAACAGCTTCCGGAACCGGCTGTGCTCCGGGGGGTCCATGAAGATGAAGACGCCCGGCCTCGTCGGCCCCGGGGCGCCCTCCCCCACCGCCATCCGGCGGTGTTCTCCGCGTGAGCTGAACCGGGGGTCGTTCAGGACGGCACGCGCGGCGGCGTACCCGGTGACCAGCCAGCCGTCGGTGCCGTCGGGGTAGGCCAGTCTGCTCACCGGGTGCTCGTCCCGCAGCTCGGTCAGCTTCGGGGGAGGGCTGAAGGGGCAGGTGCGCTCGGTGGGGAACGCCACCGGCTGCAGATCGGTCCTGGTCAAGTCGACTCCGTGGTTGTAAGGGCCTGTTCGGCCGGCCCAGGCGGAACCCCGCTCGGAGGACATGCGGTCACGCCCGGCCGCGGAAACGAATTCCCGTTGACTTCGGGAAAAACCCCCGCGGATTGGCGTGACTCGATGATGGCAGACAACCCGGATCTCGATCTGTCCATTCATGCAGTGTGCAGCTTTCTCGCGATTGCGGCACAACTGCTCCTCGAGTGCTTCCCGAGGATTTCTGCGACGGCTCAGCGGTCCCCGAGACCGGGATTGTTCGTCGCACCGACCAGTACGGCCGAGTTGCCCGGTGCCTGCACGCCCTCCAGCAGGTCCTGATGGGCCCGGCCGATCTCCTCGAAGGCGTACGTGTGCCCCAGGTGCGGGTCGAGGAGGCCCATGTCGACGAGGCGGGTCACGGCGAGGCACTCGCGCGGATTGGCGAAATGGGATCCCTGGAGCCGCTTCTGCCTCATCCACAGGTACCTGAGGTCGACGTCCACGTTGAAGCCGGACGTGGCCCCGCAGATCACGATCATCCCGCCCGTGCCGCACACGTAGACCGACGTGGGGATGGTGTCGCTGCCGGGATGCTCGAAAACGATCTTGGGAGAGGCCTTCTCACCGAGGATGTCCCAGATCTCCCGCCCGAAGGCCCGCAGGTCGGCGGTCCACCGCTTGTGCTCCTCGGTGCCGGCCTCGGGCACGCGTCCCCAGTGGCTGAACTTGGTCCGGTCGATGACGCCCGCCGCACCCAGGTCGAGGCAGTACTTGGCCTTCTCCGGTGAGGACACGACGGCGATGGGCCTGCCTCCCATCTGCCGGGTCAGGGAGATGGCCATGGAGCCGAGGCCGCCGGAGCCGCCCCAGATGAGGACTCCGTCACCGGGCTGCACCGTGTTGGGCGCCCAGCCGTTGAGCTGCCGGTACGCCGTCGCACCGGTCAGCAGGAATCCCGCGGATTCCGCCCAGCTCAGCCTGGTGGGCCGGGGCAGACACTGGAAGTCGGCCACCAGGGCGAACTGGGCGAACGAGCCCCAGTTCGATTCGTAGCCCCACGCCTTCAGCGATGCCGCGAACATGGGATCGACGCCGAGCCGGACATCGGGATCGTGCTCGTCCCACAGGCCGGCCGAGACGATGACCTCGTCGCCCACCTTGACCTGCCGTACGCCCTCTCCCACCTTCCAGACGATTCCGGAGGCATCCGATCCGCCGACGTGGAAGGGCTCCGGGCTGCCCTGCCGCTGACGTGCCGCCACGACGTCGACGGGATGCCCCTTGGCCGCCCAGACGTTGTTGTAGTTGATGCCGGCGGCCATGACCGCGACGAGGACGAACCCGGGCGGCACCTCGGGCGTCTCGACGACCTCCGTCTGGAAGGCCGTAGCCGGGGCCCCGTACCGTTCCGGGCGGATGACCGACGCGTACATGGAACGGGGGACGGTCCCGAGCGGGGGCAGGTCGCCCACCTCGTAGAGGGTGCTGGTCGTCGAGGAGTTCAAGGTAATCTCCGGTGTCGAGTGGTCGGTTGGTCCCTGCGCTCTGTGGGGTGCGGCACGGTCAGACACCGGAGGCGTTCGCCGCCGGGACGGCCTCGGCGGACACCGCGTTCTCCAGCATGTAGCCCCGCCCCCACACGGTCCGGATGGACAGTTCGATGGGCAGGAGCCGGCGGCGCAGCCGCATGATGTGCAGGTCGAGCGCGTTCCTGTTCAGCGTCAGCGTCTGCAGGGCGAAGCGCTGCACGAACTCGGAGCGGTGCACGACGTCGCCGAAGCGGTCGACGAGCAGGCGCATCAACTCCGTTTGCGTGGTGGAGACGGTGATGGAGTGATGGCCGAAGCTCAGGGTCCCGGTCGAGTCGATCGTCGGTACCCGGTTGCTGTCGAAACGGCTCTGCAGGACGGTGACCCGGGCTTCGAGGTCGTCCCGGGACACCGGGGGGCGTACCCAGTCCTCGACCGGATCGTTGCTGATCGGCGGCTGCGCGCCCGCCTCAACGACGAGCAGGCGCGGCATGCCCTCCTGCCGGCAGCGGGTTCTCAGATCCGCCTGCGCCGGCCAGCGGACGAAGACGACGTCGGAATTTCGAACGCCCACGGGCACGTCCTCCCTGTACAACCCACGTACATCCGGTCCGAACCACCGAAACCCATGGACCTCTCGGCACGGACGAGCCCCGGTCGAGTCCGCGGCCACAGGCCCGCGTCAGGACGCCGGCGTCGCCTCGCGCAGGCTCCGCGGCCGCAGGTCGGTCCAGTTCTCCTCGACGTACGCGATGCTCCGCGCCCGCCCCGCCGGGCCGGCCACGACGCGCCAGCCGTCGGGCACGACGGCGAACGTGGGCCACAGCGCGTGCTGCTCCTCGTCGTTGACCACCACGTAGAACTCGCCGTCCTCGTCGTCGAACGGGTTCACTGCCATGTCTTCCTCCGCTGCCTTCAGTTCGGTTCGGGGAGCGCGGCGCGGTCTACCGTGCCGTCGGCGGTCAGCGGCAGGTGGGCGATGACCACGATGTCGTCCGGCACCAGGTGGCCGGGCAGTTCGGCCGCCAGTTCCCGCCGCAGCACCGCCGGCAGCCTCGAGGCCCGGCGGGAGGCCCCGGGCACGTTGGCGAGCGGCCTGGCCCGGGTGTCCAGGGGCCGGTACACCCCGCCGTAGCAGTGCCTGCCGTCCGCGGGCACGATCACCGCCTCGAACCAGCCGGGCGCCTCGGCCGACCAGGTGCACAGGACGGCGCGGCCGTGCTCCCGGCCCCAGGTCTCCAGCGCGTGCGGGTCGAGGGGCGTGCCTTCCGCCGTGGCGGGGGCCCCGCATTCGGCCGCCTCGCTCACCAGCCTGGCGTTCGGTATCCGGGTCAGCCGCAGGCGGCCGCCGTGCCGGGCCAGCTCGGCCTCCAGGCCGGACACCTGGTGCACGTCCGAGCCCCAGGTGACGGCGGGGACGTCCGCGAGGTGCGTCGGCGTGCTCAACCGCTTGTGCAGGACGACTTCGTAGCGGTGGCGGGTGAGTTCGTTCCCGTCCGGTCCGGGCTTGAGCCGGACGTCCACGGCCGCGACCTCGTCGTGCGCGTCGGCCCACTCGGTGAAGAAGCCCGGATCGAGGTGGAGTTCCGTCTCGCGGAGCACGGCGCGGGCGACCGCCGCCCGCACGGCGGACGGCTCGTCACCGGGGCGCTGGGCGTGGTGGACGGCCGTCAGGAACTCCCGCAGGGTGCCGTGGTTGCGGACGTCGCCGACGAGGATCCGGCCGCCCGGGGCGAGCCGCCGGAGCGCGACGTCCAGGACGGCCGAGAGGTAGGCGGCGTCGGGGAAGTACTGCACGACCGAGTTGAGGAGCACCGTGTCGAAGTACTCCGCCGGCAGTCCGTCGGCGGAGTCGGCGGGCTGGCACCGCAGTGTCACCCTGTCCTTCAGCCGCGGCTCCGCGGCGACCTGGGCGCCGAGCCGTTCGATGACCGCGTCGGAGAAGTCGGTGGCCCAGTAGGCCTCGGTTTCCGGTGCCAGCGGCCCGAGCAGCAGCCCGGAGCCCACCCCGATCTCCAGCACCCGGCGCGCCTCCAGAGCGCGCACCCGCTCCACCGCGGACGCGCGCCACTGGCGCATCTGCGGCAGGGGGATGGGTTCGCGCGTGTAGGCACTGTTCCATCCGGTGAAGTCTTCGCCGATCCCGTTGTCCGCCGCGGTGTCGCCGTACATCTCGTCGTAGACCGCGCGCCACTTCTCCACGTGCCGGGTCACGTCCGCGTCCGGCACCCCGGGTACGACGTACGCCACCAGGCGCCGCTCCCCGAGCCGGTCCTCGCGGGAGACCACGGCCGCCTGCGCCACGCCCTCCTGCGCGCGGAGCGCGGCCTCGGCCTCCTCGAACCGGCTGGTGGGGCGCTGTCGCGCGTTCGTGAGGGGCGCCATGCTCCTGTTCCCTTTCGGTCATGGTGCGCAGGTTCGGTCGTGAGCCCACCCTAGGAAGGGGAGCACCGGGTCATCGGGCCGTCTGACAGATGTGTGCCAGACCCGGCCGGGCGCCGCGCCGGTGCTCAGGCGAGGGCCGCCACGGCCTCGCCGATGGCCGCCGCCAGGTCCGCCGGGCGGCTGGTCGGCAGGTCGTTGCCGCCCGGCAGCGACACGAGCCGGAACGGCCCGGTGGTGAGCGTCGACCACGCGTCGAGCTGGGCGCGTTCGACGGTGTGGTCGTCGTGGCCGTACACGGCCACCGTCGGGACCGCGACGGGCTCGGCGCCGCCGCGCTCGTACAGCTCCAGCTCGTGGGTCTCGATGAGTTCGTAGTCGGCGCGCAGGGCGGGCTCGACGATGTCGAGCAGTTCCTCGTTGCCGAGGAGCTGCGCCGGGAGGTACCCGTCCGCCACGACCTGCCGGAGGAAGTCCGGCCGCGGCAGCGCGAACGTGGGCTCGCGGCGGACGCTGCCGGGGGCCGGGTTCGAGGAGACGACCAGGGCCCGCACCCGGGCGGGGCCCAGGCGCCGTGCCACCTCGTAGGCGATCGTCGAGCCGGCGCAGTGCCCGTACAGCACCACCGGCCGTCCCTCGGCGTGCTGGAGCAGTTCGTCGGCGAGCTTGTCGGCGAGTTCGGGCATGGCGGTCTCCGCCGGCTCCTCGAGCCGGGACTCCCGGCCCGGGAGTCGTACCGCGAAGGCGTCGAAGGCGTCGGAGAGCTCGACGCACAGCGGCCGCACCGTGGTCACGCCGGCGCCCGCGTGCGGAAAGGCGTACAGCGCGCACTCCTTGGGGCCTTCGTGGGGGACGCCGACGAACCAGCGGCTTTTCGTGTGAGTTCCCATGCACGTGAGGATGACCAGTCGCCGTGGCCCACGGGCGCCAACCCTGACTGACCTCTGAAAGATCCTCGGACAACGGCAGCCCACCGCGGCGAGACTGGCATCCGGTCGGAGCCCTCGACCGGGTGAGCGCGGACCCCAGAGCACCGAGAGAGAACGCGGGAGAGATCGGTGAACGACTTCGGATCGGTCGGGGTGGCGAGCCCGGACCACATCGGCCACGACGGCCCGGACCTCGAACTGCTGCGCGCCCGGGTGCGGGTCCAGTGGGCCGACGCGCTGGAGCACGAGGACTTCGGCGACGACGAGGACTTCTTCGAGGCCGGCGGGAGCTCCCTGCTGGTCGCCGAGATCATGGCCGCGCTCGGGGCGGAGTTCGGCGTGCGCCTGGCCCTGCGGCTCTTCTTCAACCACCCGACGGTGAACGAACTGACCGGCGCGCTGGCGGCCCACGAGGGCCTTCGGGCGCCGGCCGCACCGGCCGCACCGGCCCGGTGAGCGCCCGGCCGGTGTCCGTCACGGACGCCCCCTGGAGCAGGTGGAACGAGACCGCGCGGCCCTTCCGCGACGACGCCACGATCCCCGTGCTGATCGCCGAGACCGCCCGTCGCCACCCGGACCGGCCGGCGATCGTGACCTCCGACAAGCAGGTCATCACCCACGGCGAACTGGACCGCCACTCCAACCGGCTGGCGCGGCTGCTGCGCGAGCTGGGACTGGGCCGGGGCTCGGCCGTCGGCGTGTACGGCGAGCGTGACGCCTCGGCCCTCGTCGGCATGCTCGCGGTGCTCAAGGCCGGCGCCTCCTACGTGCCGCTCGACCCGGCGTGGCCGGCCTCCCGGGTGGTCGGGCTGCTCGACCAGCTCGACGTGGCGGCCGTGCTGACCGACCGCGCGTCCCTGCCCTCCGTACAGGAGTTCCGGTGGGAGGTGCCCTCGCTCCGGCACGTGCTGTGCCCCGGCATCCCCGAGGAGTTCTCCTGGTCGGCCACCTTCCGGCGCGAGGCCGTCGCGGACCTCTTCGACTACCTGTCCGGCTCCCCCGACCCGCTCGAGGCCGCGGGCTTCAACACCCGCCGCTCGCAGCGGCCCTTCACCGCGGATGACCTGCGGGGCTACCAGGACCACGTGGCACGGTTCGTACGGGCCGCGACGTCCGCCGAGCGGCCCTCGGTCCTGGAGATCGGGTGCGGATCCGGTCTGATCGTCGAGGCCCTGGCACCGCAGGCGTCCCGCTACGTCGCCGTCGACCCCTCACCGGTGTCCGTGGCCAGGAGCCAGGAGACCGGGGCCCGCGCCGGGGGCGAGGTCGAAGGCGTGGTGTGCTTCGCGCACGAGGCCGCCGAGCGGGTGAGCGGTCCGTTCGACGTCGTCGTGCTGGCCAGTACGGTGCAGTTCCTGCCGGACCTCGACCACCTGACGGGCGTCCTCGACTCGCTCCTCGGGCTGCTCGCCGACGACGGCGTCATCGTCCTCGCCGACCTCGTCGACCCCGGGCTCGGCGCCCACTCCGGCCTCCGGGTGCCGCCCCGCTTCGTCGAGCGGCTGCCCGAACTGCTGCCCGGGGTGGCCCGCGCGGACGTCCACCGCCGCCGGGCCGGGGAGTTCACCGGCGAACTGGCCGAGCGCTACGACGCCGTCATCCGCGTCGAGCCGTCGCGCGGCCGTGCGGCGGTGTCCCGCGACCGTGCGGCGCCGCCGCGTGAGCCGCTGTGGACCGGCCATCACGTCGGCCTCCGGCCGGCCGATCCCCTCACCACCGGCCCGACGGCCGACGACGTCTGCTACACCATCTTCACGTCGGGCTCGACCGGTACGCCCAAGGGCGTCTGCGTCTCCCACCGGTCGGCGGTGAACCTCATCGACTGGGTGAACCGCACCTACGGGGTCGGGCCCGCCGACAAGCTCCTGTTCGTCACGTCGTTCTGCTTCGACCTCTCGGTCTACGACATGTTCGGCGTGCTCGCCGCCGGCGCGACCGTACGGCTGGCGTCGGCGGCTGAACTCGCCGAGCCGGACACGCTGGTGGACCTGCTCGAACGGGAGGCCATCACCATCTGGGACTCGGCGCCCGCCTCCCTGGCCATGGTCATGCCCTTCGTCCAGGCCCGCGAGCCCGCCGGGCGCGACACGCTCCGCCTGGCCCTGCTCAGCGGCGACTGGATCCCGGTGCCGCTCCCGGACCAGATCCGTGCCGCGTTCCCGAACGCCGAGGTGGTGTCGTTCGGCGGCGCCACGGAGTGCACCGTCTGGTCCAACGACTACCGGGTGCGGGACGTCGACCCCGCGTGGCCGAGCATCCCCTACGGCAAACCGATGCAGAACGCCCGCTACTACGTGCTCGACAGCGAGCTGCGGCCCTGCCCCCTGGGCAAGGAGGGCGATCTGTACATCGCCGGCACGTGCGTCGCCCTGGGCTACGCCGCGGCCGCCCCTCTCACCGCCGCGAAGTTCCTGCCCGACCCGGGAGCCGTACGCCCCGGCGAGCGCATGTACCGCACCGGTGACCGCGCCCGCTGGCTGGCGGGCGGCGACCTGGAGTTCCTGGGCCGCCTCGACGACCAGGTCAAGGTGCGCGGCTACCGGATCGAACTGGGCGAGGTGCAGAGCGCCCTCCTCCAGTGCCCGGGCGTCCGGGCCGCGTCGGTGGTGGCGCCCACGGGGCGGGGCGGGCGGTCGCTGGCCGCCTTCTACGTGCCGACGGCCGAGCCGCTTTCGAAGGCCGAGGTCGCACGCGCCCTGCGGACCGTCCTGCCGTCGTACATGGTCCCCGCGCGCATCATCGCGCTCGACGAGCTGCCCCTGACCAGGCAGGGCAAGGTCGACCGGGCCGCCCTCCTGCGCCGGCTGTAGCCCGGGCCGGTCGCGGCCCCGGTCGCGGTCGCGGTCGCGGTCGCGGTCGCGGTCGCGGTCGCGGTCGCGGTCGCGGTCGCGGTCGCGGTCGCAGGAGCCGCTCAGACGCTGCGGGCGGTGATGTCACCGTGGGCGGTGGTCGCGTGGATGCTCAGCTCCGCGGCGCCGTCGGTGTTCTTGAGCGCGTTGCTGATCCGGCCGAGGCCGGTGCCCGCGTCCAGCGAGGCGGAGACGCCGCGGGCGGCGCCGACCGACACGTCGCCGGCCTGGGTGCGCAGCACGACCGTGCCGCGCACGGCCTCGGCGATCCGGATGTCGCCCTGTGCGGTGCTGATCTCGGCGGGGCCGCCCAGGCGGCCGACCGAGACGTCGCCGGCGAGGAGGGTGAGGCGGGCGCCCGCGGTCTCGTCGAGCTTGATCGAGCCCTGCGCGGCCTCGAGGGTGACGTCACCGAGCCGTCCCACGCCCCGGAGTTCGGCGGCGGCCGTCTTCGCCTCGACACGGGAACCGGCGGGCAGCTGGACCGTCACCTCGACGGAACCGGAGTGGCCCAGGACCCGGTTCTTCGCCGGAGCGGCTGCGATCCGCAGCACGCCGTCGACGTATTCGACCGTGGTCTGCTCCGCCGCCTTCACGTCACGGCTCTTGGAAGCGTTCGCGGGCCGGACCTCGACCGTGGTGTCGGCCCGGTCGGCGGCGATGAACCGGATGAGTCCCGCGGGGATGTCCAGAACGGCGGCGATCGGGGCGGGGGTGTCGAACTTCTGCATGATGCTGTCCTTCGGCTCGTTGTTTCTGATGTCGAAAACGCTACGTTGCCTTCACTGTTTGAGCAACATATTCGTTGCGCAACATTAGCATTAATGCAGGTCAGAGGCTAAGTATCGTTGCAATAGTTTCGATTTCAACGCAACGAGAGCCGTCTCGACCGTTGCATTGGAGTAGGAGTGAACGCTATGCTGGGGGCGTCAGGCAACCACGAGGGGGGATCGCGATGCCGGGAGGCCGGCTCACTCAGCAGGAACGTCAGCAGATCGCAATGGGGGTGGCCGACGGGCTCGCCTACGCGGAGATAGGCAGACGTCTGGACCGTCCGACCTCGACGATCACGCGCGAGGTGATGCGCAACGGCGGCCCCGCCGGCTACCGCGCCGATCTGGCCCACCGAGCCACCGGACACCGCGCCCACCGGCGCAAGCAGACCGCACCCCGAGGGCAGCAGGTTCCGGTGCAGGCCCACGGACGCGACCCCGAGGCCGTGCGCGCGTACGAGGAGGTGTTCACGACCCTCCTCATGGCCTCGGGCCTGCCCAAGATGACGGCCCGGGTACTGGTGTCCCTCTACACCACGGACGCGGGCAGCCTCACCGCGTCCGCGCTCGCCCAGCGCCTCGCGGTCAGCCCGGCGTCGATCTCCAAAGCGATCGCGTTCCTGGAGAGTCAGGGCCTCGTCCGCAGGGAACGCGACGAACGCCGCCGCGAGCGCTACATCGTCGACGACGACGTGTGGTACCAGTCGATGATCGCCAGCGCGCGCTCCACCGCTCAGCTCGCCGAGACCGCACGGCAGGGGGTGGGCATCCTCGGCCCTGACACCCCGGCCGCCACCCGCCTCGAGAACATCGCCCGCTTCGTCGACTTCGTCTCCGAGAGCATCACCCGGGCCGCGGAGCAGGCCCGCGAGATCCTCCACGCGAAACCTGCGACGACCTCAGGCAGCGCTGCCACGCCGGGCTCAGACCCCGGATAGACAGCCGGCTGGACGAAGTCAGGAAGCCCAGGCGCCCGGTGCGCGGAACGGCCGGCAGGGCTGGGTGGGGAGTTTGCGGGTGCGCGGGGCGGAGGGCGCGGGCTGCCGGGCCTCGTTGAGCAGGCGCAGGCGGGCCGTGAGGAGGGCGGCCAGGGCGGCCGTCTCCTCGGCGGTGGGGTTGCCCCGGGAGATCCGGATCGAGGCCATGGCGAGGGCCGTCGAGGTGTCCTCGGCGGCGGTCGTCCCGGGAAGCTCCGTGCGGTCCGCACGGTCCGTGAGACTCGAAGAGTCCGCGCGGTCCGGGGAGTCCGTGTGCGCCGGCGGGTCGGCAGGGTGTTCCCCTGCGGGCGTGACGCCCACCGCGGGGGCGGTCAGCAGCGGACGTTCCTCGACGATGATCATGGGGAGCCCCTTTCGACGGTCGCACCGGGAAGCGCCTGGTGCCGGACACTCCAGGATCGGCCCGGGCGCTACAGCCCGCCTCGGGTTCCGCACGGGAATGCGTACGGAATGACTCGCGAACACTTGCGATCATGGCCGGAACGCATCGCCCCGGGTTCAATTCTCCACTGAAATCCAAGCGCAATTCGAGTCGAATTCGAGCGTGATTCGAGTGGATATTGCGGGCACGCAAAAAGCCGCCGCGGTCCATTCCAGTGGAATGGACCGCGGCGACCCATGGGGGGTGGAGTCGGGTTTGATCAACCAGTCTTCCTGCGGAAATACCGCTTCTGGCCGGCCGAACCGCTCATGTTCTTCACCTTGATGCGGCCCTCTTCGTGAGCCGTGCGGGCGCGCGTTGCGTTGGACTTGCGCTCCAGCGCCTCGCGGAACTTCTCCTTGGCATCTTCTGCAACGCCACCGTCGAACGACTTGTCAGTCATACGTACCTCCTGCAATCAATCGACAGAAAAAGTCTGGCACAGAATTGCTGGAATGACGACCCCGCATTCACGACTCCAGGCAATGGAATTCGCCATTTCCGGGGTCAGGCGGTGTCAAGGAGGAGCCGGTCCTTCGTGGCGGGCGCCGCGGTCTGTGCGGCGGGCTCCGTGGATGTCGTCTCCGGCTCGGCCTGAGGGGTCTTCGAGGCGGGCAGGAGCGGGCTGAGGAGGGCGACGAGCGTGAAGACGGCGACGTTGTACCAGAGCGTCACGGAGGTGGCGTCGCAGAAGCGGTCGGCCCGGTCCGCGCCCGCGACCTCGCTGCCCGTGAGGCTGAAGAAGATGACGCCGACGATGGCGATGCCCGCGGCCGTACCGAAACTGGATGACGGCGTTGACCACGCCGGAGCCGGCTCCGGCGTCCTGCGGCGGGATGTCGCCGAGCACCACGTTGGTCAGGATCGGCGAGCACAGGCCCATGCCGAGGCCCACGATCAGTTCGGCGCCCGCGACGTGGTACCAGTCGATGCCAGCGCCCTGGCTCGACACCGCGAGGATCATGGCGAGGGTGCCGAGCGTCATCACGGACGTGCCGATCGCGACGAACTTGCGCCCGTTGGCGGTGCCCTTGCGCCAGGCGATCTGGAAGGTCGCCATGATGCCGATCGGGAACGCCACCGTCACCAGGGCGGTGCGCAGCGCGGACCAGTCGAGGCCGAGCTGCATGTGGTAGGTCAGCACCAGGAAGAACGAGGTGATGCCGGAGAAGGCCAGCATGACCACGACGACGCCCACCCGGAACGAGCGGTGGGCGAACAGGGTCGGCGGGACCAGGGCGGATCCGTCGCGGCGGTGCCTGCGCCCCTGCTGGACGCCGAACGCGACGAAGAGCAGCGCGGAGGCGGCGGCCAGCGCGAACATCCAGCCCGGCCAGCCCTGTTCACGATGGGTCTGGCGCTCGGCGCGTTCGGCACGGAGGTGCGCGGCGACGGTCATCTGATGGCGCGGCTGCCCGACACGCTCACCTTCGAGCAGGGTGCGACGATCCCGCTCGCCTTCCTCACCGCCTATTACGCGCTCACCGAGCTGGGCGACCTGAAGGCGGGGGAGAAACTGCTCGTCCACGCGGCGGCGGGTGGTGTCGGCATGGCCGCCGTACAACTTGCCCACCACCTGGGCGCCGAGGTCTACGGCACGGCCGGCCGGGCCAAGTGGCAGACGCTGCGCGGCCTCGGGCTGCCCGACGAGCGGATCGCCTCGTCCCGCGACACGGCCTTCGAGGCGCAGTGGCTGACCGGTACCGGAGGCACGGGTGTGGACGTGGTCCTCAACTCGCTCGCCGGGGAGTTCACGGACGGCACGATCGAGCCCCTGCCGCACCTCGCGTACGACGTGAGGGAGGCGCCCGGCGCGTTCCGCCACATGGCGTCGGGACGGCATACCGGCAAGATCGTCCTCACGGTCCCGCGCGTGCTCGACCCACGGCACGGTGCTGGTCAGCGGGGGCACGGGTGAGCTGGGCCGTCAGGTCGCCCGCCACCTGGTCGGCCGGCACGGCGTGCGCCACCTGGTGCTGACGTCGCGTCAGGACTCGGCGGCGCCGGGCGCGGCGGAGCTGGCGGCCGAACTGGCCGAGGCGAGCGCCGCGTCCGTACGGATCGTGGCCTGCGACATGGCGGACCGCGACCAGGTCGCCGCGGCCGTGGCCGAGGCCGGGCGCGAGCACCCGCTGACCGGCGTGGTGCACCTCGCGGCCGTGATCGACGACGGAGTCGTGCGCAATCAGACGGCGGAGCGGTTCGAGCGGGTCCTGGCGCCCAAGCTCATGGGCGCCTGGCACCTGCAGAAACTGACCCGGGACCTGGACCTGGCGGCCTTCGTGCTGTTCTCCTCCGTGGCGGGCACTCTGGGCTCGCCCGGCCAGGGCAACTACGGAGCGGCCAACGCCTTCCTGGACGCCCTGGCCCCGACGCCCTGGGCCATCGCCGACTTCCTGCACGGGCGGCTGTCCTTCGACGAGCCCGCCTCCGGTGAGGCACCGCCGCAGGACCCGGTGCGGGCCGCCCAGTGGGCACTGGACCGTGTCAGCCCCGCTCTGCCGCGGCAGAGCGGTCTGCTCGACCGGCTGCTGGAGCTCGCACGGCCCGAGGGGGTCCCGGCCCCCGCCGACGCCGGCGAGGCGCTCCAGGCCGCCGGGGAACTGACGGCCGAGGAGATGGACAAGGCGCTCGACGCCGTACTGGGGGGACTTGACCGGGCCGGGCCGGGCGCGGCCCGGCGGCCCGGCGGCGCCGCTCGAGGTCGGCTCGAGCGCGTGTCCAGGGCTCGTCGCGAAGCTGGAGGGGCCTCCGAGATGCCAGCGAGATGGAGTAGGACGTGCGCAACACCCTGTGCCAGCCGGTCAAGCTGCCCACAGAGCGGCCCTCGCCTCTCGACCCACCCCTCGAACTGGGGGTGTTCCGGGACCGGGACCCCGTCACCCCGATGCTGTTCCCGGACGGGCACAGGGGCTGGCTGGTCACCAGCCACTCCCTGGTGCGGTCCGTCCTCGCCGACCAGCGGTTCAGCGCACGGCAGGAACTGCACCACCACGCCGCCTTCGACCACCCGTTCGGCACGGAGAGGATCACACCCGCGGAGCCCGGCCAGTTCATCGGTATGGACCCACCGGAGCACACCCGCTACCGCAAGCTCCTCACCAAGCACTTCACGGCGCGACGGATCAGGGAACTGGCGCCCCGGATCGAGGAGATCGTCGAGCAGCGGCTGGACGCGCTGGAGGCCGCGGGGCGCGGAGCCGACCTCGTCGCCGAGTTCGCCGTCCCGATCCCGACGCTGCTGATCTGCGAGATCCTCGGCGTGCCGTACGCCGAGCAGGACATGTTCCGTCACGACGTGGCCACCTTCTTCCGGCTGGACTCCACGCAGGAGGAGACCCACGGCGCGTACGCCGGCATGCTCGCCTACCTCGGCGGGCTCGTGCCGCGCAGACGCGCGGCGCCCGGGGCGGACCTGATCAGCGGCCTGATCGAAGGGAACGAGCTCTCCGACCAGGAGATCGCGACCGTGGCGCTGGTGGTGCTGATCGCCGGCCACGAGACCACGGCGAGCATGCTCGGACTCGGCGTCTACACCCTGCTGAGCCATCCGGACCAGTGGGCCGGGCTGAGGGCCGAGCCGGACCTCCTCGACAGCGCCGTCGAGGAACTGCTGCGGTACCTCCCGCTCTTCCGGGCGGGGCTGATGCGGACCGCGCTGACCGACGTCGACCTGGGCGGCCACCGGATCTCGGCCGGTGAGTGCCTCGTGCTCTCCCTGTCGGCCGCGAACCGCGATCCGCGGCGCTTCGACGGCGACCCGGAGCGGTTCGACCCCGGGCGGAAGCCGGGCGGCCACCTGTCGTTCGGGCACGGCGTGCATCAGTGCCTCGGACACCATCTCGCACGGGTCGAGCTGCGGATCGCGTACGCCGCCCTGCTGCGCCGGTTCCCGCGCCTGCGGATGGCTGTTCCGGCCGAGGAGATACCCCTGTGTACCGACATGGCCATCTACGGCGTGCACCGGCTGCCGGTCACCTGGTAGCGGCACGGCCCGGAGGGGCCCCAGACAAGGAGATCACATGAGCTTCGGCCTGATGGCGCTCGGCTACGAACTCGGCGACGAGGTACCGGTGCTGGACGTCGCCGCCGAGTACACCGAGGACATCGAGCGGGTCCGCACCTACGCGAGCCGCTACATGCACCGGTGTCCCGAAGGGGTGGGCCTGACGGACCTGTCGTACCGGGCTGTACGGAAGGCGCTGGACGCCGCCGGCACGGACGCCGGCGACATCGACCTGCTGGTCCTCGCGGTCACCGACATCACCGAGTACCTGTACTGGGACGCGGCGGCGAGCCTCCTGCACCGGCTCGGCGCCGACGGCGCGGAGGCGGTCCTGTTGACCCAGGCGTGCTCGTCGGGCGTCGCCGCGTTCGACCTGGTTGCCGGGAAGTTCGCCACCCATCCCGAGTACCGGACGGCCGTGGTGGTCGCGGCCAGCCGCGTCGCCGAGCCCTACTGGAACCGGCTGGAGACGGGGGCGGGCTGCTTCTCGGACGGTGCAGTCGCGGCGGTCGCCCGCCGCGGTCACGACCGGCTGCGCTGGCGCGCGAGCGACATCACCACGGACGGCACCTACGTCGACTTCTTCCGCCTCGACGCGGGAGGCGCGGCGGCCCCCTTCGGCACGCCTGGCGCGGCGGGCGGCGCACCGAGAGTACGGGGCATCGCCGAGGTGAAGGAGTACTTCGGCGACGACCACGAGAAGATCTCCGCGTTCGGCGCCCACTCCCGCGCCCAGTACCGGCTCGTCGTGGAACGCGCCTGCAAGCGGGCCGGTGTCGATTTCACCGACCTGGCCCGGCTCAACCTGCCCTTCGACAACCAGCCGGCGATGGCGGGACTCGTCGCAGCCCTGGACTTCCCCGCGGAGCGCACCAACCTGCCGCTCGCCGAGGACTACGGGCACCTCGGTGCCGCCGACCCGCTGTTCGCCCTGGCCCGGGACGTCGAGCACAACGCCCTCCGGCAGGGCGACCACGTCGCCCTGGCCGCCGTCGGACGCGGCATGAGCTGGGCGAGCGCCGTCTTCGAGGTGTGAACCCGGCCTGCCGCCGCCCCCGGGCGGCGGCACGGCGGGAGCGCCGCGCGGCAGGTCCGGCGGGACCGCGCCACCCCCCACCCCTCTCCCAGGAGCTGATCACGTGACAGACACAGCACAGTCCGGACGCGCGCGATGGGTCGCCCTGGGCGTACTCGGCATCGCCTCCTTCCTCGACGGCCTCGACGCCAACATCGTCACCGTCGCCCTGCCCAGCATCCAGCGGGACATGGAGATCGGCTTCGCCTCCGCACAGTGGACCATGGCCGGCTACGCCCTCGCCTTCTCCATGTTCCTGATCACCGGGGGGCGACTCGGTGACGTCTTCGGGGCCAAGCGGGTCTTCATGACCGGTGTCGCCCTGTTCACCGTGGCGTCCGCCCTGTGCGGTCTGGCCGTCTCCCCGGGCATGCTGATCGCCGGCCGCTTCACGCAGGGGTTCATGGCCGCCCTCATGCTTCCCCAAGTCATGGCCGTCATCGTCCGGACATTCGACCGCAAGGAGTGGGCCCTGGCCGCCGGTCTGGTGGGCGGTCTGCTCAGCCTCGGCAGCATCGGGGGACCGCTGCTGGGCGGTCTGCTCACCGACCTCGACCTGATGGGCCTCGGCTGGCGGACGGTGTTCTTCGTCAACGTCCCGATCGGGATTCTCGCGCTGATCCTCGGAGCCCGGTCGCTGCCCTCCTTCCGCGCCGACGAGCGCCCGCAGCTCGACATGCCCGGCGTGGTCCTGCTGACCGCGGCCTCTCTGAGCCTGATGTTCCCGCTCGTCCAGGGCCGCGAACAGGGCTGGCCCGCCTGGATGTTCGTGGTGTTGGCCGCCTCGGTGCCACTGTTCCTCGCGTTCGTGGTCCACGAGCGCAGGAGGCAGGCGAAGAACGGCTCCGCTCTCGTGCCCCCCACCCTGTTCCGCCACCGCTCCTTCTCCGCCGGCCTGGTCGTGACCCTGCTCGCGTTCACCGGCATCACCTCGTTCTCCTTCGTGCTCACCTACCACCTCCAGTTCGGTCTGGGCTGGTCGGTGGGCGACACGGCACTCGCCATCGCGGCGTGGCCGCTGGGCATCGTCGCCACGTTCCAGCTCGGCTGGCGCTTCGGGGCCACCCGGGAACGCCTGTTCGTGGCGGCGGGCGCCCTCATTATGGCGCTGAGCTCCCTGGCCGCGATCGGCGTCGTGCACACCCAGGGCGCTGGACTGACGTGGCCGTACGTGGCCGGCACGGCCTTCCTCATGGGCCTGGGCATGGGGTTGAGCACGCCCATCCTCGCCACGGCCGTGCTCGGTGACCTGCCCCCCGAGGACGCGGGCGCCGGGTCCGGCGTGGTCAACGCCGCCACGCAGTTCGGTGCCGCGATCGGCATCGCGGTCGTCGGGGCCGTCCTCTTCGGGCTCGTGGGCCCGGACACCGCGGGGACGGCCGCGGCGCGAGCCGCCGACTTCAGCTCCGCCGTCTCCCTCACTCTCTGGTACAACGTCGCCGCCTTCCTGCTGACCGCCGCCCTCGCCCCGCTGCTGCCCCGCAGCAAGCCGGCGGACGCGGAGGCCGGGCCCGCCGGGAAGGCCGAGCGGACGGACCTCACCGCCGGCGGTCTCGTGCCCGACCCGGCATAGGCCGAATTCCTTTCCCCCAACAAAAAGATGGCTCGCCAGTCCCGGACGTCCCTGTCAGGCCGGCCGTGCTGCACATCGCGTCCAGGAGGTATGTATGACCGATACGCCGCAGAGCAATGTCGAGGAGAACGACGCCCGCCGGAAATTCCGTGAGGCCCTCGAGCGCAAGGGCAACGACAGCCGGGCGCGGCAGGCGCACGAGGACGGCCGTCTGAGGGTCAAGGGCATGAGCGGCCCGGCCGGACAGAAGCGGTACTTCCGGCGCAAGACCGGGTGACACGCGGCTTTCCCGCCGCGCTGCCGGGGCTGCCGCGGACCTCCCGCCAGGAGGCCCGCGGCAGCCCTTTCCGTCTGCGCGCGGCACCGTCGCACGGCGCACCGGAATTCCGGCTGCTCTGACCGGGGGCGGACCGCCCGAGTACCGCTTGAATTTCCCTCGCATCATCATCGGATTCCACTTGGATTCGCCTGGAACAATGCGCCGGTGAGGGGTGGAATCCCAGGGCCTTTGCGTGAAGATGGTTCGGCGTGAAGTGCCGTGATTCGGTGGGCTGGTGGCGGGTTGCCCTGGTCTGCCGGGAGGTCGGGGCCGGGTACGAGTGCAGGCACGGTGCTGGTGATCACGTGAGTGTCCAGGTCCCATGAACACCGAGAATGGCGGTCGTGCGGGCGCCGGAGCAGATGCCTTCATTCGACCCGGTCAACAGACCTTTCCAGAGAGCGGCGGTGCTCGGCGCCTTCATGGCCGCTGTCACACAAGAGCCGTTGGTGACGCGCCACGGGCGCCGAGCGGATGTCTTCGCTGGACTTGGCCTCGATGCCTCTAGCCACTACCCCGAGGCCATTGTTCGAGGACGCGGCTCGACTGGTTTGACGGCGGAGGAACGTGAGGTGTCTGGCTGGTCATCGCCGCCCACACCCAACTCCGCCTCCCCCGCAAGACCGCCCCCGATCTCCGCCACCCCTGGGAACGGCCCGTCTCCCACGGTCGACTGACCCCGACCCGCGTCCGCCAGGGATTCAGGAACCTCCGCCCGAACCCGGCCTGCCGGCCCAGACACCGAAACCATCCCGGCCAGGACCCGGCCGCCCTCCCGGCCCCAAGAACCGACACCCTGCCAACCGCCACGACGTCGGCAAGACCGTCAAACTGCCCGAGGGCATCAAAGAACGCACACGGGCCGGTAGACCAACCACAAACAACAAAGCGGCTCCCGGAGTGACGGCGGTCGACAAAACAGGAACGCAGAGTGGTGCCGCGTAGTGGTGCCTGCCGGAATCACCGGCGTTCACCCTGGTGAGGATCTCAAGAGGCCCAGGCGCCCGACGCGCGGAACGGCTGAAAGGACAGGGACGGCAGCTTGCGGGCCCGCGCGGCGACGGGTGCAGGCCGCTGGACCTCGTGGCGCTTGCCCAGGCGGGCCGTGAGGAGGACGGCGCGCTGAGGGGTTGTCGGTCGGGTTCGCGGCGGGGAACCGCGGTGGGGGGAAGGGGCCCGGGGCCGGCCCGGGGGGAGGCCGGCCCCGGGGGTCAGATACCGCCGAGAACCGCGTCCAGGGCCGCGTCCATCTCGTCGTCGGTCAGTTCCTGGGCGGTCTGCAGGGCGTCGGCCGGGGCCTCGGCCTTGGCGGTGGCGGGTGCGGCCAGTTCCAGCAGCCGGTCCAGCAGGCCGCTCTGGCGCAGCCGTTCGACGCCGATCCGGGCCACCGCCCACTGGGCGGCCTGGGCCGGGTCCTGCGGCGGGGTGTCGGCGACGGCCGCGCTCTGCGGTGCGCCGCCGAAGCCGTCGAAGGAGAGCTTGCCGTGCAGGTAGCCGGCGATGGCGCGCGGCGTGGGGTAGTCGAAGGCGAGCGTGTTGGGGACGGCCACCTGTGTGTGGCGGGCGAGGCGGTTCTTGAGCTCGACGGCCATCAGGGAGTCCCAGCCGAACTCCCGCATGGGCTTGTCGAGCGGGACGCTGCCGGACAGGCCAAGGACCGCGGTCACCTCCTGCTGGACGAACTTGCGCAGTTCCGCCTCGCGTTCCTCGCCGGGCAGGGCGGCCAGCCGGTCCCGGAAGGCCGAACCGCGCTCGGCGGCCTCCTTGGCCTTCCTGGGCTGCGTACGGACCAGGGCCCGCAGCAGGGCCGGCGGGCGCGCCCCGGAGTCGTCGGACGCGAGGCGGGCCGTGTCGAGCTTGAGCGGCACCAGGTGCGGTTCGGGGCGGGCCAGGGCCGCGTCGAAGAGGGCGAGGCCCTCGGCGGCGGTCAGGGCCTGGGCGCCCTGGCGGCGCATCCGGGCGAGTTCCGCCTCGCCGAGCTGCGCGGTCATTCCGGCGCCGCCCTGCGCCCACAGGCCCCAGGCGAGGCTGGTGGCGGGCAGGCCGAGCTTGTGCCGGTGGGCGGCGAGGGCGTCCAGGAAGGCGTTCGCGGCGCCGTAGTTGGACTGGCCCGGCGAGCCGAGGGTGCCGGCGACCGAGGAGAACAGGACGAAGGCGGCCAGGTCCAGCTCGCGGGTGAGCTCGTGCAGGTGCCGGGCTCCCGCCAGCTTGGGGGCGAGGACGCGGGCGAACCGCTCGGGCGTCTGGTTGTGCACGACGCCGTCGTCGATCACGGCCGCGAGGTGCACCACGCCCGTCAGCGGGCGCTCGCTGCCGGCCTCGGCGAGCAGGCCGGCCACCGCGTCGCGGTCCGAGACGTCGCAGGCCAGGATGCGCACGCCGGCCGCGCCGGCGGCTTCGAGGTCGGCCACCAGATCCTGCGCGCCGGGAGCGGCCATGCCCTGGCGGGAGGTCAGGACGAGGTGGCGGACACCGTGTTCGGCGACCAGGTGCGCGGCCAGGTTGCGGCCGAGTTCGCCGGTGCCGCCGGTGAGCAGGACGACGCCTTCCGGGTCGAGCGCCCGGCCGACGGTGAGGACCAGCTTGCCGGTGTGGCGGCCCTGCGCCATGTGGCGGAAGGCCGCGGGGGCCTCCCGTACGTCGTAGGCGAGGTAGGGCAGCGGGGCGATCACCCGGTCGGCGAGCAGGGTGGACAGCTCGGTGAGCATCCGGTGCAGGTGCTCGGGCTCCAGCGACATCAGGTCGAAGGCGCTGTAGGCGACGCCCGGGTGGGCGGCGGCGACGGCGGCGGCTTCGCGGATGTCGGTCTTGCCCATCTCCAGGAAGCGGCCGCCGTGCGGCAGCAGGCGCAGCGAGGCGTCGGTGAACTCCCCGGCGAGGGAGTTCAGCACGGCGTCGAAGCCGGCCCCGCCGGTGGCGGTCAGCCACCGCTGCTCGAAGGCGGTGTCGCGGGAGGAGGCGATGCGCTCGTCAGGCAGTCCGAGGGCGCGCAGCGCGTCCCACTTGGGGTGGCTGGCCGTTCCGTAGACCTCGGCACCCAGGTGGTGGGCGAGCTGGACGGCGGCCATGCCGACGCCGCCGGCCGCCGCGTGGACGAGGAGCTTCTCGCCGGGGCGCAGCGCTCCGAGGTCGGTGAGGGCGTAGTACGCGGTGAGGAAGGCGAGCGGGATCGTCGCGCCCTCCTCGAAGGTGAGGGTGTCGGGCAGCTCGGCCATGAGGTGGCCGTCGCCGCGGACCTCGGTGCCGAAGGCGCCGAGCGCGAGGCCCATGGCCCGGTCGCCCGGGCGCAGGTGGGTGACGGCGGATCCGGTCTCGAGGACGGTGCCGGCGAACTCCAGGCCCAGCTTGGGCGTGGCGACCATGCCGAGCGCGTTGAGGACGTCGCGGAAGTTCATGCCCGCGGCGCGGACGGCGACGCGTACCTCGTGGGGGCCGAGCGGGCCGGCTGCCGGGACGGTGACGAGTTCGAGGCTGTCGATGCTGCCCTTCTCGCGGATGTCCAGGTGCCAGGGTCCGTCGCCGGCGGGCGGGGTGAGGGCCTCGCCGCCGTGGGCGGCCGTGGCGCGCGTGGTGCGCACGAGCCGGGGGGCGAACAGGGCGCCGCCGCGCAGGACCAGTTCGGGTTCGTCGCCGGTCGCGAGGGCGGCGGCGAGGGCCTCCCGGTCGGGGGTGGCGGTGTCGAGGTCGACCAGGCGCAGGGTGCGGTCGGGGACCTCGCCGCGCACGGCCCGCACCAGGCCCCACAGCGGGGCGTGGGCGAGATCGGACACGGTGTCCTCGGGGCGGGCCGCGACGGCGTCGCGGGTGATCCAGACCAGCTCGGATTCCGCGGTCTTCTCGGTGAGCAGGTGCTGTACGAGGTCCAGCGCGGCCAGGGTGGCCGGCTCGGCGGCGTCGGCCGGCCCGGTGGTGGTCGCGTCGACGACGATGCGCTCGGGGGCGGGCCCGTCGGCGAGCAGCGGCTCGGGGCCCGCCGACCAGGTGGCGCCGAGGGTCTCGGCGAGGGCTCCGGTGCCGCCGATCACCAGGGTGGTCGCGGGCCGCGGGGCGGCGGCCTGGGCGGGCTCGGCCACCGGCTGGAAGTCGACGCGGTAGAGGTGGTCGCCTTCGGAGCGGGTGACCTTCAGCTGCTCGGCGGAGGCCTGCCGGATCTGGAGCGCGCCCGACAGGACGGGCTCGCCGGTGGCGTCGGTGACCAGGACGGTCGCGCCGAGGCCGGCGGCGGCGGACCGCGCGTCGTCCGCGGGCTCCCGCGGGTCCAGGGCGATGCGGACGCGCAGTTCGGTGCTGTCCGTGGCGTACAGGGTGACGTCGGTCCAGGCGAAGGGGAGCAGCACGGTGCCCTCGGGCTGCTCGGATCCGGGGGTGACGCCGGCCAGGACGTGCAGGGCCGCGTCCAGGAGCGCGGGGTGCACTCCGTGGCCGTCGACGCCCTGGCGCAGCGGCTCGGGCAGGGTGACGTGGCCGTAGGCGACGTCACCCTGGCGGGCGAGGGCGGTCAGGCCGCGGAAGGCGGGGCCGTAGGCGAGGCCCTCGCCGCCGAGCTGCTCGTAGAAGCCGTCGAGTGCGACGGGCTCGGCTCCCGGGACCGGCCAGTGGGCCAGTTCGGCGAGGCCCTCGGGGGTCTCGGCGGCGGGGTCGTCGGCGAGTTCGCCGGAGGCGTGCAGGGTCCAGGCGGCCGGGTCGGCGGATGCCTCCGGCTGGCTGTGGACGGCGATCTTCCGCCGTCCTTCGGCATCCGGGGCGCCGACCTTGACCTGGAGCCGCAGGGGTTCGCCGGTGGCGAGGACGAGCGGCTGGGCGAGGGTGAGTTCGGCGACCCGCTCGGAGCCGACGGCCCGGGCGGCGGCCAGCGCGAGGTCGAGCAGGCCGGTGCCGGGCACGAGGACGCTGCCGAAGACGGCGTGGTCGGCCAGCCAGGGGTGGTCGGCGAGCGAGAGCCGGCCGGAGAGCAGCTGGCCCTCGCCGTCGGCGAGCGTCAGGACGGCGGCGAGCCAGGGGTGCCCGGCCGGTACGAGACCGGTATCGCGGGCGCCGCGGGCGGTGCCGCGGGCGGGCTCGAGCCAGAAGCGCTCGCGCTGGAAGGCGTACGTGGGCAGGCCTGCGGCCAGTTCGGCCGCGCGGGCGGGGGCGGGCCGGTCGGTGAAGACCTGATCCCAGTCGGGTTCCTGGCCGCTGACGTGCAGCGCGCCGAGGGCCTCGACGAGGGCGCGGACCTCGTCCGGGGCCTGGTCGGGGTCCTTGGGCGCGCGCTGGGAGGCGACGAACACGGCGGGGTCGGTGACGCACGCGGCGCCCATGGCGGCCAGCACGGCGCCCGGGCCGCATTCGAGGTGGCGGCCGATGCCGTCGGCCTCGAGGGTCCGTACCGCGTCGAGGAAGCGCACGGCGTCGCGGACCTGCCGGACCCAGTAGGCGGCGGAGCGCAGGCCTTCGCCCGGTGCGAGGTCCGGGCCCATCCGGGTGCCGGTGACCGTGGAGACGACCGGGATCCGCGGGGCCGCGAAGGTGATCTCCTCGGCCACCTGCCGGTAGGCGTCGAGCATGGCGTCCATGTGCGGGGAGTGGAAGGCGTGGGAGACCGTCAGACGGCGGGTGCGGCGGCCGAGTTCGGTGAACCAGCCGGCGACGGCGGCCACGGCGGCCTCGTCACCGCTGACGACGGTCTGCGCGGGCCCGTTGATGCCGGCGATCGAGATGCGCTGGGCGGCGCCCGCCCGCACTTCGAGGGTGTCGAGGGCCTCGATGACCTCGGCCTCCGAGGCTTCCACGGACGCCATGGCTCCGCCGCGCTCGCAGGCCTGCATCAGGCGGCCGCGGGCGGCGACCAGGCGGGCCGCGTCGTCCAGGGTGAGGACCCCGGCGACGTGGGCGGCGGCGAGTTCGCCGATGGAGTGGCCGGCGACCGCGGCGGGGCGCACGCCCCAGGCCTCCCACTGGCGGAAGAGCGCAGTCTCGACGGCGAACAGGGCGGGCTGGGCGTACTCGGTCTCGTGGACGAGTGCGGAGCCGCCGAGGACGAGCGCGGCCAGCGGCTGGTCCAGGTGCGGGTCGAGCGCGGCGCAGACCGCGTCGAAGGCCTGCCGGAACACCGGCAGGGCGGCGTGCAGGGCACGGCCCATGCCGGGGCGCTGGCTGCCCTGGCCGGTGAAGAGTACGGCGAGGGGGCCGTCGGCGGCGGTGCCTTCGGCGGCGCCCGCGGGGGTGCGGCCGTCGGCGAGGGCGCGCAGCGCGGTGACCGCTTCGGCGGTGGTGGTCACCGTGAGGGCAGCGCGGTGCTCGAAGTGCGTGCGGTGGCGGGCCGCCGTGTACGCGAGGTCGGCCGGCGGCACGTCGGGGTGGCCCTCGAGCCAGTCGGCCCAGCGGGCGGCCTGCGTGCGCAGGGCCGCCTCGTCGCGGCCGGAGAGGACCAGGGGAAGAGGTGCGTTGGTCGCTTGAGTCGCTTCGGTCGCTTCGGTCGCTATGGCCGGTTCCGTCGCTTCGGTCGCTTCGGTCGCTCCGGTCGCTGCGATTGCTCCGGTCGCCGTGGCGGGCGGGGCCGGAACGGCGGCCGGGGGCTCTTCGAGGACGACGTGGGCGTTGGTGCCGCTGAGGCCGAAGGAGGAGACGCCCGCGCGGCGCGTGCGCGCGGCCTCCCGGGTCCACGGCCGGGCGTCGCGGAGGAGTTCCAGGCCGCTGCCGTCCCAGGCGATGTGCGGGCTGGGCTCGTCGACGTAGAGGGTCTTGGGCAGGGTCTCGTGCTGGAGGGCGAGGATCATCTTCATGACGCCCGCGACACCGGCGGCAGCCTGCGCGTGCCCGATGTTCGACTTGGAGGAGCCCAGGTAGACGGGACGGTTCTCGTCGCGGTCGGGGCCGAAGACCTCGGCCAGCGCGCCCGCTTCGATCGGGTCGCCGAGCGGGGTGCCGGTGCCGTGCGCCTCGACGGCGTCGATGTCGGCGGGGGTCAGCCGGGCCGCTTCCAGGGCGTCGAGGATGACGCGCTGCTGAGCCGGGCCGTTGGGGGCGGTGAGGCCCTGGCTGCGGCCGTCCTGGTTGACGGCCGAGCCACGGATGACGGCCAGGACGCGGTCCCCGTCGCGCTCGGCGGCGGACAGCCGCTTGAGGACGAGGATGCCGACGCCGTCGGACCAGCCCGCGCCGTCCGCCAGGGCGGAGAAGGACTTGCAGCGGCCGTCGGGGGCCATGCCCTTGAGGCGGGAGAACTCCACGAACAGCCGGGGCGTGCTCATGACGGTGACGCCGCCGACGAGGGCGAGTTCGCACTCGCCCTGGCGCAGGGCGCTCGCGGCGAGGTGGAGGGAGACGAGGGAGGAGGAGCAGGCGGTGTCGACGGTGACGGCCGGGCCCTGGAGGCCCAGCGCGTACGAGACGCGGCCGGAGACGACGCTGGAGGCGTTGCCCGTGCTCACGTACCCGTCGAACGCGTCGAGTTCGCGGCCCTGCTCGCCGTAGTCGGAGCTCATCGCGCCGAGGTAGACGCCCGTACGGCTCTCGCTGAGCGAGCCGGGACGGATACCGGCCCGCTCCAGGGCCTCCCAGGCGGTCTCCAGGACGAGGCGCTGCTGCGGGTCCATCGACAGCGCCTCGCGCTGCGAGATTCCGAAGAAGGCCGCGTCGAAGTCCGCGGCGGCCTCGATGAAGCCGCCCTCGCGGGCGTAGCTCTTGCCGACGGCCTCCGGGTCCGGGTCGTAGACCCCGAGGCTGTCCCAGCGCGAGGGCAGTTCGCTGATCGCGTCGCTGCCCGAGGCGAGGAGGTTCCAGTACGCCTCGGGGGTGTCGATGCCGCCGGGGAGGCGGCAGGCCATGGAGACGACGGCGATCGGGTCGTCGGCCGCCGGGGCGGGGGCGTGCCGGAGCGTCTTCGACTTCTGGTTCTGCTTGGGCTTGCCGGTCGTCAGGTCCAGCTTGTCGAGGAGCAGGCCGGCGATGGCGGTGGGCGTCGGGTAGTCGAAGGCGAGCGTGGACGGAAGCGGGACGCCGGTCTCGGAAGACAGCCTGCGCCGCAGTTCGACGGCCATCAGGGAGTCGATGCCGAGCTCCTTGAGGACCTGCTGCGCGCCGATCCCGTCGGCGGTCGCAACGCCCAGGACCACGGCGGCCTCGCGCTGCACCAGCCGGACCAGCGACGACAGCCGCTCGGCCGCCGGCTGCGCCGCCAGCTGCTCACGCAGGCCGGAGGGAGCGGTTGCCGCCCCGCCGACGCGCTTCTTCGGGGCACGGACGAGGGCCCGCAGCAGGGCGGGCACTTCGTCGGGGCGCCGTTGCAGGGTGACCAGGTCGAGCTTGACCGGGACCAGGTGCGGGTGCGGGGAGCCGAGGGCGGTGTCGAGGGCCGCGAGGCCCTGCTGCTCGGTGAGCGCACCGATGCCCATGCGGCGCATGCGGGCGAGTTCGGCCTGGCCGAGGGCGGCGGTCAGACCCTGGCCTGCCTGCTGCCACAGACCCCACGACAGGCTCGTCGCCGGAAGGCCATCGGCCCGGCGGTGGGCCGCCAGGGCGTCCAGGAAGGTGTTCGCCGCCGCGTAGTTGCTCTGACCCGCACCACCGAGAACACCGGCAGCCGAGGAGAACAGAACGAAGGCAGCCAGATCCAGGCCCTGCGTGAGCTCATGGAGGTGAAGGGCGGCTTCCGCCTTGGGCTGCCAGACACGGGCCAGACGCTCCGCGTCCTGCGAGACGAGCAGACCATCGTCCAGTACGGCGGCCAGGTGGAACACGCCCGTCCAGGGGCGATCCGTATCCGCCAGGAGGGCTTCCGCCTGGGTGCGGTCGGAGACATCGGCCGCGAGGATCCGTACGGTCTCGGCGCCGGCCGCCTCCAGTTCGGCGACGAGATCCGCGGCCCCCGGAGCCTCCGGGCCGCGCCGGGACGACAGTACGAGATGCCGTACGCCGTGGACGGTCACCAGGTGACGGGCAACCGCCCGACCCAGCTCGCCCGTACCACCCGTCACCAGAACGGAACCGTCGGGGTTCAGGCGCGGTGCGTCGGACGCCTTGGCCGTGCGGACGAGGCGGGCGGTACGGATCTCCCCGTCGCGGAGAGCGATTTCGGGCTCGTCGGTGAGGGTGAGGGCCGGGGCCAGCGCGAGGTCGTCCCGGGCCCGGTCGTTGCCGAGGTCGACGAGGCGGATCACGCGGTCGGCGTGCTCGGCGCGGGCCGCCCGGAGAAGGCCCCACAGGGCGGCGTGGGCCAGGTCGGCCACTCCGTCGCCCGCGTCGACGGCACAGCGGGTCAGCCAGACGAGCTCGGTCTGTTCGAGGCGCGGCTCGGCCAGCAGGAGCTGAAGGGTTCCGAGCGTGGAGGCGGTCAGCTCGCGGGCGTCGGCGGCAGGAGCGTCGCCGGTGGCGTCCACGAGGACGCGGGCCGGGGCGTCGACTCCTTCGGCGAGGTGGGTGAGGAGCGCGTCGACGTCCGCGAACACGTGCGCGCCGAGGGCGGCGGCGATCGCGGCGTCGGCCTCGAGGGCCCAGGTCTCGCCGGCCGGCTCCGCGTCGCCCGGGGTCCGGGTGGGGCGGAACTCGACGTGGTACAGGTGCTCGGCCCGCTCGCCGGCCCGGATCTGCTCGGCGCTCGCCTCGCGGATCGCGAGGCCGCGGGCGCGGACGACGGGGTGGCCGGCGCCGTCGGCGACGGTGAGGGCGAGGTGCTCGTCCACGCCGGACGCGACGTCGATGCGTACGCGGAGCTCGGTGGCACCGGCGGCGAGCAGTTCGACGCCGGTCCACTCGAACGGCATGAACACGCGCTGCCGTGCCTCTTCGTCGCGTACGCCCATGAGGGTGTGGAGCGCGGCGTCGAGGAGGGCGGGGTGAACGCCGAAGTCGTCGGCGGTCAGGCCTTCGGGGAGACGGATGAGTCCGTACGCCGTGTCGCCCTTGCGCCAGAGTTCCGTCAGGCCCTGGAATGCGGGCCCGTAGTCCAGGCCGCGGGCGCGGAATCCCTCGTAGAAACCGTCGAGATCGACGGACTCGGCGCCCGCGACCGGCCACTGGGCCAGCTCGGCGAACGTGTCGCCCTCGGTGGGGTCGGTGACGTCTGCGGCTTCCGCGAGTTCGCCGGTGGCGTGACGGCGCCATTCCTCGTCACTGCCCTCGGGCCGGCTGTAGACGGTGACCGGGCGGCGGCCGGTGCTGTCGGGCGCGCCGACGGCGACCTGCAGGCGGACGGCGCCGTCCGTACCGAGCAACAGCGGCTCGGTGAGGACGAGTTCGGCAACCCCGGGAGCGCCCACGTGGTGGGCGGCGGTGAGGGCCAGTTCGAGCAGGCCGGTGCCGGGGACGAGGACCGAGCCGAAGGCCGCGTGGCCGGCCAGCCAGGGGTGCTCGGCGAGCGAGATCCGGCCGGTGAAGAGGTGCCCTTCTCCGTCGGCGAGGGATGTGACGGCGCCGAGCCACGGGTGGTCGGAGACGTCGAGACCGACCCCGCGCACGTCGCCCGAGGTCTTCGGGGTGTCGATCCAGTACTGCGCGCGCTGGAAGGCGTACGAGGGGAGCTGTACGAGGCTTCCGGCGCCGAGTACGCGATCCCAGTCGAGGGTGTGGCCCTGGACGTGGAGCAGGCCGAGGTTGCGGAGCAACTGGGCCGGCTCGCCGTGCTGACGGGCGAGGGAGCCGACCACGATCCCGCCGCGCTCGGCGCTGCCGTCGGTCAACGGCATGGATAGGACGGGGTGGGCGGAGATCTCGACGAACACGCCGTGGCCGTCGTCGAGGAGCTGGTTCAGAGCGCGGTCGAAGCGCACCGGCTCACGGAGGTTGCGGCACCAGTACGTGCCGTCGAGGGCGGTGCCATCGGCGACCTGGCCGGTCACCGTCGAGTAGAAGGCAATGTCCGTACCGGTCGGGACGATCCCCGTGAAGCCGTCCGCAAGGGCGGGGAGCAGCGGGTCCATCTGGGCGTTGTGGGACGCGTAGTCCACGTTGATCTTGCGGGCGTAGACGTTCTGCTCGGACAGCTCGGCGACGATCTTGGTGATCGCGTCGGCCTGGCCCGAGATCACCGTCGAGCCGGAGGTGTTCACCGCGGCTACGGACAGCGCCTCGCCGTACGGGGCGAGGAACTCCTCGACCTCGGCCACCGGGCGCTCGATCAGAGCCATACCGCCCTGGCCCGCACAGGCAAGAACCGCCTGGGATCGCTGGGCCACGATCTGCGAGCCCTGCTCCAGAGTGAGAGCACCGCTCACTACAGCGGCGACGACCTCACCTTGCGAGTGACCGACGACGGCCGAAGGCTCGACCCCGAGGGAACGCCAGACCGCCGAGAGGCCCACACCCATCGCGAAGAGGGCGGGCTGGACCACGTCCACCCGGTCGAACGGCGGGTGGTCACCCTCCTCCCCCGCCAAGACCTCACGCACCGACCAACCAGTGAACGGACGCAGAGCCGCGTCACACGCATCGATCGTTTCGGCGAAGACCGGGTTCTGCGCGAGGAGTTCCCGGCCCATGCCGACCCACTGGCTGCCCTGACCCGGGTAGACGAAGACGACCTTGCCGCGCTCCTGCGCGCTCCCGGTCACCACCGCGTCGTGCGAGTCACCCTCGGCCAGCGCGCGCAGCGCCTCCACCAGACCGGCGGAGTCGGCCGCCACCACACTCGCCCGCGACTCGAAGTGCGAACGATGCCGGGCAGCCGTCACCGCCACGTCAGCCAGCGGAAGCTCAATGCGCCCGGAAGACAGCCAGTCCGCCCAACGGCCCGCCTGCTCGCGCAGCGCAGCCTCGTCGCGCCCGGAGACGACCACCGGAAGCGGTGCTGCTCCGGTCGGTTCGCCGGACGGGGCCTGGGTGGCCGTCGGGGGCTCCTCCAGCACCACGTGGGCGTTGGTACCGCTCAGGCCGAAGGACGAGACGCCCGCGCGGCGGGTGCGCTCCGCGCCCCGCTCCCACGCACGCGCGTCGTTCAGCAGCTCGAGCCCGCTGCTCTTCCACTCGATGTGCGGGCTGGGCTCCTCGGCGTGCAGGGTCTTCGGGAGCACGCCGTGCTCGAGCGCGAGGACCATCTTGATCACGCCGATGACACCGGCAGCCGCCTGCGCGTGCCCGATGTTCGACTTGGAGGAGCCCAGGTAGACGGGACGCTTCCCGTCCCGGTCGGGGCCGAAGACCTCGGCCAGCGCGCCCGCTTCGATCGGGTCGCCGAGCGGGGTGCCGGTGCCGTGCGCCTCGATCGCGTCGATGTCGGCGGGGGTCAGCCGGGCCGCTTCCAGGGCGTCGTGGATGACGCGCTGCTGCGAGGGGCCGTTGGGGGCGGTCAGACCCTGGCTGCGGCCGTCCTGGTTGACGGCGGAGCCGCGGATGACGGCCAGGACCGGGTCTCCGTCTCGCTGCGCGGCCGACAGCTTCTTCAGGACGATCACGCCCGCGCCCTCGGCCCAGCCCGCGCCGTCGGCGCCCGCCGAGAACGACTTGCAGCGGCCGTCGGCCGCCATGCCCTTCAGCCGGGAGAACTCCACGAACAGCGCCGGGGTGCTCATCACGGTTACGCCGCCGGCCAGGGCGAGCTCGCACTCGCCCTGGCGAAGGGCCTGGACGGCCAGGTGGATGGAGACGAGCGAGGAGGAGCAGGCGGTGTCGACGGTGACGGCCGGGCCCTGGAGGCCCAGCGTGTAGGAGACGCGGCCCGAGACGACGCTGCTCGCGTTGCCGGTGCTGTACCCGTCGAGGGCGTTGAGGTCGTGGCCCTGCTGGTTGCCGTAGTCGGAGCTCATCGTGCCGAGGTAGACGCCCGTACGGCTCTCGCTGAGCGAGTCGGGGCGGACGCCGGCCCGTTCGAGGGCCTCCCACGAGGTCTCCAGGACGAGCCGCTGCTGCGGGTCCATCGACAGCGCCTCACGCGGCGAGATGCCGAAGAACGGGGCGTCGAAGCCCTCGGCTCCGTCGATGAAGCCGCCCTCGCGGGCGTAGCTCTTGCCGACGGCCTCCGGGTCCGGGTCGTAAACCCCGAGGCTGTCCCAGCGGGACGGCAGGCCGCCGACGGCGTCGCCGCCGGAGGCGAGCAGCTCCCAGAAACCCTCCGGGGTGTCGATCCCGCCGGGCAGGCGGCAGGCCATCGACACGACCGCGATCGGCTCCGTACGTGAGGCCCGCTCGGCGTTGAGTTCCTTCTCGGTCTCGACGAGCGCGTTCGCCGTGCGCCGCAGGTACGCCTCGAGCTTTTCGAGCTTCTCGACTTCGGACGCGCTCATTCACTCACTCCAAGCTTGCGATCCAGGAACTGAAGGAGGTCATCGGTGCTGTCGCCGCCGAGTTCGGCTTCGGTCTCGGCGGCTTCTGCTGCGTCGGCCGGTCCGGACGCGGCGGAGGCCTTGGCCAGGCCGTCCCGCAGGGCCAGCAGCCCGGCGGCCAGGCCCGGCTCCTCGAGTTGTTTCGGTGTCGCGGAACGCAGGAGTTCCACGAGGTTGTCGATCTGGTTCTTCGTCACACGCTGTCCGGTCCGTGCCGCTCCCCCGGCTCCCACGGCCAGCTTGTCGAGGAGCAGGCCGGCGATGGCGGTGGGCGTCGGGTAGTCGAAGGCGAGCGTGGAGGGCAGCGAGATGCCGGTCTCGGCGGAGAGGCGGCGGCGCAGCTCGACGGCCATCAGGGAGTCCATGCCGAGCTCCTTGAGTACCTGCTGCGCGCCGACGCCTGCGGTGCCGGAGGCGCCGAGTACCACGGCTGCCTCGCGCTGCACGAGCTGGGCGAGCCGCGGCAGTCGCTCGCCTTCCGGCAGGGCGGTCAGCTGCTCCCGCAGTCCGTTCCCGCCGGTCGCCGCCTCGCCGCCCGCGCGCTTGCGCGGGGCGCGCAGGAGGCCGCGCAGCAGGGCGGGGGCGTCGCCGCCGTTGTCCAGCTCGCGTTGCAGCGGCGTGAGTTCGAGGCGTACGGGGACCAGGTGCGGCTGGGCCGAAGCCAGGGCCGCGTCCATGGCCGCCAGGGCCTGCGGTTCGCTGAGGGCGGCGATGCCGCGCCTGCGCATGCGGGCGAGTTCGGCCTGTCCGAGGGTGGCAGTGAGGCCTTGCCCGGCCTGCTGCCACAGTCCCCACGACAGGCTCGTCGCGGGAAGGCCATCGGCACGGCGGTGGGCCGCGAGAGCGTCCAGGAAGGTGTTCGCCGCCGCGTAGTTGCTCTGACCCGCACCACCGAGAACACCGGCAGCCGAGGAGAACAACACGAACGCCGCAAGGTCCAAGCCCTGCGTCAGCTCGTGCAGGTGAAGGGCTGCTTCGGCCTTCGGCTGCCAGACACGGGCCAGACGCTCCGCGTCCTGCGAGACGAGCAGACCATCGTCCAGTACGGCAGCCAGGTGGAACACGCCCGTCCAGGGGCGCTCGGGCGCTGCCAGGAGTGCTTCGGCCTGGCTGCGGTCCGAGACATCGGCCGCGAGGATCCGTACGCTCTCGGCGCCGGCCGACTCCAGCTCGGCCACCAGCTCACCGGCCCCCGGAGCCTCCATACCGCGCCGGGACGTCAGTACGAGATGCCGTACGCCGTGCACCGACACCAGATGACGGGCAACCGCCCGACCCAGCTCACCCGTACCACCCGTCACCAGAACGGATCCGTCCGCCGCGAACTCCGGCAGCTCACCGCCGACCTCCGCACGCACCAGACGCGCCACCCGGATCTCACCACCGCGCACCGCCAGCTCCGGCTCACCGGTGACCGACAGGGCCTGGGGCAGCAGGGCGTCATCGGCTCCGCCGTCGGGGCCGAGGTCGATGAGGCGGATCACACGGTCGGCGTGTTCGGCGCGGGCCGCCCGGACCAGGCCCCACAGCGGGGCGTGGGCCAGGTCGGCTACACCGTCGCCCGTGTCCACGGCCGAGCGGGTCACCCAGACGAGCTCGGCCCCGGCCAGCCGGGGTTCTGCGAGCAGACGCTGGAGCGTTCCGAGAGCGGATGCGGTCTGCTGCTGCGCGCCGTGCCCTATCCCTCGCGTCGCATCCAGTACCAGTCGAAGGGGTAGTTCGGCCCGCTCATCGATCTGGGCAAGGAGTACATCCACATCAGCCACATAGTCGGCCTCCAATGTTGCGAACATCCCGGCGTTGTCGCCGAGAATCCATGTGCCGCCCGCCGGGGCGTCCTCGTGCGCCAGCGCGCCGCGGGCGGCGAAGTCGACGCGGTAGAGGTGCTCGGCCCGCTCGCCGGCCCGGATCTGCTCGGCGCTCGCCTCGCGGATCGCGAGGCCGCGGGCCCGGACGACGGGCTGCCCGGCTGGGTCGGCGACCCAGATGCGGGTGTTGGTGCGGGTGTCGTCCAGGTCGATCCGCACGCGGAGCTCGGTGGCACCGGCGGCGAGGAGTTCGACGCCGGTCCACTCGAACGGGAGCAGTACCTGCCGGTCGTTCTCGTCCTGGCCGCGTACGCCCATGAGGGTGTGGAGCGCGGCGTCGAGAAGGGCCGGGTGAACACCGAAGTCGTCAGCGGCCAAGCCTTCGGGCAGACGGATGAGTCCGTACGCGGTGTCGCCCTTGCGCCACAGCTCCGTCAGACCTTGGAACGCCGGACCGTAGTCCAGGCCGCGCTCACGGAAGCCCGTGTAGAAACCGTTCAGATCGACGGACTCGGCGCCCGCGACCGGCCACTGCGCCAGCTCGGCGAACGCCTCGGCGTCGGCGGGGGCGGGTGCCTCCGCGGATTCCGCGAGTTCGCCGGTGGCGTGGCGGCGCCAGCCGGAGTCGGAGGTCTCGTCCGGACGGCTGTAGACGGTGACCGGGCGGCGGCCGGTGGCGTCGGACGGGCCGACCACCACCTGGAGCCGGACGGCCGAGTCCTCGGTCAGGGTCAGCGGCTCCAGCAGGGTGAGCTCCTCGACCGACTCCGCGCCGACGTGGTGGGCGGCGGTGAGGGCCAGTTCGAGCAGGCCGGTGCCGGGGACGAGTACGGTCCCGAAGGCCGCGTGCTGTGCCAGCCAGGGGTGCTCGGCGAGCGAGATCCGGCCGGTGAAGACGTGTCCTTCGCCGTCGGCCAGCGCGGTGACCGCGCCGAGCCACGGGTGCTCGGGCACGTCGAGGCCGACGGAGCGGACGTTGCCGGTGGGCTTGGCGGCCTCGAGCCAGTAGTGCTCGCGCTGGAAGGCGTAGGTGGGGAGCGGTACGAGGCTGCCGGTGGCGGTTCCGAGGACGCGGTCCCAGTTCAGGTCGTGGCCCTGGACGTGGAGGAGGCCGAGGTTGCGGAGCAACTGGGCCGGCTCGCCGTGCCGGCGGGCGAGGGAGCCGACGACGATGCCGCCGCGCTCCGCGCTGCCGTCGGTCAACGGCATGGCCAGCACCGGGTGGGCACTGATCTCGACGAACACGCCGTGGCCGTCGTCCAGGAGCTGGTTCAGGGCCCGGTCGAAGCGCACCGGCTCACGCAGGTTCCGGCACCAGTACGTGCCGTCCAGCTCGGTGCCATCGGCGACCTGGCCGGTCACCGTGGAGTAGAGGGCGATGTCCGTCCGGGACGGGACCAGGCCCTCGAAGCCGGCGGCGAGATCGGGGAGGAGGGGGTCCATCTGGGCGTTGTGGGAGGCGTAGTCCACATTGATCTTGCGGGCGTAGACGTTCTGGTCGGAGAGCTCCGCGACGATTTTGGTGATCGCGTCCGCCACACCGGAGATGATCGTCGAGCCGGTGGTGTTGACCGCGGCGACGGACAGGGCGTCGCCGTAGGGGGCGAGGAACCCTTCCACCTCGGCCAGCGGGCGCTCGATCAGGGCCATACCGCCCTGGCCGGCGCAGGCGAGAACCGCCTGCGAGCGCTGGGCGACGATCTGCGAGCCCTGCTCCAAAGTCAGAGCACCGCTCACCACAGCGGCGACGACCTCGCCCTGCGAGTGGCCGACGACCGCAGAAGGCTCCACGCCCAGCGAACGCCAGACGGCGGACAGGCCCATTCCCATGGCGAAGAGGGCGGGCTGGACCACGTCCACCCGGTCGAACGGCGGGTGGTCACCCTCCTCACCGGAGAGCACCTCACGCACCGACCAGCACGTGAACGGACGCAGAGCGGCATCACACGCGTCGATCGTCTCCGCGAACACGGCACTGGAGGCGAGGAGTTCACGGCCCATGCCCACCCACTGCGAGCCCTGGCCCGGGTACACGAAGACGACCTTCCCGCGCTCACGCGCGGCCCCGGTCACCACCGCGTCGTGGGAGTCGCCCCCGGCCAGCGCGCGCAGCGCCTCCACCAGCCCGGCGGAGTCCGCGGCCACGACACTGGCCCGCGACTCGAAGTGCGAACGGTGGCGGGCGGCAGTGATCGCCACGTCAGCCAGCGGAAGGTCAGTGCGCCCGGAAGACAGCCAGTCCGCCCAACGGCCCGCCTGCTCGCGCAGCGCAGCCTCGTCACGGCCGGAGACGACCACCGGAAGCGGTGCATCCGCAGCGGCGGTGGCGCCCGGCACGGGAGTCGCCGCGGGCGGCTCCTCCACGATCACGTGGGCGTTCGTACCGCTCAGGCCGAAGGAGGAGACGCCCGCGCGGCGGGTGCGCCGCGCGGCCCGCTCCCACGGGCGCGCCTCGTTCAGCAGCTCGAGGCCGCTGCCGTCCCATGCGATGTGCGGGCTGGGCTCGTCGACGTACAGGGTCTTGGGCAGGGTCTCGTGCTGGAGGGCGAGGATCATCTTCATCACGCCGACCACGCCCGCGGCGGCCTGCGCGTGCCCGATGTTCGACTTGGAGGAGCCCAGGTAGACGGGCCGGTCCTCCTCCCGGTCGGGGCCGAAGACCTCGGCCAGCGCGCCGGCCTCGATCGGGTCACCCAGCGAGGTGCCCGTACCGTGCGCCTCGATCGCGTCGATGTCGACGGGGGTCAGGCGCGCCGCTTCCAGGGCTTCCTGGACCACCCGCTGCTGCGAGGGGCCGTTCGGCGCGGTCAGGCCCTGGCTGCGGCCGTCCTGGTTGACGGCGGAGCCGCGGATCACGGCCAGGACCTCGTCCCCGTCGCGCTCGGCGGCGGACAGCCGCTTGAGGACGAGGATGCCGACGCCCTCGGCCCAGCCGGCGCCGTCGGCCTGCGCCGAGAAGGACTTGCAGCGGCCGTCCGGAGCCATGCCCTTCAGACGGGAGAACTCCACGAAGAGAGCGGGGCTGTTCATGACGGTGACGCCGCCGACGAGGGCGAGTTCGCACTCGCCCTGGCGCAGGGCACCCGCCGCCAGGTGCAGGGCCACCAGCGAGGAGGAGCAGGCGGTGTCGACGGTGACGGCCGGGCCCTGGAGGCCCAGCGCGTACGAGACGCGGCCGGAGACGACGCTGGAGGCGTAGCCCGTGCTGGTGTAGCCGTCGAGGGCGTCCAGGTCGTGACCCATGTGCCCGTAGTCGGAGGTCATGGCGCCGAGGTAGACGCCGGTGCGGCTCTCGCTGAGCGAGTCGGGGCGGATGCCCGCCCGCTCCAGGGCCTCCCACGAGGTCTCCAGGACCAGGCGCTGCTGCGGGTCCATGGAGACGGCCTCGCGCCGCGAGATGCCGAAGAACGAGGCGTCGAAGCGCTCGACGTCCTGGATGAAGCCGCCTTCGCGCGAGTAGCTCTTGCCGACGGCCTCCGGGTCGGGGTCGTAGACCCCGAGGCTGTCCCAGCGCGAGGGCAGGCTGCCGACGGCGTCGCCGCCGGAGGCGAGCAGCTCCCAGAAGCCCTCCGGGGTGTCGATCCCGCCGGGCAGGCGACAGGCCATCGACACGACCGCGATCGGGTCGTCGGCCGCCGGGGCGGTCGCGGTGTGGCGCAGCGCGTTGGCCTTCGCCTTGGCCTTGCCGGTGGTCAGGTCCAGCTTGTCGAGCAGCAGGCCGGCGATGGCGGTCGGCGTCGGGTAGTCGAACGCGAGCGTCGAGGGCAGCGTGACCCCGGTCTCGGACGACAGGCGGCGACGCAGCTCCACGGCCATCAGGGAGTCGATCCCGAGCTCCTTGAGGACCTGCTGCGCACCGATCCCGTCAGCGGTCGCGACACCGAGGACCACGGCCGCCTCGCGCTGCACCAGCCGGATCAGCGACGTGAGCCGCTCGGCCTCGGGCTGGGCGGCCAGCTGGTCGCGCAGGCCGGTCGGCGTGCCGGCGGACTGCCCGGCCCGCTGGCGTCGGGCGCGCAGCAGACCGCGGAACAGCGCCGCAACCGCCGCGCCCCCGTCCAGCTCGCGCTGGAGCGAGGTGAGTTCGAGACGTACGGGGACCAGGTGCGGCTGGGCCGAAGCCAGGGCCGCGTCCAGGGCCGCCAGGCCCTGTGCCTCGCTCAGAGCGGCGACGCCCTGGCGGCGGAGCCGGGCGAGTTCGGCCTGGCCGAGGGTGGCAGTGAGGCCCTGCCCGGCCTGCTGCCACAGTCCCCACGACAGGCTCGTCGCGGGAAGTCCGTCGGCACGGCGCTGGGCGGCCAGGGCGTCCAGGAAGGTGTTCGCGGCGGCGTAGTTGCTCTGGCCCGCGCCGCCGAGGACGCCGGCGGCGGAGGAGAAGAGCACGAACGCGGCCAGGTCCAGACCCTGCGTCAGCTCGTGGAGGTGGAGCGCGGCTTCCGCCTTCGGCTGCCAGACCCGGGCCAGACGCTCCGCGTCCTGCGAGACCAGCAGACCATCGTCCAGTACGGCAGCCAGGTGGAACACGCCCGTCCAGGGGCGCTCGGGCGCCGCCAGGAGGGCCTGCGCCTGGCTGCGGTCGGAGACATCGGCCGCAACGATCCGTACGGACTCGGCGCCGGCCGACTCCAGCTCGGCCACCAGCTCGCCGGCCCCCGGAGCCTCCATACCGCGCCGGGACGTCAGTACGAGATGCCGTACGCCGTGCACCGACACCAGATGACGGGCAACCGCCCGACCCAGCTCACCGGTACCACCCGTCACCAGGACGGATCCGTCCGCCGCGAACTCCGGCAGCTCACCGCCGACCTCCGCACGCACCAGACGCGCCACCCGGATCTCACCACCGCGCACCGCCAGCTCCGGCTCACCGGTGACCGACAGGGCGCGCGCCACGTCCGCCGCCACGGCGGACGGCTCGGCGTCGATGTCGACGAGGCGGATCACCCGGTCGGCGTGCTCGCTGCGGGCCGTGCGCAGCAGTCCCCACAGGCCCGCGCGGACGAGGTCGCGTACGGGGCCGTCGGCGTGGACCGCGCCCCGGGTCAGCCAGATCAGCTCGGTCCGTTCGAGGCGGGGCTCGGCGAGGAGGCGCTGCAGCAGCTCCAGCCCGGCGGTGGCCTCCGCGAGGGCGGTCGTGCCGATCAGGCGGGTGGCGTCGACGAGGAGGCGGTCCGGGGCGTCCTCGTCGGTGCCGAGGGCGGAGACGGCGGCGAGCAGTGCGTCCGCGTCCGGGTGGGCGGCGTCGAAGCCGAGCGTGTCGTCGCCCAGGACCCAGGTCGGGCCGTCCTGCGGGGCCTCCTCCAGCACGGGCGGGGCCTGGAAGGCGACCTGGTAGAGGTGGTCGACGGTCTCGGTGGCCTTGAGCTGCTCGGCGCCCGCGGCGCGCAGCTGGAGTCCGTCGGCGTGGGCGACGGGCCGGCCGGACGGATCGGTGGCGGTGACGCGCACGCTGTTCTGCCGGGGGTCGAGTGCGACGCGTACGCGGAGCTCGGTGGCTCCGGCGGCGAGGAGCTCGACGCCCGTCCACTCGAACGGGAGCAGCACCTGCGAGGCGTCGGTCCCGGTGCTCGTGTCCTGGACGCCGACCAGGGCGTGCAGGGCCGCGTCGAGGAGGGCGGGGTGTATGCCGAACTCGTCGGCCTTCAGCCCCTCCGGCAGTTGGACCCGGGCGTACGCGGTGTCGCCGGCGCGGTGGAGCTCGGTCAGGCCCTGGAAGGCGGGGCCGTAGTCGAGGCCGCGGGCGCGGAGGCGGTCGTAGAACCCTTCGAGGTCGACGGGCTGGGTGCCGGGGACGGGCCACTGGGCCAGCTCGGCGAAGGTGTCGCTGTCGGCGGTCGGCGCGTGGGAGAGGGAGCCGGCCGCGTGCCGGCGCCACGGGGCGTCGTCGGCGGCGTTCTCCGGGAGGCTGTAGACCGCGACGGGGCGGCGGCCGGTGCTGTCGGGGGCGCCGACGGCGACCTGGAGGCGGATCGCCCCGTCCGTGCCGAGCAGCAGCGGCTCGGTGAGGACGAGTTCGGAGACGCCGGGGGCGCCCACGTGGTGGGCGGCGGTGAGGACGAGCTCGAGCAGGCCGGTGCCGGGGACGAGCGGCGTACCGAAGGCCGCGTGCTCCCGGAGCCAGGGGTACTGCGCGGAGGAGAGCCGGCCGGTGAAGAGGTATCCCTCGCCGTCGGCCAGCGCGGTGGCCGCGCCGAGCCAGGGGTGCGCCGAGGCGGTGAGGCCCAGCGAACGGACGTCGCCTGCCCGCTCGTCGGACTCGAGCCAGTAGCGCTCACGCTGGAAGGCGTAGGTGGGGAGGGGGACGAGGTTTCCGGTGCCGGCGCCGAGTACCCGGTCCCAGTTCAGGTTGTGGCCCTGGACGTGGAGCAGGCCGAGGTTGCGGAGCAACTGGGCCGGCTCGCCGTGCCGGCGGGCGAGGGAGCCGACGACGATCCCGCCGCGCTCCGCGCTGCCGTCGGTCAACGGCATGGACAGAACGGGGTGGGCGGAGATCTCGACGAACACGCCGTGGCCGTCGTCGAGGAGCTGGTTCAGGGCCCGGTCGAAGCGGACGGGTTCGCGCAGGTTGCGGCACCAGTAGGTGCCGTTCAGGTCCGTGCCGGCGGCGACCTGGCCGGTCACCGTCGAGTAGAAGGCGATGTCCGTACCGGTCGGAGCGATCCCCTCGAAGCCGGCGGCGAGACCGGGGAGGAGGGGGTCCATCTGGGCGTTGTGGGACGCGTAGTCCACATTGATCTTGCGCGCGTAGACGTTCTGCTCGGACAGCTCCGCCACGATCTTCACGATCGCGTCGGCCTGGCCCGAGATCACCGTCGAACCAGCGGTGTTCACCGCGGCTACGGACAGCGCCTCGCCGTACGGGGCCACGAACTCCTCGACCTCGGCCACCGGACGCTCGATCAGAGCCATACCGCCCTGACCCGCGCAGGCAAGAACCGCCTGCGAGCGCTGGGCCACGATCTGCGAGCCCTGCTCCAGAGTGAGAGCACCGCTCACCACAGCGGCGACGACCTCACCCTGCGAGTGACCCACAACGGCGGAGGGCTCGACACCGAGGGAACGCCAGACGGCGGAAAGGCCCACGCCCATGGCGAAGAGGGCGGGCTGGACCACGTCCACCCGGTCGAACGGCGGGTGGTCACCCTCCTCACCGGCGAGCACCTCACGCACCGACCAACCAGTGAACGGACGCAGCGCGGCATCACAGGCGTCGATGGTCTCGGCGAAGACCGGATTCCGGGCGAGGAGTTCACGCCCCATGCCGACCCACTGCGAGCCCTGACCCGGGTAGACGAAGACGACCTTGCCGCGACGCGCGGCCGAGCCCGTCACCACCGCGTCGTGCGCAGTGCCCTCGGCCAGCGCGCGCAGCGCCTCCACCAGGCCCTCGGTGTCGGCCGCGACCACACTCGCCCGCGACTCGAAGTGCGAACGGTGACGGGCAGCCGTCACCGCCACATCAGCCGGCGGAAGCTCGGTGCGCCCGGACAGCCAGTCCGCCCAACGGCCCGCCTGTTCGCGCAGGGCAGCCTCGTCACGGCCGGAGACGACCAGCGGAAGGGGACCGGCCGGCACGTCGGCAGCCGGTTCGGCGGCCTCCCGGGCCGGGGCCTCCTCCAGCACCACGTGGGCGTTGGTACCGCTCAGGCCGAAGGACGAGACGCCCGCGCGGCGGGTGCGCTCCGCGCCCCGCTCCCACGCACGCGCGTCGTTCAGCAGCTCGAGCCCGCTGCTCTTCCACTCGATGTGCGGGCTGGGCTCCTCGGCGTGCAGGGTCTTCGGGAGCACGCCGTGCTCCAGCGCCAGAACCATCTTGATCACACCGATGACACCGGCAGCCGCCTGCGCGTGCCCGATGTTCGACTTCGACGAGCCCAGGTAGACCGGCCGGTCCGCCTCGCGCCCCGGCCCGAAGACCTCGGCGAGCGCGCCCGCCTCGATCGGGTCGCCCAGCGAGGTGCCCGTGCCGTGCGCCTCGACCGCGTCGATGTCCGCCGGGGTCAGCCGGGCGGCGGCCAGCGCGTCCTGGATCACCCGCTGCTGCGAGGGACCGTTCGGCGCGGTCAGGCCCTGACTGCGACCGTCCTGGTTGACGGCCGAGCCGCGGATCACGGCCAATACGCGGTCGCCGTCCCGCTGGGCGGCCGACAGCCGCTTGAGGGCGATCACGCCCACGCCCTCGGCCCAGCCCGCGCCGTCGGCGCCCGCCGAGAAGGACTTGCAGCGGCCGTCGGCCGCCATGCCCTTCAGGCGGGAGAACTCCACGAAGAGGGAGGGGGCGCTCATGATGGTGACGCCGCCCGCGAGGGCGAGTTCGCACTCGCCCTGCCGCAGGGCCTGCACCGCCAGGTGCAGGGCGACCAGCGAGGAGGAGCAGGCCGTGTCGACGGTGACGGCCGGGCCCTGGAGGCCCAGCGTGTAGGAGACGCGGCCGGACACCACGCTGGACGCCTTGCCCGTGCTCACGTAGCCGTCGAGGGCGTCCAGATCGCGGCCCAGGTGGCCGTAGTCGGAGCTCATCGTGCCGAGGTAGACGCCCGTACGGCTCTCCATCAGCGAGTCCGGGCGGATGCCGGCCCGTTCGAGGGCCTCCCACGAGGCCTCCAGGACGAGGCGCTGCTGCGGGTCCATGGAGACGGCCTCGCGCGGCGAGATGCCGAAGAACGAGGCGTCGAAGTCCTCGGCTCCGTCGAGGAATCCGCCGTCCTGGGAGTACGTCTTGCCGACGGCCTCGGGATCCGGGTCGTACAGGTCCAGCCCGGTCCAGCGCGAGGGCAGGCCGCCGACGGCGTCGCCGCCCGAGGCGAGCAGCTCCCAGAAGCCCTCCGGGGTGTCGATACCACCAGGGAGGCGGCATGCCATCGACACGACCGCGATCGGCTCGGACTGCTTCGCCTCGAGGTCCGCCGCACGCTTCTGCAACGCGCGGATCGCCGGCAAGGCAGCCTGCATCCGGTCCTGGTTTGTATTCGACACCATCGAGCCTCTCTGCGCGGCCACCGCGAGCTTTCAGGTCCCCGCGGACACAACACGGGGACCGGATCAGCCAATCGGCAAACACTTGAGCCCGGGTCAACGAGGCCTGGTGTGCCCGGTGGCGCGGCCGTGAGGCCTTGGCGCAGGGGCCTAGTCGAGGCCGAATCCCTCGGCCGCGAACAGGGCGTCGAGCTCGGCGTTGAGGTCGTCGACGGACCGTTCGTCGTCGTCCGCGCCGTTGTGAGCGCCGTTGTCAGCGCCGCCGAGATCCCCGATCGTCGCCGCCGCATCCGCATCCGCCGCCGCGGCCGGAGCCGGAGCCGGGAGGTCCAGCCGGCTCAGGATCAGCCGCGTGATGTGTTCGGGCGTCGGGTGGTCGAAGGCGAGGGTCGCGGGCAGCGGTACCCCGCTCGCCGTCGCCAGGCGCCGGCGCAGCTCGACGGCCATCAGCGAGTCGAGGCCGAGGCCCTTGAGCACTTCCTGCGGGGAGAGGGATCCGGTCGAGGTCAGGCCCAGTACGGCGGCCACCTCGCGCAGCACCAGCTCCGTCACCAGGTCGGCCCGCTGGTCGTCGGGCACCGCCAGCAGGCGCTCCCTCAGACCGGCCGGCCCGCCGGAGGCGGCGGCCGGGGCCTCGGCACGGCGCGGCCGGGTCCGTACGAGGGACCGGAACAGGGCGGGGGCGGGCCTGCCCTGGTCCACCTCGGCCTGCGCGGCCCGCAGATCGAGCTGCAGGGGGACGAAGTTGCCGGCCGGGCGGGCGAGCGCCGCGTCCAGCAGGTCCAGGCCGTGCTCGAAGCTGAGCGGGGCGATGCCCTGGCGGCGCATCCGGTCCAGTTCCGCCGTGCCCAGGTGCGAGGTCATGCCGACCCCGGCCTGGTGCCACAGGCCCCAGGCGAGGCTGGTGACCGGGCGGCCCTCGGAGCGGCGGCGGGCCGCGTACGCGTCGAGGCAGGCGTTGGCCGCGCCGTAGATGCCCTGTCCCGCCGTGCCGACGGTGCCGGCGGCGGAGGAGAAGAACACGAACGCGGCCAGGTCCAGGCCCAGGCCGGCGGTCAGCTCGTCGAGGTGGACGGCGCCGGTGATCTTGGGCTCCATCACATGAGCGAGCCGCTGTGCGTCCTGGCCGAGGAGTACACCGTCGTCCAGGACGCCCGCGAGGTGCAGGACGGCCGTCCAGGGCCGACCCTCCTCAGCAAGACCGAGCACCTTCTCCACGTCATCGCGACGACCGACATCACAGGCCTCTACCCGCACGCATTCCGCGCCTTCTTCCGTGAGTTGCTGTATGAGTTCCGCGGCTCCGGGCGCCTCGGCGCCGCGCCGTGAGGTGAGTACGAGGTGCCGGACGCCGTGCCGGCGGACCAGGTGGCGGGCGACCTCGCGGCCGAGCTCCCCGACGCCGCCCGTGATGAGGACGGTGCCCTGCGGATCGAGCGTGCGGATCTCGCCGGCGCCGGTGCTGGTGGCGGTGGGCCGGGCGGCCGTGACCAGGCGGGCCGCCAGCAGCTGTCCGCCGCGCAGGGCGAGTTCCGGCTCGTCGGCACAGGCCAGGGCGGTCTCGACGGCGTCCTTGGTGCTCTCCTGGCCGAGGTCCACCAGGCGCAGGCTCTGGCCCGGGTGTTCGGCGCGGGCGGACCTGACCAGGCCCCACAGGGGTGCGTAGGCGAGTCCGTCGAGCAGGTCGCCTTCCGCGGCGCCGATGCTGCCGCGGGTGACGAAGACGAGTTCGGTGCCGGCGAGCCGCTCGTCGGCCAGCAGGGCCTGGAGCAGGACGAGTGCGTACTCGCCGCCGCGGAACACGGCCTCGGACGGGCTCATGGCGGGCGCCCGGCCGGTCGTGTCCACGATGATTCGGGCGGGTGCCGGGCCGCCCTGGGCCAGCCGGACGGACAGGGCCTCGACGCCGGACACCGCCTCGATGCCGAGCAGCGAGGCGAGTTCCCCGGTGCCGCCGACCACGAGGTCGGCCGTGCGGCGCCCGGAGGTTGCGGCGGCCGCCGGTACGGGCTGGAAGGCCAGCCGGTGCAGGTCCTGGGCGCCGGTGGAACGGGCGGCGCGCAGCTGGTCCGCGGTGGCCCGCCGCAGGTGGAGCGCCCCGACGCGGACGACGGGCGAGCCCGCCGCGTCGGCGGCCCAGACCTGGACGGACTGGCCGGTGGCGGACTGCTCCACGTCGATGCGGACGCGGAGCTCTCCGCTGCCGGCCGCGAACAGCTCGACGTCCGTCCACTCGAACGGCAGCAGCGCGCCCTCGGGTTCGTCCTGTCCCGCCGTCGCGCCCTTCATCACGTGCAGGGCGGTGTCGAGCAGGGCCGGGTGCACGTTGTACTCGGCGCCTGCGGCCGGGTCGGGGAGACGTACGAGCCCGTACGCCGTGCTGCCCTTGCGCCAGAGTTCGGTCAGGCCCCGGAAGGCCGGGCCGTAGTCGATGCCCTGGGCGCTGAAGCGGTCGTAGAACCCGTCGAGGCCGACCCGCTCGGCGCCGGCCACCGGCCAGCTGCGGAGGTCGGCGAACCCGTCCGGGGTGCTGGGGGCATCCAGGCCGGCGGGGTCGAGCAGCAGTTCGCCGCTCGCGTGGCGGGTCCAGGCGCGGCCGGGAGCGTCGGGGCGGCTGTGGAGGGTGATCGGGCGGCGTCCGTTGTGCGGGGCGCCCACGGTGATCTGGAGGCGTACGGCGTCCTCGATCACCAGCGGCTCGGCGAGGGTGAGTTCGGCGATGCCGACGGCCCCGGCCTCGTGGGCGGCTGCCGTGGCCAGTTCGAGCAGGCCGGTGCCGGGGACGATGACCGAGCCGAAGACGCCGTGGTCGCGCAGCCAGGGCTGGTCGGTGAGCGAGAGGCGGCCGGTGAAGACGTGGCCGTCGGCGTCGGCGAGTTCGATGCCCGCGCCGAGCCAGGGGTGCCGGGAGGCTTCCAGGCCCAGGGAGCCGGCGTCACCGGAGGCCTGGGAGACGGGGAGCCAGAAGCGCTCGCGCTGGAAGGCGTACGAGGGGAGCGGTACGAGGCTTCCGGCGCCCAGGACCAGGTCCCAGTCGAGGTCGTGGCCCTGGACGTGGAGGAGGCCGAGGTTGCGCAGCAGCTGGGCCGGGGTGCCGTCGCGGCGGCTGAGCGAGCCGACGACGATGCCGCCGCGCTCCGCGCTGCCGTCGGTCAACGGCATGGACAGGACCGGGTGCGCCGAGATCTCGACGAACACGCCGTGGCCGTCGTCGAGGAGCTGGTTCAGGGCCCGGTCGAAGCGGACCGGCTCACGCAGGTTCCGGCACCAGTACGTGCCGTCCAGCTCGGCGCCGTCGGCCACCTGACCGGTCACCGTGGAGTAGAAGGCGATCTCTGCGGACTGCGGACGGATCCCCTTGAAGCCCTCCGCAAGGGCGGGGAGCAGCGGGTCCATCTGGGCGTTGTGGGACGCGTAGTCCACGTTGATCTTGCGGGCGTAGACGCCCTGGTCCGACAGGTCCGCGACGATCTTCGTGATCGCGTCGGCCTGCCCGGAGATCACCGTCGAGCCGGAGGTGTTCACCGCGGCCACCGACAGCGCATCACCGTAGGGGGCGAGGAACTCCTCGACCTCGGCCACCGGGCGCTCGATCAGAGCCATACCGCCCTGACCCGCGCAGGCCAGGACCGCCTGCGAGCGCTGCGCCACGATCTGCGAGCCCTGCTCCAGAGTGAGAGCACCGCTCACCACAGCGGCAACGACCTCGCCCTGGGAGTGACCGACCACCGCCGACGGCTCGACCCCGAGGGAACGCCACAGCGCCGAGAGGCCGATTCCCATGGCGAACAGGGCGGGCTGGACCACGTCCACCCGGTCGAACGGCGGGTGGTCACCCTCCTCACCGGAGAGCACCTCACGCACCGACCAGCCCGTGAACGGACGCAGCGCGGCATCACAGGCGTCGATCGCCTGACGGAAGGCCTCGTTCTCCGCCAGCAGCGCACGGCCCATGCCCACCCACTGCGAGCCCTGACCCGGGTACACGAAGACGACCTTGCCGCGCCGTGCGGCCGAGCCCGTCACCACCGCGTCGTGCGAGACGCCCTCGGCCAGCGCACGCAGCGCCTCCACCAGAGCGGCGGAATCAGCCGCGACCACACTCGCCCGCGACTCGAAGTGCGAACGGTGGCGGGCGGCGGTGGCCGCCACATCGGTCACCGGAACCTGGGGGCGTTCCTCGGCCCAGTCCGCCCAACGGCCGGCCTGCTCCCGCAGCGCGGCCTCGTCACGCCCCGACACCACCACCGGGTGGAAGGACGCGGTCACCTCAGTGTCCGGGGCGGCGGTCGGCGCGGCGGCCGGGGGCTCCTCCAGCACCACGTGGGCGTTCGTACCGCTCAGGCCGAAGGAGGAGACGCCCGCGCGGCGCGGACGCGACAGGTCCCGCTCCCACGGCGTGTGCGAGTCGACGACCCGGACCGGGAGTTCGTCCCAGGCGATGTTCGGGTTGCGCGGGGAGCTGTTGAGGGTCGCCGGGAGGGCGTCCTGCCGGAAGGAGGCGAGCATCTTGCAGACGCCCGCGACACCGGCCGCCGACTCCAGATGCCCGATGACGCTCTTGGCCGTGCCCAGCCCGAGCTCGCGCCCCGGCGTGCGGCCTTCGCCGTAGACCGCGGCCAGCGCCTGTACCTCGATCGGGTCGCCCAGCGAGGTGCCCGTGCCGTGGCATTCGACGTAGTCGACGTCGGCGGGCGCGAGGCCGGCCGAGGCGAGGGCGGCGCGGATGACCTTCTGCTGGGAGGTGCCGTTGGGGGCGGTGATGCCGCTGCTGGCGCCGTCGTGGTTGATGGCGGTCGCCCGGATGACGCCGAGGACGGGGCGGCCTTGGGCCTGCGCGTCCGAGAGCCGCATGAGGGCGAGTACGCCGACGCCCTCGCCGCGGCCGTAGCCGTCCGCCTCGGCGGAGAAGGTCTTGCTGCGGCCGTCCGGGGACAGCGCATGCGAACGGCTGAGGGCGATGAACGCACCAGGGTCGGCGAGCACCTGCACGCCGCCGGCCAGGGCGAGTTCGCACTCGTCGCTGCGCAGCGCCTCGCAGGCCAGGTGCAGGGCGACCAGGGAGGAGGAGCAGGCGGTGTCCACGGACAGCGCGGGGCCCTGGAGGCCGAGGTGGTAGGAGAGGCGGCCCGCGTTGAAGCTGGGCAGGGTGCCGGTCAGCGTGTAGGTGTCGGGGGCGCCGCCCTGCCGGTACTTGCCGTACTCGCCGACGCCGGCGCCGACGAACACGCCCGTACGGGAGTCCCGCAGCTCGCGGGGCCGGATGCCGGCGTCCTCGAGGGAGGTCCAGGCCGCTTCGAGGAGCAGGCGGTGCTGGGGGTCCATCGGCTCGGCCTCGCGCGGGCTGATGCCGAAGAAGGCGGCGTCGAAGTGGGCGACGTCGTCGAGGAAGGAGGCGTGGCGGGCGTACGTACGGCCCTCCGCGTCCGGGTCGGCGTCGTAGAAGGCCTCGATGTCGAAGCGGTCCGCGGGCACCGTGCCGACGGTGTCGCGGCCTTCGGCGAGGACGGTCCACAGGCTGTCGAGGTCGTGGGCGCCGCCGGGCATGCGCAGGCCGACGCCGACGATGGCGAGCGGCTCGTCGCCGCGGCCGGACCGGGGGGCGGCCTGAGGGCCGGCCGGGGCGGCCGCGGGGGCCGCGGGGGCCGCGGGGGCCGCGGGGGCCGCGGGGGCGATTTTGGCGAGCAGCCAGTCGGTGGCGGTGAGCAGGTTGGGGCAGTCGAAGGCGAGCGTCTTGGGGGTGGTGACGCCGGTGCGCTTCTGGACGCCGGCGGCGAAGTCGATGGACATCATCGAGCCGAAGCCGAGGTCCTTGAAGCCGCGTTCGGGGTCGAGGGCCTGCGGGTCCTTGATCCCGAGGACGGCGGCGGCCTCGGCGGCGAGCACGGCCGTGACGTGGGCCGCGCGGTCGGCCTCGGGCAGGGCCAGGACGCTGCTCAGGAACGGGTTCGTCTCGGTTTCGGCCGGGGCGGTGCCCGCGGCGGCGGTGTCCGGTGCGGTACGGGCCTCCGCGATCTCGTCGAGGAAACGGCGCGGGCGGGCTTCGCCGTAGCCGGCGGCGGCCTTCTGCCAGTCGATGTCGGCGACGACGAGGGAGCGGCCCGAGGCGAGGGCCGAGTCCAGGGCGGTCAGGGCACGGGCCACGGCCATGGGGGCGAGTCCGGCGGCGCGCAGCTGGGCTTCGGCGGCGCCGTGCGTCATGCCGCCGTCGGCCCAGGGGCCCCAGGCGAGGCTGAGGGCGGGGACGCCGCCGGCACGCAGGGTTTCGGCGAGGGCGTCGAGGGCGGCGTTGGCCATGGCGTAGTTGGCCTGGCCGAGGTTGCCGAAGACTCCGACGACGGAGGAGTAGAGGACGAACGCGTCGAGGGCGTGGTCGCGGGTGAGCTCGGCCAGCAGGCGGGCCGCGCCGAGCTTGGGCGCGGCGGCGGCTGCCAGGGCCTCGGTGTCGAGGCGGTCCAGCAGCCGGTCGTCGAGGATGCCCGCGGTGTGGAAGACGGCGCGCAGGGGCGGCTGCTCGGCGTCGAGGGCGTCCAGCAGCCGCTGGGTCTGGCCGCGGTCGGTGAGGTCGCAGGCGGCGAAGGTGACGCGGGCGCCGGCGGCTTCGAGGCGGGCGGTGAGCTCGGCGGCCCCCTCGGCCGCGGGGCCCCGCCGGGAGACGAGGACGAGGTGTTCGGCGCCGCGCTCGGCGAGCCGCTGCGCGAGGTGGCCGGCCAGGGCCCCGCTGCCGCCGGTGATGAGGACGGTGCCGCGGGGGGTCCAGGGGGTGGCGGCCGGCGCGGTGGCCCGGCGCAGCCTGCGGACGTACACGCCGGTGGGACGCAGGGCCAGGTGCTCCTCGGCCCCGGCGGAGCCGGTGCCCGGAGCGTTAACGGCGTTAACGCCGTTAACAGTTGCGGCGAGACGGGGGGCCTCGGCCAGGGCCTGGGCCGGGTCGGCCGGGAGGTCGACGAGGCCGCCCCAGCGGGTGCCGTGTTCCAGGGCGATGACGTGGCCCAGGCCCCAGGCGAGGGCCTGCTCGGGCCGGGCCGCCGGGTCTGCGGGTGCGGCGTGGACGGCGCCCTGGGTGACGATCCACAGCGGGGCGCGGACGGCGGCGTCGCCGAGGGCCTGGACGAGGGCCAGGCTCTGGGCTGCGCCCGTGGTGGTGGCCGGGTGGGCGGGGTGGGCGGTGGTGTCGGCGGGGGTGAGGGCGACGACGCCGGTGAAGTGCCGGTCGCCGAGTTCCGCGGTGAGCGCGGCCAGCGGGGCCCCGTAGGCGGTGCGGTCGTCGTGGGCCGGGAGGCGGTGGACGGTGGCGCCGGCGGCGGTGAGCGCCTCGGCGACGGCGGCGGCCAGCTCCTGCGCCGCGGCGGGGGCGACGAGCAGCCAGTCGCCTGCGGAGGCGGCGGGGGCTGCGGGGAGCGCCCGGGCGGGCTCCCAGGTCTGCTCGTACAGCCAGTCGGCGACGGTGTCGGCGTGGTCCTGGCGTTCGCGCCAGGCGGCCAGGTGGGGCAGCAGGGCGGCGACGGCGGTGCTGTCGGTGACGCTGTCGCCGACGCCGAGGAGTTCGGCGACGCGCTCGGCCGCACCGCTCCCGACGGCCTGCCACAGCGCGTCGTCGGCGGCCGACCGGCCGCCTCGGGCCCGCTCGGGGGCGTCGATCCAGTGGCGTTCGCGCTGGAAGGCGTACGTGGGCAGGTCGGTGACGGTTGCGGAGGTGCCGGTGAACACCTTGCACCAGTCGATGTCCTGGCCGCTGACGTGGAGCGCGCCGAGGGCCTGGACGAGGGTGCGGGCCTCGTCGCTCTCGTCGGCGCGCTGCGAGGCGATGAAGGGGACCTCGCGCTCGATGCAGCCGGCGCCCGTCGCGGACAGCACGGCGGCGGGGCCGCATTCGAGGTAGCGGGCGATGCCGGCCCGCTCCAGGGTGGCCATGGCGTCGAGGAAGCGGACGGGTTCGCGGACCTGGCGGACCCAGTACTCCGCGGAGCGCATGCCCTCGCCCGGTGCGAGGTCCGTGTCCGTCCACGTGCCGGTGACGGTGGAGACGAGCGGGATCCGCGGTGCGTCGAACGCGCACTCGCGGGCCACGTCCCGGTAGGCGTCGAGCATCGCGTCCATGTGCGGGCTGTGGAAGGCGTGGGAGACCTCCAGCCTTCGCGTTCGGCGTCCCCGGTCGGCGAACCGGCCGATGACGGCGGTGACGGCCGCGGTGTCGCCGCTGACGACGGTCTGCGCCGGCCCGTTGAGGCCGGCGACCGCGATCCGGCCGTCCACGTCGGCGAGGACGGCCAGCACCTCGGCTTCGGACGCCTCGACGGAGGCCATGGCCCCGCCCGGCTCGCAGGCCTGCATGAGGCGGCCGCGGGCGGCCACCAGGCGGGCCGCGTCGGTCAGACCGAGCACGCCGGCCGCGTGCGCGGCGGCGAGCTCGCCGACCGAGTGGCCGGCCAGGACCCGCGGCTCCACGCCCCAGGCCTGCCACTGCCGGAACAGGGCGACCTCGACGGCGAACAGGGCGGGCTGGGTGAACTCGGTCTCGTGGACGAGCGCGCCGTCGGCGCCGTCGGGGTCGGCGAACAGGACGGCGACGAGCGGGATCCGCAGGTGGCGGTCGAGTTCCGCGCACACCTCGTCGAAGGCCTGGCGGAAGGCGGGGAAGGCCCCGTACAGGACGCGTCCCATGGCGAGACGCTGGCTGCCCTGCCCGGTGAACAGCACGGCCAGATCGCCCCGGCGGGCGGTGCCCTCGGTCAGGGCCCGGTGCGGCGCTCCCTGAGCCAGGGCGCGCAGCGCGTCTGCGGCCTCGTCGGCGGTGGTGGCGACGGCCACGGCCCGGTGTTCCAGGTGCGAGCGGCGGCCGGCGGCCGTGTACGCGGTGTCGAGGAGGGTGGCGGTGGAGGCGCCGGCCAGGTGGTCGGCGAGGGCGGCGGCGTTCGCGGCGAGGGCGGCGGCGCTCTTGCCGGAGACGGTCAGGGCGACGGGCGCGGTGGGGGCGGGGCGCTGGGGCCGGCCGGTGACGGCGCCCCAGTCGACGTCGTAGCCCTCGCACCACAGGCGGACCGCGACGTCCTCGAGGGAGCGGCGGGCGGGGCAGTCGCGGCGGCCGGTGACCAGCACCGAGGAGGGGCCGGGGGCGGGGGTCGTGCTCCCGGCGGCGTCCGCCTCGGCGAGTGCGGTCAGGGTGCGCTTGAGGGAGTGCCGGGCGACGGGGTGCGGGGCGATCTCGACGATCGCGAGGCCCCGTTCGTCGGCGAGGGCGGTGACGGCCTCGGCGATCAGCATGGGGGCGCACATGTTGCGGGCCCAGTAGGCGGCGTCGAGGGCGGTGCCGTCGGTGAAGCCGTTGGTGACGGTCGACCAGAAGGGGATGGCGGCCGGGGCGGTGCGCAGGGCGCCCAGCCGGCGTTCGAGTTCGGGGGCGAGCGCGGTGAGCTGCTCGCTGTGGGAGGCGTAGTCGATGTGGACGCGCTGGCAGCGCACTCCGGCGTCGGCGAGCTCGCGTTCCACGGCGGCCACGGCGTCCAGCGGCCCGGACAGGGCGGTCTGGCCGGGGGCGAGGTGGCCGGCGAGGGAGATCCGGCCGGGGTGGCGGGCGACGAGCTCGCGGGCGCGCTCCAGCGGGAGTTCGCAGAGCAGGAGGGTGCCCTGGCCGGCGGCGCGTTCGGCGATGAGCTGCGACCAGGTGCCGATGAGGCGGGCGCCTTCGGTCAGCGGCAGGGCGCCGGCCACGACGGCGGCGGCGACCTCGCCGATGCTCTGGCCGAAGACGGTGCACGGCTCCAGGCCCCAGGCCTCCAGGGTACGGGCGAGGGAGACCTGGACGGCGAACAGGACGGGCTGGACGACGTCGGTGCGGTCCAGTCTGGAGGTGTCGGGTCCGGCGAGCAGTTCCTCGGTGACGGACCAGCCGGTGACCTCGGAGATCGCGGTGTCGCAGGCGTCCAGTGCGGTCCGGAAGGCGGGTTCGGCGAGCAGGTCGCGGCCCATGCCGAGCCACTGGGAGCCGTGGCCGGAGAAGAAGAAGGCCAGCGAGGGGCGGGTGCCCGGAGTGCGCGGCGTGCGGGTGTCGAGGCCCTCGCGCAGGGCGTCCGCGAGCTCGTCGGGGTGGGTGACGGCGGCGACGATGCGCTGGGCTCCGGTGGCGCGGGCGAGGAGTTCGGGGGCGTACCAGCCGTGGCCGCCGCGGGCGCGGGCGGCCAGGGCCTCGGCGGCCTCGTGCAGCTCCTCGTCGGTGTCGGCGGCCAGCGGTACGAGCAGGCGCCGCCGGTAGGGGGCCTCCTCGAGGGCGACGTGGGCGTTGGTTCCGCCGAAGCCGAAGCCGCTGACGCCCGCGTACCGGCGGCCGGCGTGCGGCCAGGGGCGGCGGTCGGCGACGACCTCGAGACGGTTGGCCTCGAAGTCGATGTGCGGGTTGGGGGTCTCGAAGTGGAGGCTGGCGGGGAGTTCGCCGTGGTGCAGGGCGAGGGCGGTCTTCATCAGGCCGACGACGCCCGCGGCGGGTTCCAGGTGGCCGAAGTTGGTCTTGGCCGAGCCGATGCGCAGGGGTTCCTCGCGGCCTTCCGCGAACACGGTGCCCAGCGCCTCGGCCTCGATGGGGTCGCCGAGGAGGGTGCCGGTGCCGTGGGCCTCGACGTAGGAGACGTGCCGGGGGGCGACGGCGGCGTCCTGCCAGGCGGCGCGCAGGACCTCGGCCTGGGCGCGGGGGTTGGGGGCGGTGAGGCCGTTGGAGGCGCCGTCGTTGTTGACGGCGCTGCCGCGGATGACGGCGTAGATCCGGTCGCCCTCGGCGAGGGCGTCGGACAGGCGGCGCAGGACGACGACGCCGCAGCCCTCGCCGCGTACGTAGCCGCCCGCGCCGGCGTCGAAGGCGCGGCACTGGCCGTCGGGGTTCATGCCGCCGAACTTGGTCATGGCGACGGTGGTGTTCGGGCTGAGCATGACGTTGACGCCGCCCGCGAGGGCGAGGTCGGACTCGCCGGAGCGCAGGCTCTGGACGGCGAGGTGGGTGGCGGTCAGCGAGGAGCTGCAGGCGGTGGCGACGGCGAGGGCGGGGCCGTGCAGGCCGAGGGTGTAGGCGATGCGGGCCGGGATGATCGAGTTGTCCCAGCCGGTGGCGGAGTGGGTCTCGATGTTCTGCGGGTCGGCGCCGGTGGCCAGGTGGTACTCCTGCGCCATCGTGCCCATGAACACGCCGGTGCGGGTGCCCTCGAGGTCGCCGTGGACGATCCGGGCGTCCTCGATGGCGGCCCAGGCGCTTTCGAGGGCCATGCGCTGCTGGGGGTCCATCTGGCGGGCTTCCGCGGGCGAGATGCGGAACAGTTCGGCGTCGAAGCCTGCGACGTCGTCGAGGAAGCCGCCCCACCGGGTGGTCATCCGGCCCGGGGCGCGGGGGTCGGGGTCGAGCCACTCGTCGGCGTTCCAGCGGTCGCGGGGGACCTCGCGTACGGCGTCGACGCCGTCCAGGAGGCTCTGCCACAGCGCGTCGGGGGTCTCGATGCCGCCGGGCAGCCGGCAGCCGAGGCCGACGACGGCGATGGGCTCCTGCGCGTGCGCGCGGCCGCGGGCGCGGGCGGCTGCGGCGCCGGGCGCGGCGGGCCGTTCGTCGCCCGCGAGGTGGCCGGCGAGGGCGGCCACGGTGGGGTACTGCCAGGCGACCCAGGCGGGGACGGGGCGGCCCAGCCAGGCGGAGACGCTCTCCAGCATGGCCACGATCGAGACGGAGGTCATGCCCAGGTCCCGGAGGGAGCGGTTCTCGTCCACCGAGCCGGGGCCGATCTCCAGGAGTCCGGCGATCGTCTCCCGCAGCCGGGCGGCTATGTCCGCGGCGACGGGCACGGGTGCGGCAGCGGTGCCGCTGTTCACCTGGGCGTTGCTCATCTGGGCATCCTTGGAGATCGTTGAACCGAGGCCTCGGCAGAAGACGGGAGGGCCGGGCGCGGTGTGCGCCCGGCCGTGGGGGTCAGTCCCGGCGGCCGGTGACGGCCGGGCCGGCGGTGCCGGCCGGGGGTGAGGCGGGTGAGTTGCCCGGCTCCGGGGTGAGCGGGCCGCTGCCGCCGTACTGGGCGCGCAGGGCCGGGCTCAGGTTCCGGGACCCGGCGATCTGGGCGTAGACGCCCACCGCTTCGGTGGGGGTGCGCTTCATGGTGGTGCGGTCGACGGCGTAGAGGCCGAAGCGCGGCTTGTAGCCGCCGAGCCACTCGAAGTTGTCCATCAGGCTCCAGTGGTAGTAGCCGCGGACGTCGACGCCTTCGGCCCGGGCCCGCTGGATCTGCTCCAGGGCGCGGACGATGAACTCGGCGCGGCGCTTGCCCGAGGCGGTGGCCATGCCGGATTCGGAGACCAGCAGGGGCAGGCCCTTGTAGCGGCGGCTGAAGTCCTTGAGGACGGGGTAGAGGCCCTGCGGGTCCGACTCGTATCCCATGTCGGGGATGAAGTAGGTCGGGTCCTTGAGCGGGAAGCAGGGCGGTGCGCCGCACACGTCGACGTTGATGACCGGCAGGGTGGTCGGCCCGGGGGTGGTCGGGTCGGTGACGCCGGTGCGGTCGTAGAGCTGGATGCCGAGCCAGTCGAGGGTGTTCTTCCACTCGGGGTGCTGCTCGTCGGGGGTGCCGTCGTAGTTCGCGTCGAAGGTGCCGTTCCGCAGCGAGTCGAGGAAGTTCAGCTCGAAGAAGCGGCGGAAGCGGTCGCGGGCGGCAATGTCGCGCGGCTCGGTGCTGATCTTGCCGTCGCGGACGGCCTCGTACTGCTTGACGCTGGCGGTCAGTCCGACGCTGGCGCCCGGGTCCACCTTCTTGATCGCCTTGTACATGGCGGCGTGGGCGTCGATGTAGGTGCGCACGGCGGGCGCGAACTTCGTGTCGAAGTTGGTGGGCAGGTTGGCCTTGCCGGGCGGGCCCGCGCCGAAGGCGTGCGAGAACATCATGTAGACGCCGGGCTCGTTGAGGGTCACCCACTCGTGGACCCGGTCGCCGAACCGCTCGGCGAGCAGCTTGGAGTGGTCGGCCATGGCCTTGACCACGAGCGGTCCGCCCTGGGGGTGGTCGAGCCCGCAGAGGTTGGTGTCCGAGGGGCCGTTGGCGCAGGTGAGGTCGTCGGGGTTGTCCACCCACACCGGGTTGGCGAAGTGGTGGATGGTGACGACCGGGCGGATGCCGCGGGCGACGAGGGCGTTGATCACCTTGTTGTAGTGGGCGATCGCCTGTTCGTCGAGCTGGCCGCGGCGCGGCTCGATGCGCGCCCACTCGATGCCGAAGCGGTACGAGTCCACCTTCAGGGCGGCGATGAGGTCGATGTCCTCGATGGCCAGCGTGTAGCCGTCGACGCCCTCACCGACGGCGGGGCTCTTGCCCATGCCGCCTTCGGAGACGGGCTGGGTCCACTTGTACCAGTCGGTGTTGGTGTTCTGGTCCTCGATCTGGGTGGCGGAGCTCGAGACACCGAACCGGAAGCTGCCCTTGCCGAACGGCGAGGAGAGGGAGCCCGGCTGGGCGAACCTCGCCGTTCGCTGGGTCAGGGAGGAGGCTTCCTCGGCGGCCGCCGTGGGAACCAGGAGTCCTGCGGTGAGGATCACCGCCGCCGCGGTCTGCAACAGTCGTTTCACGATGCCTTCCAGAGGGGGCCGAGGGCTGAGTCGTCCGCCCCCACCCTCGTGAGACCGTCTCGAAAGGCGCTGGAGGCGCCGTACAGCGCGAAAGACCCGCGCTCCCGGCCGGATGGCCGGGGGCGCGGGTCTTTCGCGTCGCGTCTGGTTCGGGTGTGACCCGGAGGGTCAGCCGGCGTTCTGCGCGAGGAACTTCTCGATGGCGTCGGCGGCCACCGCGGGGCCGTCGACCTTGCGCATCTCGGCGCCCATGCGCTCCACGCGGGCGGTGACCTCGCCGTCGCCGGCCACGGCCGCGACGGCGTCGCGCAGGCTGTCGACGGTGGTGTCGTCCTTGGTCAGGTGGCGGCCCAGGCCCAGCTCGTCGACGCGCAGGGCGTTGGCCTTCTGCTCGTTCATCTGGGGGATCACGACCATGGGCACGCCGTTGTACAGGGACTCCATGACGCTGTTCATGCCGCCGTGGGTGACGAACAGCTTGGCGTGGCGCAGGACTTCGAGCTGCGGCACGTGGCGGCGCACGTCGAAGTTGGCGGGCAGCGGGCCGAGGTCGGCGGCGTCGATGTGGTCGCCGACGGCCATGACGACGTCCCACTCGGTGTCGCCGAACGCGGTGACCGCGGTGCGGAAGAACTCGGCCCAGCCGGTGGCGGCGGTGCCGAGGGAGATCAGCAGGACCGGGCGGTCCGCGGAGGCGGGCTCCCACGAGCCCTGGAAGGAGCGGTCGCCCAGGCAGGGGCCGGCGAAGACGAAGCGGTCGTCGAAGGTGTCGCCGTCGTAGTGGAAGTCGCGCGGCAGGAAGATGACGCCGAGCTTCTCGATGTTCTGGAAGAAGGCCATCGGGTCGGCCGGCAGGTTGAATTCCGGAAGGAGACCGGCGAGCTTGCCGAACATTTCCATGACCTGCGGGTCGGCGTATTGGGCCAGCGGGAACTTCTCCTGGATGGAGAAGTGCTCGTTGGCCCCGTAGGTGGGGTAGAGACGGACGAGCGGAATGTCGTGCTTACCGCCGTAGAAACGCCCGCCCCACGACATGAAGTCGTGGACGATGACGTCGGGGCGGTCCTTCTCGTAGAAGGGGCTGACCTGCTCGACGAGGCCGGTCGCGTCATCGAGACAACGCATTCCCTCGCCCGCGTTGGACTCCTCCGTGTAAGGGGAGCGGTAGAACTCACCGAATACGGAGTCGAAGCGGACGGCCTCGGCGCCGACGGCCTCTATTGCGGGCACGAAGTGGTCGGTCACCGTGCAGGTGACCCGATGCCCCCGCTTGACCAGTTCTTCGACGACGCCGAGCGTCGGATTCACGTGGCCGATGGCCGGAAAATTGAAGAACGCAATGTGCGAAGGCATGAAAACCCCTCTTCCTGGAACCGCGGTACGGGCGAACCGTGTGCCACGGTAGCAGTGGCTCCGGTATCCCGAATCCGCACGGATCCGGGATACCGGAGCTTTCCGGCCAGCCGGAGGAGATATGGCTAGAACGGCACCGACTTGCCGAGCGCGACGCGCAGGCAGCCGATCTGCCCGCAGTGGTAGGCGTCGTGCATCTGGATGATGGACAGCGCCTTGCCGAGGTTCTTCAGGCGGTCGTCGCCGAACGGCTCGAGCGGGGACTCGCTGTCGAGGTCCTCGGGGCGCAGCCCGGCCACGAAGGCCCGCATCCGCGCGTGCACCTGCTGGTAGAGCTCGATCATCTCCGCCAGCGAAGGCCCCCAGGACCAGTCGTTGTTGTCGTTGCCCGCGTAGTGCCGGGAGAACTCCTCGGTGACGAGGGACTCGGTGCCCTGGTGCAGGGTGGAGAAGTAGTCCGTGGCACAGATGAGGTGCCCGAGGAACCAGACCAGCGGCTTGTGCGGGGCCGGCGCGAGGCGCGCGGTCTCGTTGTCGAAGTCCTCGGCGAGCTCCAGCACCATGCCGTAGGCGAGGTCGAAATGGTGCAGGAAATGGGTGGTCAGGGGCTGCGCCGGCGCCTCGGCGGTCACGGTCATGCGGTTGCTCCTTCTCTTGTCGTTCTCGAGTGGGGCTCGAGGGGTCCTCGAGCGGTCCTCGGTGATCTCAGGCGGAACGGTCCCCGTCGTACGACTCGAATGCGCTCGGGCCGGGCGCCCGGACCTCGTCGAGTTTTGCTTTCGCATCGTCGAAGGTCGGCAGTTCCAGGGTTTCCTCGGAAACCCAGTTCGCGCCTTCCCAGTCGTACATGAGCTCCCTCACCTGGCGCGCCGCCGCCATGTGCGGACCCGATTTCAGGAATCCCTTCAGCGCGTCTTCGTCTTCCCAGATGCTGAGGCTCCGCGTGCTGTTGAAGTTCTTCTCGGATATCGCGAGCGTCACGGCCAGCAGGCCAGAGCGGACGTACAGCTCGGCGAGAATGGCCTCGTTCAGGGCGATTGCGGCGGGCTCGTGTCCGGGTTTCGGCCAGCCGACGGACGTGGCGATCAGGTGCCGCTTGCGTAGCGGCTCCTTCAGTCGGCCGGTTTCCTCGTCGACCGCGGGCCCCACCCACGGGGCGACCACATTGAGGTCGGACTCGTCCCCGGCCGCGAATTCCCGGAGGGAAACCGGTACCGGCCGCGGCTGCGGTGCTGAATTCTCGGACATTGGGTGTTTCACCGTTCCTTGCGTCGTACGACAAGCCGCTTGATTTCCGCGGCCTGGAGGTGGAGCACGGCGAACTCGGGCTTGCGCACGAGTTCCAGCTCCGGGAGCAGCGGCAGGACGGCGCGCAGGATGGCCCGCAGCTCCAGCCGGGCCAGGTGGTGGCCGAGGCAGACGTGTTCGCCGTGCCCGCCGAACGCGATCTGGGCGGTGGCGTCCCGGGTGACGTCGAAGCGGTGCGGGTCCTCGAAGACCGCCTCGTCGCGGTTGGCCGCCGGGTACCACATCGCGACGGTCTCGCCCTTGCGGATGAGCCGACCGCCGATCTCGGTGTCCTGGGTGGCGGTGCGCACGAAGTTCACCGCGATCGACGTCCAGCGCAGGATCTCCTCGACCGCGCCGTCGATCAGCGAGGGGTCCTCGATGAGCTTCTGTACCTGGTCCGGGTTCTCGAGGAGGGCCTGGATGCCGCCGGTCGTCGCGTTGCGGGTGGTGCCGATGCCCGCGACGAGCAGGTTGAAGATGGTGTAGAGGATCTCGTGGAAGGACAGCGGCTCGCCGTCGATCCGCGCCCGGGCCAGACGGCTGAGCACGTCCGTGCCGGTGCCGTCGATCTCGGCCATGCGCTGCTGGACCAGGCCCGCGACATAGCCGTTGAGGGCGCCCATGTTGCGGTTGAAGGTGGCCTCGGCGTCCTCGCCGTCCCGCTGGTTGTCCGGGTCGGCGGCCCCCGTGGTGCCCTCGGTCCACTCGAAGATGTCGTCCCAGTCCTTCAGGGGCGCCCCGACCAGTTCGCAGATCGCCGCGACGGGCAGCCGCGCGGACAGGCTCTTGGCCACGTCCGCGGTGCCGTTCTCGTCGATCAGGCGGGTGAACGCCTGCGCGTACTCGCCGGCGAGCTCGTGGAACCGCTCCTCCAGCTCGTTGATCGCCTTGGGCGTGAAGCAGGGCGCCATGACCTGGCGCAGGTGGCGGTGGTGCGGCGCGTCCATGTAGGAGAGGGCCGGCGGCATGTCCGGGGCGTGCCCGAACATCTCGGCCCGCGCCTCCAGCTGGGCCTCGAACATCTCCACGGCTTCGGGGGTGTCGAGGGTGACGCGCTGGGCGCTGGAGAAGAGCTTCGGGTTGCGCGAGACGTAGGCGATGTCCTCGTGCCGGGTCAGCACCCAGAACGGCTCGAAGCCGGGGCGCCGGTACCAGAACACCGGCTCCTCGCGGCGCAGCAGGTCGAACTCGGCGTGCGGGTAGCCGCCGTTCGCCGCGTACGCGGACTCATCGGTGATGTCGAGGTTCTCGAGAGTGAGCATGACGGTACGTCTCCTTCAGCGTGCGGTGGTCTCGAGGAGGAAGGAGACGACCGACGCGAGGGTCTCCGTCCGGCGGTCGGCGGTGTCGGCGGCGCCGTCGAGCAGGCGGGCGCCGGGCACGTCGGCGGCGAGCCGCTTGGCGAGCGCGGCGGGGGCCAGCGGGCTGTTGCCCGGCAGCACCAGCAGCGGCGCGGGGAACCGCGTCATCGACTCCTCCGGTACGGAGAACCAGGCGGAGCCCTGCGGCCAGATGCCGTCGCGGAACCGGACGACGCGCACGATGTAGCGCTCCCGGCGCAGGGCGAGGAGCTCCTCGCGGAAGTCGGGCACCTCGTGGAGCTGACGGGCGTACGGTCCGGCGCCGGGCCGGGCCGCGAAACCGCCGCCCAGGGAGGCCTCCTCGATCACACCGTCGATGCCTTCGGCACGGGCCAGGCGCATCGCCTCGTCGAAGGTCGCCAGGAAGTCGCCGAGCGTGTTGCCCTCGGCGAGCCCGACGGGCGCGTGGGCGACGACGGCGCCGATCCGCTCGGGGGCGTCCTGGACCAGCCGCCAGGCCTGGGCGGTGCCTGCGCCGGAGGCGGCGACGTGGGCGCGCTCGATGCCGAGCTCGTCGAGGACCGCCAGCAGGTCGGCGGCGGTGCGTCCGTAGCAGAAGGGCTCGGCGGGGCCGGTGCTGCGCCCGTTGTGGCGGGCCTCGACCGTGATCACCTGGAACTGCCCGGCGAGGGCCTCGGCGGTCTCGGTGAAGGCGGCCCGCTCGGTGTCGCACTGGCCGGGGACCTCGCCGGGGCCGATGAGCAGGACGGGGAAGCCGGTGCCGCGCACCTCGTAGTGGATCCGCGCCCCGTCCGGGCGCACGGTCTCAGGCATGGTTCTCCTCCAGGCTGGTGGCGATCGTGGCGATCGCGTTCATGAGTTCGGCCGCCATGGCCTCGGGGTTGGTGATCGGCGCGGCGTGGGATCCCTCGATGGCGCGGGGTACGTAGAGGGCGCCGGTCAGCTCGCGCCACACCTCCATGGACCCTTCGGGCAGCACCGGGTCGGCGGTGCCCGACACCGCGAACAGCGGTACGTCCAGGGCCGGGCGGTCGATGCCGCGCAGCACCGCCCGGTGGTTCTCGGCCAGCACCGTGTCGGTGCGCAGCCGCTGGACGTATTCGGCGAGCAGTTCCTCGCTGGCCAGGACCTCGTCGGGCAGCAGCCCCTCCAGGAGGGCGGCCAGTTCGCGCGGGTCGGCGCCGTCCAGGTCCCCGGTGAGCTCGCCGAGCCGGTCGAGGCCGGGGGTGAGCGGGGCGAGCGGCGGCAGCGCGCAGGCGGCGACGAGGGCGAGGGGCGGTACGGCGGGCCGGTGGGCGAGCCGGTGTGCCACCTCCCAGGCCAGCCAGGAGCCCTGGCTGTGGCCGTACAGGACGACGGGCGCCGCGCCGGCGGCCGGGGTGAGCCGGCCGGCGAGGGCTGCGACGACCTGGTCGGCGAGGGCCATCATGTCGGTGACGGGTTCCTCGTCGGCGCGGCCCTCGCGGCCCGGCAGCTGCACGCCGAGGAGTTCGACGTCGTCGGGCAGGTGGCGTACCAGCGGGACGTGGCCGCCGGTGGTGCCGCCCATGCCGGCGACGCAGACGATCCGGGCCCGCGGGTTCTCGGCGGGCTTGAGGACGCGCAGCCAGGGGTTGTCCTGGCCGCGGCCTGCTGCCGGGGCCGCGGGTGCGCTGCCCTCGGGGGCGAGTTTGCCGTCGAGGTGGGTGGCGATGCCCTCGCAGGTCGCGTGGCGCAGGATGGCCTCGGTGGTGACCGCGAGGCCCGTCCGGCGGGTCAGTTCGTTGCGGACCCGTACGGCCATCAGCGAGTCCAGGCCCAGCTGCTGGAGCGGCTGGTCCGTCGGCAGCTCCGCCTCGGGCAGCCCGAGGACGGGGGCGACCTCGCCCATGACCAGTGCCGTCAGCGTGTGCTGCCGTTCTTCGGGGTTCTGCCCGGCCAGGGCCGTGCGCAGTTCCTGTCCGGCCGAGGCGTCGGGTGCCTGCGCGGTGTCCGGTTCCCGTGCTTCGGGCAGGGTGTCGAGCAGCGGGCGCGGCCGGGCCGCCCGGTAGGCGGGGGCGAACGCCGTCCAGTCGATGTCGGCGACGCCGAGCGCCGCGAGGCCCGCGCCGAGGGCGATGTCGAGGGCGTCCAGGGCGAGTTCGGGTGCCATGGTGCGCAGGCCGCGGGAGCGGGCGGCCCGCTCGGCCTCGGCGGTGACCATGCCGCCGCCGGCCCAGCCGCCCCAGTGCAGGACGGTGGCGGTGAGCCCCTGGGACCTGCGGTGGCGGGCGAGGGCGTCGAGCGCCGTGTTGGCGGCGCCGTACGCGGCCTGCCCGGCGCCGCCCCAGAGGCTGGCGCCGCTGCCGTAGAGGACGAACGCGTCGAGCTCACGGCCCGCGAGGGCCTCGTGCAGGTGCCAGGCGCCGTGCACCTTGGCCGCGTTCTCCTCGGCGGCGGCCTCGGGGGTGAGGCCGCCGAGGGCGGCCGGGCGGGACAGGCCCGCCAGGTGGGCGACGGTCCGCAGCGGGCGCCGCGGGTCGCCGGTGCGGGCGAGCAGCGCGTCGACCTGCCCGCGGTCGCTGACGTCGGCCTGCTCCAGGGTGAGTTCGACGCCCAGGGCGGCGAGCTCGGTGCGCAGCAGCTCCGTCTCGGGGGCGGCCCCGGCGCGGCGGGACGCGAGCACGATGTGCTCGGCTCCGCGTGCGGCGAGCCGCCGGGCCAGGTGCAGGCCGAGGGCTCCCTGGCCGCCGGTGATCAGCGCGGTGCCGTGGGTGGACCACGTCGTGGGCCCGGCCGGGCGCGGGGCGGTGCGCCGCAGGCGGCGTACGTGGCGGCCGTCGGCGCGCAGTGCCACCTGGTCCTCGTGGTCGCCCGCGGCGAGGCAGGCCACCAGGGCGCCGGCCCAGCCCGGGTGGGGCTGTGCGGGCAGGTCGACGGTGCCGCCCCAGCGCAGCGGGTCCTCCAGGGCGGCGACCCGGCCGAGGCCGGTGACCAGGGCCTGGAGCGGTGCGGGGGTGCCGGTGCCGTCGGTGTCGGCCGCGCCGCGGGTCAGCGCCCACAGCGGGGCGGTGAGCCCGAGGTCGCCGAGTGCCTGGAGCAGGACGAGGGTCGTGGCGAAGCCCGCCGTGGAGCCGGAGCCGTCCGGGGTGCCGTCGAGGGAGCCCAGGGTGAGGACCGCGGCGGGCGGCTCGGGCAGGGCGGCCAGGGCGGCGCCGAGCGCGGCCCGGTCGGCGGTGGCCCCGACGCGGTAGGGGGTGGCCCCCGCGGCGCGCAGGGCGTCCTCGACGGCGTCGGCCGTCCCGGCTTCGGCTTCGGCTTCGGTGGTCACCAGCGCCCAGGGCCCGGCCAGGGAGGTGGTCCGGGTGGCGGGCGCCGGGGACAGCTCCCAGGCGTCCTCGTACAGCCAGCCCGCGACGGTCTCGCGGGACTCCTGGCCCTGCCACCAGGCGGACAGCAGCGGGAGCAGTTCCCCGATGCCCTCCCGCAGGCGTTCGGGCGCGTCGAGCAGCTCGGCCAGCCGGGCCGGGCCCTCCTCGCCGACGGCTTCCCAGAAGGCCTGGTCGGCGGCGGCGCGGGGGGCAGCTTCGGGCTTCGGCGGGTCGATCCAGTAGGAGCGGCGCTGGAAGGCGTACGAGGGCAGTTCGGCGACCCGGGCGGCGCCGTCGCCGGCCCAGATCCGCTCCCAGGGCACACGGTGGCCGTGGGTGTGCAGCTCGCCGAGGGTACGCAGGAGTTCGGAGCGGTCGCCGTGGCCGCGCCGCAGGGTGCCGGCCACCAGGGCGTCGGCGCTGCCCTCGGTGAGCGGCATGGCGAGCACGGGGTGCGGGCTGACCTCGATGAACACGTCGTGCCCGGCGTCGATCAGCTGCTGCTGGGCGAGGTCGAGGCGGACGGGTTCGCGCAGGTTGCGGCACCAGTAGGCGGCGCCGAGCTCCCGGCCGTCGAGGAGGGTGCCGGTCACGGTGGAGTAGAAGGGGACGTGGCCGGTGGTGGGTGCGAGGTCCGCCAGGTCGGCCTCCAGCTGCGGGAGCAGGGAGTCCATCCAGTGGCTGTGGGAGGCGACGGGCGCCTCCAGCTTGCCGCACACGATGTCCTCGTCGTCCAGGGCGAAGAGCAGGTCCTCGATCGCGTCGGCGTCCCCGGACAGGGCAACGGAGGTGGGGGTGTTCACGGCGGCGACCGAGACGGCTTCCCCGTACGGCGCGATCCGCTCCCGCACCTGGTCCAGGGGGAGTTCGACGACGGCCATGGCCCCGACACCGGCGACGGCCTGGAGGGCGCGGCTGCGGACGGCCATGATGCGGGCGCCCTCTTCCAGGGTGAGCGCGCCGGCCACGACGGCGGCGGCGACCTCGCCCTGGCTGTGCCCGGTCACGGCGCCGGGCTCGATGCCCAGCTCGCGCCAGGCGGCGGCGAGGGCGACGTACATCGTGAACATCACGGGCTGTACGACGTCCAGGCGGCGGGCCGAGAGTTCGGGGCCGCCGGAGGCGCGCAGCACGTCGGTGACCGACCAGCCGAGCTGCGGTGCCAGCAGGGCGTCGCAGTCGCGGACGGTCCGGGCGAAGGCGGGCGACTGCTCGAACAGGGCGGCGCCCATGCCGTCCCACTGGCTGCCCTGGCCGGGGAAGACGAAGACGGTGCGGCCGCGGCCGCGGGCGGTGGCCCGGCTGACGGCGGTGTGCGAACGGTCCTCGGCGAGGGCGCGCAGCGCGGCGGCGGCCTCGTCGGCGGTGGCGGCGCTGACCACGGCGCGGTGGCCGAAGTGGGTGCGGCGCAGGGCCGCGGTGTGGGCGACGTCGGCGAGCGGGACCTGCCGGTGCTCCTCCAGCCAGTCGGCCCAGCGGCCGGCCTGCTCCCGCAGGGCGGCGTCGGTGCGGGCGGACAGGACCACGGGGACCTCCCCGGCGGGGCGCTCCGGCGGGGCGGGGTCGGTGTCCGGTGCCTGTTCGAGGACGACGTGGGCGTTGGTGCCGCCGATCCCGAAGGAGGAGACGCCGGCGCGGCGCGGTCCGTCCTCCTGCCAGGGCTTGGTCTCGGTGTTGACGTAGAAGAGGTTCGGGTCGAGGCCCATCTCCGGGTTCGGGTGCTCGAAGTTGAGGCTGGGCACGAGCTCGCCGTGGTGCACGGCCAGCGCGGCCTTGATGAGCCCGGCGATGCCCGCGGTGGCGTCCGCGTGGCCGATGTTGGTCTTCACCGAGCCGATCGCGCAGGGCTCCGCGCGCTCGGCGGAGCCGAAGACCTGCTGGAGGGCCTGGACCTCGATGGGGTCGCCCAGCGAGGTGGCGGTGCCGTGCGCCTCGATGAAGCCGACGCTGTCCGGGGTGACCCCCGCCGACGCCTGGGCCTCGGCGATCACGTACGCCTGTCCCTGGACGCTCGGCGCGGTGAATCCGGCCTTGGCGGCGCCGTCGTTGTTGACGGCGCTGCCGCGCAGTACGGCGTACACGGTGTCCCCGGCCTCGACGGCGTCGGACAGCCGGCGCAGGACGAGCATGCCGACGCCGCTGCCGAAGACGGTGCCCGCGCCCTTCTCGTCGAAGGCGCGGCACTTGCCGTCCGGGGAGACGACCAGGCCAGGCTGGTGGACGAAGCCGCGCTTGAGCGGGATGGTCAGCGAGGAGGCGCCGACCAGGGCGACGTCGGACTCGCCGCGCAGCAGGCTCTCGCGGGCCAGGTGGGCGGCGACCAGGCCGGTGGAGCAGGCGGTCTGGACGGAGAGGGCGGGTCCGCGCAGGTCGAGCTTGTGGGCGACGCGGGTGGCCAGGTAGTCGTTCTTGTTGCCGATCATCGAGCGGTAGAAGGAGGACAGGTCGCCCGAGGCGTCCTGGTGGTAGCCGCCGAAGCCGGTGCCGCCGAAGACGGCCACGTTGCCGTCGAAGGCGGCGGGCACGATGCCGGAGTGTTCCAGGGCCTGCCAGGCGGCCTCGAGGAAGAGGCGGTGCTGCGGGTCCATGACCTCGGCCTCGGCGGGCGAGTAGTCGAAGAAGGCCGCGTCGAAGAGGTCGGCGCCGTCGATCAGGCCGCGGGAGCGTACGTAGGCCGGGTCGGCCAGCTCCTCCTCGGTGGCGCCGGCCGCGCGCAGTTCCTCGTCGCTGAAGTGGGTGATCGACTCGACGCCGCCGCGCAGGTTGCGCCAGAAGGTGTCGACGTCGGGTGCACCGGGCAGCTTGCAGGCCATGCCGACGATGGCGACGGCGTCCTCGCCGGAGCGTTCACGGCGGGCCGCGGACTGCTGGCGGGCGAGCGTGGCGTGGGAGCCGTCCCGCAGGTAGGCGGTGAGCTGGCGGACGGTCGGGTAGCGGAAGAGGGTGGAGAGCGGGAACTCCCGGCCCAGGCCCGCACAGATGATCTTGTGGGCTTCCAGGGCGCTCATGGAGTTGGCGCCGAGGTCGAAGATCCCCTTGTCGGGGTCGACGACGGGGATGCCGAGCACGTCCGCCCAGGCACCGGACACCAGGGACTCGAGGCCGCCCTCGCCCGCCGCCTCCCGGCCGTCGCCGGCGCGTGCGGCCACGCCGGCCGGCGCCGGGGCGTCCAGGCGCAGCAGAGCGTTCCGGTCGACCTTCTTGTTGGGCGTGTGCGGCAGTTCGGCCAGGTGGACCAGCCGGGACGGGACCATGTAGGCGGGCAGCCGCCCGGCGAGCGCGGCGAGCAGCTCCTCGTCGGCGACGGTGCGGCCCGGGGCCGCGGTGAGGTACAGGCACAGCCGGGGGTCGCCCGGCACGTCCTCGCGGACCACGGCGGCGGCCTCGGCGACGCCGGCGTGCTCGGCGGCGACGGCCTCGATCTCGCCGAGTTCGATGCGGTGGCCGCGCAGCTTGACCTGCGCGTCGACGCGGCCGCAGAACTCCAGGGAGCCGTCGGCCCGGTAGCGCACGACGTCGCCGGTGCGGTACATGCGGGCGCCGTCCCCGGCGAACGGGTCGGCGAGGAAGCGCTCGGCGTCGAGCTCGGGCCGGTTCAGGTAGCCGCGGGCGACGGCGAGGCCGCCGATGAACAGCTCGCCGCGGGTGCCGCGCGGCACCCGCTGTCCGGCCGCGTCCAGGACGTACAGCAGGTTGCCGTGCAGCGGCCGGCCGAGCGAGACCTCGCCCGGGACCGCGTCCCAGGCGGCCGACCACACGGTGGTCTCCGTCGGCCCGTACATGTTCATCAGGCCACCGGGGCACAGCCGGTCCAGCTTGCGGGCCAGGCCCCGGTCCAGGGCCTCGCCGCCGACCAGCATCCGGTCCAGGCCCTGGACGAGGGAGCGCCCGTCGGCGTCTGCCAGCAGCATGCGCGCCAGGGAGGGCGTGCACTGCAGATGGGTGGGGGCGTAGGGGAGGTAGTCGGCCCAGCCGGCCGGGCCGCCACGGCCCACGACGACGCGGTAGCCCCGGGTCAGGGTCCACAGCAGTTCGAGCGTGGAGATGTCGAAGGACAGGCTGGTGACGGCGAGCCAGGTGTCGCCGGAGCCGCCGCCGACCCGCTCGTCCATCGCCGCGCAGAAGGTGGCGAACTGGGCGTGCTCCAGCTGGACGCCCTTGGGCAGGCCGGTGGAGCCCGAGGTGTAGATGACGTACGCGAGGGAGGACAGCCCCGGGAGCGTGTCCGGGTCCTCCGGGACGCCCTGCGGGCCGCCGTCCCGGTCCGCCCCGTCCGCCAGCGCGTCGGCCAGCAGGACGGCGACGTCGTCGGCGGCGACCTCGGCCGAGCCGTCGCGGGTGGAGACCACCAGCGACAGGCCGCTGTCGCGGATCACGTGCTCCAGGCGGGCCTTGGGGTACTCCGGGTCCAGCGGCACGTACGCGCCGCCCGCGAGCCAGATCGCGAGCACCGACACGACGAGGTCCGCCGAGCGCGGCAGGTGGATGCCGACCAGCGCGTCGGGGCCGGCTCCGGCGGAGCGCAGGTGCCCGGCCATCGCCGCGGCCCGCGCCACCACCTGTGCGTAGGTCCAGGTGCGGCCGCCGTCGACCAGCGCGGGCGCGTCGGGGGTGCGGCGGGCCTGGGCCAGGATCCGCTCCAGGGCGGTGGGGCCGGCGGCCTCGCCGGACACCCGGCCGCCGCGCTCCTCCAGCCAGGCCAGCTCCTCGCCGGAGATCAGCTCCAGGGCGCCGATGGGCCGGGCCGGATCGGCGACGGCGGACTCCAGCAGGGTCCGGAAGTTGTCCGCGAGGCGGGCGGCCGCTTCGGCGCCGAGGACGCCGGGGAGGAACTCCACCTCGCCCACCAGCGCCTCGCCGTCGGGGGCGAGGGTCAGTCCGACGGCCGACTTGGCCACCCCGCGCGGGCCGCCGCCCACGGCGGCGTCCGCGGACGGCACCCAGGCGCCGCGTCCCTCGCCGAGCGCGGGCAGGCTGCTCGCCCGGTAGTTGAAGACGGCGCTGAACAGCGGGTTGTCCTCGCCGGTGCGCTCGCCGCCGACGGCCTTGACGAGCTCGGTCAGCGGCAGGTCCTGGTGCTCCATCAGTTCCAGGACGCGCGGCGCGGTCGCCGCCAGGACCTGCTCGAAGCTGGGGTCGCCGGTCAGCTCGCAGCGCAGCGGCAGCGTGGTGACGAGGAAGCCGAGCAGGCCCTCGGTGCCGGGCAGCTGGCGGTTGGCCCAGACGGTGCCCAGGCCGAAGTCGTACGCGCCGGTGGTGCGGGCCAGCAGGACCGCGAAGGCGCTCGCGTACACGGTGTAGGGGGTGACCCCGGTGCGGGTGGCCAGTTCCTCCACCCCGGTACGCAGTTCGGCGGGGAGCGTGAATCCGGTGGTGCCGCCGTCGCTCTCGCCGTCGGACGCGGGCAGTTCCAGGCGGCCCATGCCCGCGAGCCGGTCGCCGATCACCCGCAAGCCGGCCTCGAAGTGGCCGTCCTCCAGGGCGCGCTGCTCCCAGGCGGCGAAGTCGCCCAGCTGGAAGGCGGGTTCGGGGGCCTCGGGCGTGCGGCCCTCGGCGTACGCGGTGTAGGCGGCGAAGAGTTCCTGCGTGAAGACGGACAGGGACCAGCCGTCGGTGACGGCGTGGTGCAGGAAGATGCCGATCAGCTGGCCGCCGTCGTGGGTGTCGGCGAGCAGGCAGCGCAGCAGGCCGGGGCCGTCCAGCGGCATCGGCCGGCGCTCCTCCTCGCGCACCCGGGCGTCGAGCTCCCGCGGGTCGAGGTGGCTGAGGTCCTCGTGGGTGAACTGCGGTTCCGCTTCGGCCCGGACGATCTGGGCCAGGGCACCGTCACGGGTCGCCAACGAGGTGCGCAGCGCCTCGTGGCGGGCCGTCACCCAGGTCAGGGCGGAGCGCAGCGCGGCGGGGTCGAGCCGCTCCTCGGTGCGCAGCACGAGGGGGGTGTGGTACTCGGCGCTGCCGGGGCGCAGCTGCTCCAGGAACCAGAGCCGGCGCTGACCGTCGGTCGCGGGGTGCTCGCCCTGCCGCCCGGAGCGCTCGAGGGCCGTGGTGGGCGCGCTCTCCAGTGCGCCGAGGGCGTGCCCGAGCAGGGCGTGCTCGATCAAATACGTGGCGATGTCGTGCGCGGTGGGGTGCTGGAAGGCGAGGTTCGCCGGGAGGGTGGCGGTGGTCAGCTCGGTCAGCCGGTTGCGCAGCTGGAGCGCCATGATCGAGTCGAGGCCGAGCTCCTGGAGCCGCTTCTCGGCGGGGACCGGCTCGGTGGCGCCGAGGACGGCGGCCGCCTCGCGCCGGACGAGGTCGGTGAGGACGTCGAGGCGTTCGCCCTCGCCGAGGGCGGCGAGGCGGGCGCGCAGGGCGGCCGGGCCGGTGGCGTCCTCGCCCGCGCCGTCCTGGGCGGCGCGGCCGAGGGCGGCGATCTCGGCCTCGTCGAGGCGGCGGTAGCCGGGGACGTCGGTCCAGTAGGGCTTGCGCTGGAAGGCGTACGTGGGCAGGTCCGCGAGCCGGGCTCCGGAGGCGTCGGCCGGGCCGAAGACCCGCGTCCAGTCCGCCTCGTAGCCCTGGGTGTGCAGGGCGCCGAAGGAGCGCAGCAGCTGGTCGAGCCCGCCCTGGTCGCGGCGCAGGCTGCCGACGACGGCGCCGTCGCTGTCGGCGGTGGCGCTGGTCAGGGGCATCCCGAGGACGGGGTGCGGGGATATCTCGACGAAGACGCCGTGGCCGTCGGCGACGAGCTGCGCCAGGGCGAGGTCCATGCGGACGGTCTCGCGGACGTTGCGGCACCAGTAGGCGCCGTCGAGGCCGGTTCCCTCGACCACGCCGCCGGTCACCGTCGAGTAGAACGGCACGGCCGACGCGCCGGGGCGCAGGTCGGCCAGCTGTTCGGCGAGCCAGGGCAGCATCGGGTCGATGTGCGCGCTGTGTCCGGCGGTGTCCGACTGGATGCGGCGGCAGAAGACGTCGCTGCCCTCCAGCTCGGCCAGCAGGCGTTCGACGGCGTCCACGTCGCCGGAGACCACGGTCGACCCGGCGGTGTTGACCACGGCCACCGACAGGGCGTCCCCGTACGGCTCGATGAGTTCGCGGGTGCGCGCCACGGGCAGCTCGACCAGTGCCATCGCGCCCCGGCCGCTGCACTCGCGCAGCTGGCCCTGGGAGCGCAGCGCGGTCAGCCGGGCGCCGTCCGCGAGGGAGAGGGCGCCGCTGACGACGGCCGCGGGGACCTCGCCCTGGCTGGAGCCCACCACGGCGGCCGGCTCGACGCCGAGCGAACGCCAGACCGCGACCAGGCCGATCATCACGGCGAACAGGGCGGGCTGGAGTACGTCGATGCGCTCCAGGGTGAGCTCGGGGTCGGCCTCGCCGCGCAGGAAGGCGGCGACGGACCAGCCCGTCCACGGGGCGAGGGCCTCGTCGCACTCCTGGACGGCGCCTTGGAACACCGGGCTCTGCTCCATCAGTTCCCGGCCCATGCCGAGCCACTGCGAGCCCTGGCCGGGGAAGACGAAGACCGCCTTGCCGCGCTCGCGCGCGCCTCCGGAGGTCACGGCCGGGTGCGGCAGGCCCTCGGCGAGGGCGGCGAGCGCCTCGGCGGCCTCTTCGGGTCCGGCCGCGAGGACCGAGGCGCGGGCCTCCAGCGGGGTGCGGTGCAGGGCGGCGGTGCGCAGGACGTCCGGCCAGTGGGCGTCGGGGCGGTCGGTGAGCCAGGCGGCCCAGCGGGCGGCCTGGGCGCGCAGGGCCTGCGTGTCGAAGCCGGAGACCAGCAGCGGGCGGGGGCCGGCGGGAGCCGGGGCCCGGCCCGGCCCCTGCTCGGCGGGGGCGGTCTCGGCGGGGGCGGGGGCTTCCTCGACGATCACGTGGGCGTTGGTGCCGCTGATGCCGAACGAGGAGACGCCCGCCCGGCGCACCCGCTCGCCGCGCCGCCACGGCCGCAGTTCCTGAACGAGCCGCAGGCCGCTGTCCTCCCAGGGGATCTGCGCGCTCGGCTCGGCGGCGTGCAGCGTGGGGGGCAGCGCCTCGTGCCGGAGCGCGAGGATCATCTTCATCACGCCGACGACACCGGCGGCGGCCTGGGTGTGGCCGAGGTTCGACTTGGAGGAGCCCAGCCACACGGGCCGCGCCTCGTCGCGTCCGGGGCCGAAGACCTCGGCCAGGGCGCCGGCTTCGATCGGGTCGCCGAGCGGGGTGCCGGTGCCGTGGGCGTCGACCGCGTCGATGTCGGCGGGGGTGAGGCGGCCTGAGTCGAGCGCGTCGCGGATCACCCGCTGCTGCGCGGGCCCGTTGGGGGCGGTCAGACCCTGGCTGCGGCCGTCCTGGTTGACGGCCGAGCCGCGGATCACCGCGAGCACCGGGTCGCCGTCGCGCCGGGCCGCGGCGAGCTTCTTCAGGACGAGGATGCCGACGCCCTCGGACCAGATGGCGCCGTCGGCCTGGGCGGAGAAGCTCTTGCAGCGCCCGTCGGGGGCCATGGCGCCGAGCCGGCTGGACTCGACGTACATGGCGGGCGAGCTCATCACGGTGACGCCGCCGGCCAGGGCCAGTTCGCAGTCGCCGCCGCGCAGCCCCGCGACCGCCGAGTGGATGGCGACCAGCGAGGAGGAGCACGCGGTGTCGATGGTCAGGGCCGGGCCCTGCAGGCCGAGGGCGTAGCTGATCCGGCCCGAGACGACGCTGCCGGAGATGCCGGTGCCCTGGTAGCCGTCGAGCACCTCGAGGGGCGCGTTGCCGGTGTCGTAGTCGGAGCGCATGGCGCCCAGGTAGACGCCGGTGCGGCTGCCGGCCATCGTGTCGGGGCGCAGCCCGGCCCGCTCCAGCGCCTCCCAGGAGGCCTCCAGGACGAGCCGCTGCTGCGGGTCCATGGAGACGGCCTCGCGCCGGGAGATGCCGAAGAAGTCCGCGTCGAACTCCTCCAGCCCGTCGAGGAATCCGCCCTCCCGCGCGTAGCTCTTGCCCGTCGCCGTGGGGTCCGGGTCGTACAGGTCGAGCCCGTCCCAGCGCGCGGGCAGCGGGCCGATGGCGTCACGGCCGGTGGACAGCAGGTCCCAGAACTCCTCGGGCGTGGTGATGCCGCCCGGGAGCCGGCAGGCCATGGCGACGACCGCCACCGGCTCGTGCCGCTCGTTCTCCAGCTCGGCGTTGCGCTGCTGCAGCTGGATCACCGCAGCCATGGCCCGCCGGAGCCGGTCCTCGTTCGCCTGGGCGCTCATCTTGGCCATCCGTCTCGTTCTTTGGCACTGCCGGTAGGGGTCTGCGGGAGGGGGTGGGCCGCCGGGTCAGTTCCCGAGCGTGACGTCCATGTACGGGGGGAACTCGGGGATCCGGGAGAAGTCGTTCTCCAGGACCGAGATGTCGCCCTTCTTCGCGATCTCGCGGAAGCCGGCGAACTTGTAGGTGATGTACATGGTCCGGTTGCGGTCGGTGGGCACGAACTCGGCGCGCAGCTTGGCCCCGGCCCGGTGGGCCTCGCGGATCAGGTGGCCGAGCAGCACGGATCCGACGCCGCGGGACATCACGCGGCAGGACATCAGCAGCAGCTTGACGGTCCACACGTCCTCGCCGCGCTCAACGAGCGAGAGGCCGATCTTGCCGTAGGTGCCGTACTTGTCCTCCAGACCGGCGACCAGCAGGTCGTGGTCCGGGGAGCGGCGGAACGCGTCCAGCTCCTCGTACGAGTAGGTGTAGCCGGTGGCGTTGAGCTGGTTCGTACGGACCGTCAGCTCCTCGGCGCGCTGGAGGTCGCGCTCCTCGGCGGGGCTGATGGTGAAGCTCATGCCGAGCGAGGCGAGGAACTCCTCCGAGGTGCCCTCGTGGGACTCCTCGGCGGCGTTGCGCTGCGCGTCGGCGCGGTAGAGGTGGCGGCGCTCGCGGGAGTCGGCGGTGACGAACCGGGGGTGCATCTCGGGCAGGCCGGGGATGCCCGCGGCGTCGACGGCGTCGATGCAGCGCACTGCGGGGTGGGCGAAGGCGACCTCGTCGCGTTCGAAGGGCTGGTCGTCGACGAAGGCGAGGGTGTCGATGCCGATGTTGATCGCCTTGGCCACGGCCTGCACGGACTCGGACTTGTTGCCCCAGTTGATCTGCGGGTAGAGGAAGTACTCGGCGATGCCGAACTCCTCCAGCTTGGCCATGGCCGCGCCGTGGTCGTTGCGGCTGGCGACGGAGTGCAGGATGCCGCGCTCGTCGAGGATCCGCAGGGTCTCCACGACCTCGGGGCGCAGGGTGACCTCGGTGTCCTCCAGCAGGACGCCGTCCCAGACGGTGTTGTCGAGGTCCCACACCACGCACTTGACGGTGGTCGTCTTGGTGGTGGTCGTCTCGGTGGTCGTCGTCTCGGTGGTCGTCGTCATCGGTCACTCACTTCCACGGGCTGCGGCGGCGGGGGTGCGGCGGAACGGGGCCCGCTCCTGGAAGGCGTACTCGGCGAGGCCGACCTGGTGGAGCTGGGAGCTGCCCTCGATGACCTCCATGACCTTGGTGTCACCGAGCAGGCGCTGTACGGGGTAGTCGGGGCCGCATCCGTTGGCGCCGTGGATCTGCACGGCGTCGGTGGCGGCGCGGGCGGCGGCGGTGGAGGCGAAGTACTTGGCCATGGAGGTGGCGGCCAGTGCCCCCGGGTCGCGCGCGTCGCGCAGCCGGCCCGCCTCCAGGCAGAGCAGCCGGGCCGCCCGGGCGGAGGTGTACATGTCGCTGATCATGCGGCGGACCAGCTGGTGCTCCCGGATGGGGACGCCGAACTGGACCCGCTCGGACGCATAGTCGGTGCCGGCGTCCAGGCAGGCGTCGAGGATGCCGACGCAGCCCCAGCCCACCGTGTACCGGCCGAGGTCGAGGGCCGCGCCGGTCACGTGGGAGACGCCGAGGCCCGGCCGGGCCAGCAGGTTCGTGCCGGGGACGCGGCAGTTGTCGAAGTACACGTGCGCGGTCATCGAGGCGCGGATGCCGATCATGTCCTCGATCAGCTCGGTGCGCAGGCCCGGGGTGTCCCGTTCGACGAGCAGGGCGGTGGGGCCCTGCTCGCCGCGCCCGACGACGAGGAACAGGTCCGCGGTCTCGCCGTACGTGATCCACTTCTTGTGGCCGTCGAGGATCCAGTCCTCGCCGTCACGGGTGACCCGGGTGGTGACGGCGGAGGCGTCACTGCCGGTGCCCGGCTCGGACACGGCGAGCGCGGCAATGCGCTCGCCGCGGGCGAGCCGGGGCAGCCAGGTGTCCTTCTGGGCGCGGGTGCCCCAGCGGGCGACGGCGTGCGCCACCATCGTGTGCACGGTCAGCAGACTGCGCAGCGAGGAGCAGGCGCGGCCGAGCTCGGCCGCGAGCAGGCCGAGCGTCACCGCGTCGCAGCCGCCACCGCCGTACTCGGCCGGGACCGGCAGCCCGAGCAGGCCCTCGTCGGCGAGCAGCCGGACGGCCTCGGGCGGGGTGCGCTGGGCCCGGTGCCAGGCATCGGCGTACGGGGCGACACGGGTGTCGGCGAAGGCCCGGAACTCCTTCTGGGCCTGCGCCTGCTCCGCGGTGAGCATCGTCGTCATCTGGGGTCGGCTCCGCTCGGCCTACTGGGGGACCGACGCGGCCAGCTTGCGGCTGACGAACGCGTCGAGGGCGCTGATGGAGCGGAAGTACTCCAGCTCCAGGTCCTCGTTCTCGACGGTGATGCCGAACTCGTGCTCCACGAAGGAGACGAGCTGCATCGCGAACATCGAGCTGACGAAGCTGAGCTCGAAGATGTCCTGGTCGTCCTTGAGGTCCTGCACCGGGATGAAGCGGGAGAGGTACTCCGCGATCCTGGCCTTGTTGTCCGTGCTCATCTCGTTCCGTCCTGTCGTCTTCGATGCGGGGGGGCGGGGGGCGGTCGGTGCGTACGCGCGCCCGGTCAGCGGTACGTGTGGAATCCCTGACCGCTCTTGCGGCCCAGCAGGCCGGCGGCGACCATCTTCTTGAGCAGGGGCGCCGGACGGTACTTGCTGTCGTTGAAGCTCTCGTAGAGCACCTCGACGGACTTCAGGATGGTGTCGAGACCGATCAGGTCGGCGGTCTCCAGCGGGCCCATCTTGTGGTCGAAGCAGGTCTTGAAGATGCGGTCGACGTCGGCCGGGGGCGCGACGCCGTCCTGCACCAGGAAGACGGCCTCGTTGATGGTGAGCATCAGGACGCGGTTGGAGACGAAGCCCGGGACGTCCTCGACGACGATGCACTCCTTGCCCAGCTCCGCGAGGAAGCGGCGGGCGGTGTCGATCGTCTCGGGGGTGGTGTGATGGCCGCGGATGACCTCGACCATGGGCTTGAGCGGCACCGGGTTCATGAAGTGCATGCCGACGACGCGCTCGGGGCGGCTGGTGACGGAGCCGACCCGGGTGATGGAGATCGCGGAGGTGTTGACGGCGAAGACGACCTCGGGCCGGCAGATCCGGTCGAGCTCCTTGTAGACCTTCTCCTTGATCGCCCATTCCTCGGTCACGTTCTCGACGACGAAGTCCGCCTTGGCGAGCAGCTCGTAGTCGGTCGTGAACTCGATCTTCTCGAAGACCTCGGCGGGGTCCACCGCGGCCTTGCGGTTGAACATCGCGAAGGCCCGCAGGCTGCTGCGCAGCTCCTTGCGCGCGTTCTCGAGGATCTCCTCGGAGACGTCGACCAGGACGACGCGGTGGCCGGTCTGGGCGAGGTTCTGCGCGACGCCGACGCCCATGACGCCGGCTCCGACGACTCCTGCTGTCGTGAATTCCATTGGTGGTCGACTCCGTTAGCGTGCGCCGCGTACGGCGTAGATGTTGTGGATGTCCGTGCCGGCGTACAGCTCGTCCTGCTCGGCGTGCGCGGTGAAGCCGCGGCTCTCCAGGAGCGCGACGAGCCGGGCGACCTCGCCGTCCGCGTCGTGCGCCTCCAGCACCATCTGCTGGATCTTGGGCCAGTCCTCGTCGGCGATGCCGTCGATGACCTGGCGCTCGCTCTTCTGCACGTCGATCTTGATGAGGTCGATGCGCTCGATGTTCTGCTCGCGGATGACCGCGCTCAGCGGGCGCAGCTTCGCGGTGAACTCGATGGCCTCGAAGCGCACGTCCATGAGCTCTTCGGTGTACTCGGCGAGCTGGTCGGCCGCCTCGTCCCCGCCGGCCTCGCGCTGGTTGGCGATGATGGTGCGCAGGTTGTGCTTCTCCTCCGCCTCGTCGGGGTGGAAGGAGGACATGCCGGAGCTGCGCGGGTAGAAGGTGAACTGCGCCTCGGACTCGGTGTCGGAGATGCCGATGTTGAACAGCCGGGCGTCGGCGCCGTGTTCGGCGGCGTTGCGGCTGAGCAGCTCGAACAGCGGCGGGGCCGGCTCGAAGGTGTAGACCGTCACGTCCTTGGCCTCGTAGTGCGCGAAGAGCGTGAACAGGCCGATGTTGCCGCCGACGTCGACCACGGTGGCGCCGTCGGGGAGGGTGATCCCGTTCTTGGCGTAGACGCGGTGGTCGAAGATGTCCTCGTAGAAGTGGAGGGTCTCCGCCTCGTTCTGGTGGGAGATCATCAGGCCGTTGGGGAGCTGGAAGCGGGCGAGCGAGCTTCCGGTGTGCGAGGAGCCGGACCCGTCCCCGGCCAGCGCCTCCTGCGGGTCCCGGCCGGCGCGCAGCGCGTCGACGGCGGTCGCGGTCCGCGCGAGGGTGGCCCACTCGTAGATCTGGCGCAGCGTCGGCTCTACGGAGAAGGCGCGGGTGATGCGCAGGATCAGGCGGGTGGCCAGCAGCGAGTTGCCGCCCAGCTCGAAGAAGGAGACGTCCCGCGGGAGCTGCTCCTCGGTCTTCAGCAGCCGGGCCCACAGGGCGTGCAGCTCCTGCTCGGTGGCGCTCGGCTCGCCCTCGGCGGCGGGCGCCGGGGCCGGGGCGGCGGCGCCGTCGGCCGTGAGGTTCTCGGCGGGGTGGACCGTCCAGTCCACGGCGCCGCCCGCCAGCCACACCCGGCCCAGCGCCTTGAGGGCGACGGCGGTGTCGGAGCGGCGCTCCAGCGGGTGGCGCATCGAGGCGACGACGGCGCCGTTGCCGACGCCGCGGACCTCGGTGGCGAGGCTGGCGAGGGTCTGGCCGGGGCCGGCCTCGAGCAGGACGTGGTCCTCGCCGATGACGCGCAGGCCGTCGGCGAAGCGGACCGGGCTGACGAGGTGGCGGGCCCAGTAGCCGGGGTCGGTGGCCTGCTCGTCGGTGATCAGCGCGCCGGTGACGTTCGAGACGTACGGGATGCTCGGCGCGTTCAGGGTCAGGGTCCGCGCGAGCGCGGTCAGTTCGCCCGCGATCGGCTCCATCATCGTGGAGTGGAAGGCGTGCGTGGTGGTGACCCGGCGGTTGATGACCTCGCGCGTGCGCAGGGAGGTCTCCAGCGCGGCGATGTCCTCCTCGGGTCCGGCGACCACGCAGAACGCGTCGCCGTTGACGGCGGACAGCGAGAGGTTCGGTCCGAGCAGGGCGCGTACGTCCTGCTCCGGCAGCATGACGGCGAGCATGGCGCCCTGCGGCAGCGCGTCGATGAGCGCGGCACGGCGGGCGACCAGGGTCAGCGCGTCCTTGAGGGAGAGCACCCCGGCCAGCGTCGCGGCGACGTACTCGCCCAGGCTGTAGCCGGTCAGGACGGCCGGGCGGGCGCCCCAGCTGCGCCAGAGTCCGGCGAGGGCGTACTCGATGACGAAGAGCGCGGGCTGGGCCAGCTTCGTGGCGTTCAGCCGGCGCTCCTCGGCGCTGACCGGTCCGCTGTCGCGGCCGAGCATGCGGCGCAGGTCCATGGCGGGCGCCTTCGCGCCCTCGCCGGCCGGCTCCGTGGCGGCCGACTCGGCGGCGGCCGCGAAGATCACCTCGCGGAGGTCCAGACCGAGGTCGGGGGCGAGCAGTTCGGCGCAGCGGTCGACCTCGGCGCGGAAGACGGGGAAATCCCGGTACAGGTCGCGGCCCATGCCGAGGTAGTGGTCGCCCAGGCCCGGGAAGAGGAAGGCCAGCGGCGCGGCGGTGGCGCCGGTCTCCTTGGCGCCCAGTTCGGCCGGGCCCTCGGGGCCGGTCAGGACGGCGCCGCGGTGCGTGCCGGAGCCGGCGCCGATGGTGCGCCGGGTGACCGGGGCGGCGGTGGCCGGGGCCGCGGCGCTCGCGCCCTTGAGGGTGGCGAGTCCCGCGTCGAGGGAGGCACCGTTGGTCCCGCTGACCAGGTCGAGGTGGAACGGGAGCGGACCGGTCGGCGCAACCGCCGCTCCGTGCCTCTCCTCGGCGGTGATCGTGTTGGGGGTCATACCTCTCCTTGGGTGTGTCGGAAAACCGGGTGAACGGCCGACGCGCGGCCGCTCAGGCCAAAGCAGCGGGTGCCGCAGGTGCACGCAAAGCAACCCCGGCCTGGGTGACCGGGGCTGCACATGTGTGAGGAGCGCCCCGCGTGCCGCCCTGGTATCTGTCCGAGGATTCCGTCGTGACCAGCCTGGTCAGGACTGCTTGAGCAGAGCCGGAGCAGCGGTGGACGCGGCCACCGGGAGCTATGCGGCGCGGGTCGGAACCTTGGACTCGGCGTAGGCCTTGGCGAGGTTGAGCGTCGCCGTGCTGTTGCGGCCGAGCGCCTCGCGGACGTAGCGGCGGCATTCTGCGACGCCGGCCTCGGGGCCGAGTACCCGGGTGATGTTCTCCTCGCGCAGCACGACGCTGTGCTGCGAGGTGACGGTCACGCCGGTCTCGTCCTCGACGAGCGACCACTCGCCGGTGTGGGCCGACATCAGCAGGGGCGTCGCCGTCTGCTTGTAGACGATGCGCCGGGCGTGCGGGAAGCAGACCCGGACCGACTCGGTGGTGTGGGAGTTGCCGTCGGCGGTCAGGGTGTCCATGGACATCACCTGCACGCCCGGCTCGGGCTCGGCCACGTCCAGGCGCGAGACGTGCGGGACCAGCGTGGGCCAGTCCTGGACGCGGTGCAGGAACTCGTAGACGAGGTCGGCCGGGCCGTCGACGCGTACGGAGTCCTCGAAGGACATCACCAGGTCGTCGAGGCGCTCCCAGCCCTCGGCGAGCTGCTTGATGTTGCCGAGCTCGGCGCGGCTGTTGGTGTCGGTGGCGCTCTCGACCCAGGCGACGGAGGCGGCGTCGTCACCGGCGACGGTGAAGTCGTGCAGCAGGACCAGCCGGCAGGTGGCCGCGCCGCGCGGTTCGACGATCCAGGTGCCGCCCATCGACTCCAGCGGGGAGGCGGGCACCTCCTGGCGGAACTCGATGCGGCGCTGCGCCACGTCCAGGGTGCGCCGCGAGGTCCAGGACTTGATCTCGCCGTTGGCGGTGGCCCACATGCGCAGGCGCTCGCGGGTGCCGTCGGACTCCAGCTGCTCGACGTGGGCGTTGGGCGGGAAGTACAGCGGCCACTTGGCCGCGTCGGCGATGAGGCCGTAGACCACTCCGGCGGGGGCGGCGACGGTCACCTCGTGCGTCGTGCGGTGCACACGCTCAGCGGACATCGTGGAGTTTCCTGCTTTCCGGTTCAGAAGTTGCCGAGGCCGCCGCAGACGTTGAGCGCCTGCGAGGTGATGGACGAGGCCACGTCGGTGGTCAGGTAGCCGACGAGGCCGGCCACCTCCTCGGGGGTGGAGTACCGGCCGAGCGGGATCTTCGAGATGAACTTCTGCTTGATCTGGTCCTCGGAGGTGTCGTACGCGGCCGCGTAGCCGGTGCGCACGCGCTGGGCCATCGGGGTCTCGACGTATCCGGGGCAGACCGCGTTGACGGTGATGCCGGTGGGGGCGAGCTCGTTGCCGAGCGACTTGGTGAAGCCGACGACGCCGTGCTTGGAGGCGGAGTAGGGGGCGCCGAGCACCACGCCCTGCTTGCCCGCGGTGGAGGCGATGTTGATGATCCGGCCGTACGGGGCGCCCTCGAGGCCGCCGTTCTTGAGCACCTCGCGGGTCAGCAGGAAGACGCTGTTGAGGTTGGTCGCGATGACGTCGTACCAGAGCTCGTCGGTGAGGTCGGCGGTCGGGCCGCCGCCGCTGCGGCCGGCGTTGTTGACGAGGACGGAGATCGGTCCGAAGGCCTCGACGGCGGCGGCGACCAGGGCCTTGACGGACGCGGCGTCGCGGACGTCGGCGGCGGCGCCCTCGACCTCCAGGCCCTCGGCCCGCAGGTCCTCGACCGTCTGCTTGACCTTCTGCTCGGTACGGGCGCAGAGGAAGACGCGGTGTCCGCGGCGGGCGAGATCGCGGACCACGGCCAGTCCGATCCCGCTCGTACCCCCGGTAACCAGGGCTACGCGCTTCGTCTCGGTCGTCATCGGTGAACCTCCAGAACGGCGTTGATGCTCCGACCGTGTCCTGGTCCCCTTGACGCCCGCACGAACGCCGCTTGAGGACCGGTCGTGGACGGCACGGTGCGGCGGTCGGTTCGAGGTGTCCTCGAATCCCGCTCGACCCTGAGCGGTGACGGTGGGGCCATCGACCAGATCGGAGTCCTCCATGACCGTCCAGGCCGGCATCGGACAGCAGGCCGCCGTGGCCTTCGGCGCCCTCTACGCCGAGGTCCAGCAGTTCTACGCCCACCAGATGCAGCTGCTGGACCTCGGTGAGTCGCAGCGCTGGGCCGAGACGTTCACCGAGGACGCCGTCTTCGACGTGCCGACGCTGCCGGAGCCGGTGCGCGGCCGGGCGGGCCTGGTCGCCGCCACCAGCCGCACCGCCGACCAGCTGGCCGAGGCCGGCCTGCGCCACCGCCACTTCATGGGCATGTTCGACGTCTCCGAGCGCCCGGACGGCGCCGTGGACGTCCGCTCGTACGCGATCGTCTACGCCTCCGCCATCGGCGGCGGCTCCCAGGTGCACCGGGTGTGCGTCTGCGAGGACGTCCTGGTGCGCGTCGAGGGCGCGCTGCAGGTCGCGACCCGCCGGGTGACCCGCGACGACCTGGCCTGACCTGACCTGACCGGACCTGGCCCGGTCCGCGAACACAAGCAGACCGGCGGGGCCGGAGCCGCGGAGTGCGGCTGCGGCCCCGCCGGTCTGTTCCCGTGGCGCGGGAAGATCAGGCGTGGCAGGCGGGCAGCCCGCCGTTGAACTCGGCCATCTCCCGGAAGAGGGCGCCCACGTCGAGCGGGGCCCCGGGGGCCGCCCCGGCCAGCTCGGCGTACGCCCGGTGCAGGTTCGGTACGAGGCGCTCCGCGTCGAGCAGGTCCGCGAACGGGCTTTCCCCCGCTTCGGCGGCCAGCTCGAGCGGGGTCAGCCCGGCCGCCGCGCCGCCCTCGGCGAGCTCGGCGATCCAGCGGAAGTAGGCCTCGTTGGCGTCGATCAGCTCGGGTCCGCCGACCGGGCCGTGGCCGGGGACCACGGTCTCGGCGCCCAGGGCGCGCAGCCGCTCCATCGCGGCGAGGGACCCCGAGACGGACCCCATCAGGCAGAAGGGGGCGGCGTTCGACATCACCAGGTCGCCGGCGAACAGCACCCGCTGCTCCGGCAGCCACACCGCGGTGTCGTTGGTGGTGTGCGCGGCCGGTCCCAGGTGCAGCAGTTCGGCCCGTACGCCGCCGATATGCAGGGTCAGCGCGTCGCGGTAGGTGACGTCCGGGAGCGCGAGCTCCAGGTCGCCCCAGCAGACGTCCGGCCACAGGCTGGTCAGGTGCAGTCCGGCCAGGTCCATCATGGTGCGGGTCTGCTCGTGGGCGATGACGACGGCCTCGGGGAAGAGGTGGTTCCCGAAGGTGTGGTCGCCGTGGAAGTGCGTGTTGACCAGGAGGCGCGGGGGCTCGGGGACCAGCCGCAGCACCTGGTCGCGCAGGTTCCGGGCGCGCCGCTCGGTGGCGGCGGTGTCGACGAGCAGGCTCTGCCCGTTCCCGCCGGTGACCAGGCCCGCGTTGTTCAGGCACCAGCCGCCGTCGCCCTGGACGTACGCGTACACGCCGTCCGCGATCTCCGTGGTGGCGGCGTCCGGCTCAGGCATGGGCGTCGTGCATGGTTACGCGGCCTCCGCCTGCTGCCGGGACGCGTCCGTGATGAACTCGTCGATGGCCGCGACCGAGCGGAATGCCTCCGGGTGCAGGTCGAACTCGTCGGTGTTGATGTGGTGGGCGTATTCCAGCCAGGCGATCACCTTGAGCAGGCCGAGGCTGTCGACGATGCCCGCCTCCAGGAAGTCGAGGTCCGCGTCCAGCTCACGGGCGGGGACGTCCGGCAGGAACTCGCGGACCATGAACTCCTTGATGGCCTGGATGCGTGGCATGTCAGTTCTCCTTGGTGAGGTGGGTACGGGGCGCGAGGGGGTGGCCCGGGGCCCGGCGGGTTCAGGCGCTGACGCGGGCGGAGAGCACCCGGTTGACGAGCTCGAGGTACTTGCGGGGGGTCTCGGCCTCGTCCATGGCCTCCTCGTCGAGCGTGATCCCGTACTTGCGCTCGATGAGCCCGGTGGTCTGCAGGAGGGCCAGCGAGTCGTAGCCGAGGTCGTAGAAGAGGGTGTCGAGGACGTTGGCGCCGTCCAGGTCCACGCCCTCCTCCGCACCGGCGCAGTCGCGCAGCAGGCGGGTCAGGTCGGTCAGCTCCAGGTGCCGCATGGGGATCTCCTCTTGGCGGTTCGGGGTTCGTGACGGGCGGGGCGGCACGCGGCGTGCGGTGTCAGGCGGCGCGGACCACGGCGGCGGCGTTGAAGCCGCCCCGGCCGCGGGCCAGCACCAGGGCGGTGCGCAGGGCGGTACCGGTCCGCGGGGCACCGGTGACCAGGTCGAGCGGGCAGTCGTCGGCGGGCCGCACGGTGCCGGTGGTCGGCGGGACCACCTGGTCGCGCAGGGTGAACAGGGCGGCCGCGAGGTCGAGGGAGGCGCCGCCGGAGAGCAGCCGTCCGGTCATCGACTTGGGGGCGGTGACCGGGACCCCGCGGGGGCCGAACAGGGCGGTGATCGCCTCGGCCTCGGCGCGGTCCGCCGCGCGTTCGCCCGCGGCGTCGGCGAAGACGACGTCGACGTCGGCGGCGTCCAGGCCGGCGTCGGCGAGCGCGAGGCGGGCCGCGTCGGCGAGCCGGGGCGTGTCCGGGCCGTCGAAGGTGGCCGCGTATCCGGCGAAGGAGCCGTACGTACGTGCGCCGCGGGCGCGGGCCGCCTCGGCGTCCTCCAGGACGAGCAGGGCGCCGCCCTCGCCGACGATGTGGCCCGAGGCCTCGGCGTCGAAGGGCAGATAGGCGCGGGCCGGGTCCGGGACCTGGCTCATCCGGCCCTCGGCCAGGTGCGCGGCCCAGCCCCACGGGCAGATCGTGGCCTCGACGGCGCCGGTCACCATCAGGGAGGCGCCCTTGCGGAGCTGGCGCCGGGCCTGGGCGACGGCGTCCAGGCCGCCCGCGCCCTCGGTGACGATGACGCTGCTGGGGCCGCGCAGCCCGTGGCGGATGGAGATCTGGCCGGAGTTGACGGCGTAGAACCAGGCGAAGGACTGGTACGCGCTGACGTACTGGCCGCCCTTGCTCCACAGGGCCTCCAGCTCGCGCTGGCCGAACTCGAAGCCGCCGGCGGCGGAGGCGGTGACCACGCCGGCGCCGTATGCGGGCAGCTGCTCGGGGTCGGCGCCCGCGTCGTCGAGGGCCTCCTTGGCGGCGGCGAGCGAGAGCCGGGTGACGCGGTCGGTCTGCGGCAGCAGCCGGCTGGGGACGTGGTCCGCGTCGACGAAGCCCGGGATCTCGCCGGCGAGGCGTACGGGGTAGCCGCTCGCGTCGAACCGGGTCACCGGCCGGATGCCGCTCTCGCCCCGCAGGACGGCGTCCCACCAGGCCTCGGCGCCCAGCCCGTTGGGGGCGGTGACGCCGATGCCGGTGAAGACGGCGGTGGCGGTCCGCGCCGGGGCACCGGACGGGTCGAGCGTGGGCGTGGTCATGCGGATTCCTTCAGGCGCGGGCGGTTGAGGACCATGGCGCTCTGGAAGCCGCCGAAGCCGCTGCCGACGCTGACGACGGCGTCGGTGCGCTGCTCGCGGGCGGTGAGCGGGGTGTAGTCCAGGTCGCAGTCCGGGTCCGCCTCGTGCAGGTTGGCGGTGGGCGGCACGGTGTTGTGCACGATGGCCAGGGCGCTGGCGGCCACCTCCAGGGCGCCGATGGCGCCGAGCGAGTGCCCGATCATCGACTTGATGGAGCTGACGGGCACCTCGTAGGCCCGCTGTCCCAGGCTGCGCTTGAAGGCCGCGGTCTCGTGCTTGTCGTTCTGCTTGGTGCCCGAGCCGTGGGCGCTGACGTAGTCGATGGCGGAGGCGTCCAGCCGAGCCTCGGCGAGCGCGGCGGTGATGGCCTCGGCCATCTCCGTGCCGTCGGAGCGCAGTCCCGTCATGTGGTACGCGTTGCTGCGGCTGGCGAAACCGGAGATCTCGGCGTAGATCCGGGCGCCGCGGCGGCGGGCCCGCTCCAGTTCCTCGATCACCAGCACGGCGGAGCCCTCGCCGAGGACGAAGCCGTTGCGGGTGCGGTCGAAGGGGCGCGAGGCGGTCGCCGGGTCGTCGTTGCGGGTCGAGGTGGCGCGGATCGCGTCGAAGCAGGCCACGGTGATCGGCGAGATGGGCGCCTCGGTGGCGCCGGTGACCATCACGTCGGCGGTGCCCTCGCGGATCAGCTCGACGGCGTGGCCGATGGAGTCGAGTCCGGAGGTGCAGCCGGTGGAGACGAGCGCGACGGGTCCCTGCGCGCCGCTGTCCCGGGCCACTTCGGCGGCCAGGGAGCTGGGGGTGAAGTAGTCGTAGAGGTGGGAGACGGCCCGGGTGTGGTCCACGTTCCAGAGCCGGCCCAGTTCGCTGACGGCCGCGTACTCGTTGTCGAGCCCGGTGGTGCAGCCGACGGCGCTGCCGAGGCTGACACCGGTGCGCAGCGGGTCCAGCCCGTCGGTGACGCCGCTGTCGGCGATCGCCTCGCGGGCGCTGGTGAGCGCGAACAGGGCGGCGCGGTCCAGGCGGGCGGCCTCCTGCGCGTCGAAACCGTGGGCGGCGGGGTGGAAGTCGGCCTCGGCCGCGATCCGGGACCGGAAGGAGGACGCGTCGAAGAGGGTGATGGCACGGGTCGCCGTCCGGCCGGCCGTGAGCAGCTCCCAGAACTCCTTGGTGCCCACTCCGCCTGGGGAGACGACCCCGATTCCGGTGATGACTACCCGTCTCATCGACTGTCCTTCACTGTGTTTCCTCCAGGCCCCCGGCGCCGGGCGGGCTCGCACCGCGGAACGGCTTCCGTCCTGCGAGCCTCCCCGCTCGGTCTGGAGCACGGCTAGAAGATCCGTGCAAAGCGGCGATCAGCCACCCCAGCGCACCAGCGCGGTCCCCACGCTCATGCCGCCGCCGAATCCGGCGAGCAGCACGAGGTCCCCGTCGGCCGGTCCCCCGTCGCCGCGCACGGCGTGGTCCAGCGCCAGCGGGATGGAGGCGGCGCCGGTGTTGCCGTGGAACTCCACGGGCAGGTGGACGGTGGCCCGGGTCAGGCCGAGCGATCCCGCCAGGGAGCGGAGCATCTCGCCGTTGGCCTGGTGCGGGACGAAGTGGGCCACTTCCTCGGGCCCGAACCCGAAGGTGCGAAGGGTCTCCTCGACCGCACCGGGCAGTTCCCGTACGACGAAGTCCCGTACGTCGCGCCCCCGCATCGCGAAGTAGTGCTCGCCGCGGGCGACCGTCTTCAGGGCGGCCGGCTTGCGGCTGCCGCCGGCGCCGACCCCGATCAGCCCGTGCAGGCTGCCGTCGGTGCGCAGGCCGGTACCGAGCAGCCCGTACCCCTCGCGCACCGGGCCGAGGACGACGGCGCCCGCGCCGTCGCCGAACAGGGGGGCGGTCCTGCGGTCGGCGGGGTCGACGATGCGGGAGTAGACGTCGGTTCCGACGACCAGCACGGGGCGGCGCCGGCCGTCCGCCTCGGGGGCGGCGAGGAGCCGGGCGCCGGTGTGCAGGGCCACGGCGAAGCCGCTGCACACGGCGTTCACGTCGAAGGCGGCCGACCGGTGGGCGCCGAGGCGGTGCTGCACCAGCGCGGCGGTGGCCGGCTGGGTGTGGTCGGGCGTCGAGGTGGCGACCACGATCCAGGCGAGGTCCTCCGGGTCGGTGCCGGAGTCCTCCAGTGCCCGCAGGGCGGCCTCGACGGCCAGGTCGGAGGCGGCCTCGTGCGGGGCCGCGTACCGCCGTTCCCTGATCCCCGTCTTGCGCTCGATCCACGCCGGGGTCACGCCGACGCGGGCGGCGATCGTCTCGTTGGGCACGATCCGCTCGGGCAGGTACGAGCCGGTGCCGAGGATGCCGACGGATCCCAGGACGGGCGAGTGGACGCTCACGCGGCCACCGCCGAGGGCCGCGCCAGCGCGTCGGTGACGGCGGCCGCCACCTCCTCGAGGCGGTCGCTCAGGAAGAAGTGGCCGCCCGGCAGCACCCACAGCTCGAACCCGGCGTCGGTGTGGGTGCGCCACGCGTCCACCGCGCCGACCTGGGCCATGTGGTCGTCGTCGCCGGTGAGGGCGGTGATCGAGGTGCGCAGCGGCGGCCCGGGCCGGAAGCGGTACTCGCGCACCGCCCGGTAGTCGGTGCGCAGGGGCGGCAGCAGCATCCGCCGCACCTCCGGGTCGTCGAGCAGTCCGTCGTCCGTCGCGTTCAGGGCACGCAGTTCCTCGACGACTTCCTCGTCGGTGCGGGGGAACCATGCCTCGTAGCTGTCCTGGCAGGGGGCCGGGCGGCCGGAGACGAACAGGTGGGCCGGGCCCTGCCCGGCCGCTTCCGTCCTGCGGGCCACCTCGAAGGCCAGCATCGCCCCCATGCTGTGCCCGAACAGCGCGTACGGGCGGCCGTCGTCGAGCCGCAGCAGCTCGGCGGTGACCCGGTCGGCGAGCCGCTCCAGGGAGGTCTCGCCCGGTTCGGAGCGGCGGTCCTGGCGGCCCGGGTACTGGACGCCGTGCACGTCCACGGCGGGCGAGAGCACGGTGGCCAGGGGGTGGAAGTAGCTTGCGGATCCGCCCGCGTGCGGCAGGGCGAACAGCCGGACGGGCGCCTGCGGGGCGGGCCGGTAGTTCCTGAACCAGGGACTTCCGTCGGTCGTTCGCGTCATCGGATCTCCTCATTCCCGGACAGAGCTCGATACCCAGCCTGCGGGTGCGGCGGCCGGGTCCGGATCCCCTGGGACCCCCCTGGCCCCGACGCCGTCCGGGCCTAGGGGAACGTCTGGGGTGCCGGGGCCCGGGGCCCGTTCCTACGTTTGGCTGAGGCGCTCCTCGACTTCAAGGGACATCACGTGGACGAGATCATCAGTGCTCTGCTCTCCGAGGAAGCGGCCCCGGGTGACTTCCGGAACCTCCGGCTGCCGGAGAGCTACCGCGGCAATGTGGTCCGCAAGGAAGACACCGGCATGTTCGAAGGCATGGCGACGGCGGACAAGGACCCCCGCAAGTCCCTGCACCTCCAGGACGTGCCGACCCCCGAACCGGGGCCGGGCGAGGCGCTGGTCGCGGTCATGGCGAGCGCCGTCAACTACAACACCGTGTGGTCGTCGATCTTCGAGCCGCTGCCGACCTTCGGGTTCCTGGAGCGCTACGGCCGGCTCAGCGAACTGACCAGGCGTCACGACCTCCCGTACCACGTGCTGGGCTCCGACCTGTGCGGCGTGGTGCTGCGCACCGGCCCCGGCGTGAACCGCTGGCAGCCCGGCGACCGGGTGGTGGCCCACTGCCTGTCCGTGGAGCTGGAGTCCGCCGAGGGGCACAACGACACGATGCTCGACCCCGAGCAGCGCATCTGGGGCTTCGAGACCAACTTCGGCGGCCTGGCGGAGCTCGCGCTGGTGAAGTCGAACCAGCTGATGCCCAAGCCCGAGCACCTGACGTGGGAGGAAGCCGCCTCCCCCGGTCTGGTCAACTCCACGGCTTACCGCCAGCTGGTCTCCCGCAACGGCGCCGGCATGAAGCAGGGCGACAACGTCCTGATCTGGGGCGCCAGCGGCGGACTCGGCTCCTACGCCACCCAGCTGGCCCTGGCGGGCGGCGCCAACCCCGTGTGCGTGGTGTCCAGTCCGCAGAAGGCCGAGATCTGCCGGAGGATGGGCGCGACCGCGATCATCGACCGCAGCGCCGAGGGCTACAGGTTCTGGAAGGACGAGGACACCCAGGACCCGCGGGAGTGGAAGCGCTTCGGCAAGCGCATCCGCGAGCTGACCGGCGGCGAGGACGTGGACATCGTCTTCGAGCACCCGGGCCGCGAGACCTTCGGCGCCTCCGTCTACGTGGCCCGCAAGGGCGGCACGATCGTCACCTGCGCCTCGACCTCCGGGTACCGGCACGAGTTCGACAACCGCTACCTGTGGATGTCGCTGAAGAAGATCGTCGGCTCGCACTTCGCGAACTACCGCGAGGCGTGGGAGGCCAACCGCCTGGTCGCCAAGGGCAAGATCCACCCGACCCTCTCGAAGGTCCACTCCCTGGAAGAGACCGGCCAGGCCGCGTACGAGGTCCACCAGAACCTCCACCACGGCAAGGTCGGCGTCCTCGCGCTGGCCCCGGGGGAAGGCCTGGGCGTACGGAACCACGAGCTGCGCGCCACGCACCTCGACGCCATCAACCGGTTCCGTGACGCGCCAGCGGAGCGGACCAATCCAGCCAGCCGGACTGACGCCGATGCCGACGCCGGCACCGAGGAGGCCGGCCAGTGACCACGGAGCGCAAGCCGATCACCGGGATCGTCGGACTGGGCACGGTCGGCGAGGCGTTGCTGCGCCTGGCCCACGAGGCCGGGCACGAGGTCATCGCGGTCGACACGACCCTGGACGCGCTGGACCGCACCGCCCGGCGGCTCAAGGCCGCCGACGCCGCGCGGAAGGACGAGACCGACGGGCCCGCCCGGCCCGCCGTCACCCTGACCACGGACCCGGCCGCCCTCTCCCGGGCGGAGCTGGTGATCGAGGCCGTATCCGAGGACGAGGCCGTCAAGAAGGCCGTGCTGTGCGACATCGTCGCCCGGTGCGCGCCCGGCGTGCCCGTGCTGACCACCACCACGACGCTGTCCGTGCCCCGGCTGGCCATCGCCTCGGGCAGCCCGGGATCGGTCGCGGGCCTGCGGTTCTTCACTCCGCCCGCCTCCGGTGGGCCCGTCCGCCCCGTCCACTCCCCGCTGGCCTCGGCCGCCACCGCGGCGGCGCTCGACGCCCTCGTGGCGGAGCTCGGCCTGCGGCCCGTCCCCGTCACCGTCCCGTCGGCGGCGGACGCCGACGACCTGGTGCTGGCCTACCTCAACCGCGCCGCGATCCTGTGCGACGAGGGCTACGCGAGCGCCCGGGACATCGACACCGCGATGCGGCTGGGCTGCGGTCTTCCGCTGGGCCCGCTGGAGACGCTCGACCTCATGGGCGTCGACTCGGTCCACGCGGCGCTCCTCTCCCGCTGGCGGCGCACCGGGGACTGCGCGTTCGAACCGTCGCCGCTGCTCAGCCGGATGGTCACGGCCGGCCGCCTGGGCCGCAAGAGCGGCGAGGGCTTCGCCGCGTACGACGAGCTGGGCGCCGTGGTGACGCCGCCGGCAGGCGGCGCGAGCGCGGGCACGGCCCGGCCGGTCACCCGCGTCGGCGTGGTCGGCTCGGGCGCCATGGCCCGCGGCATCGCCGAGGTCATGGCGGTCGGCGGCCGGCACACGGTGCTCGTGGCGCGCGGCGCGGAACAGGCCGCGCGGGCCCTGGAAGCGGTCGGCGATTCGCTGACCCGCCGGGTGCGCAGGGGCCGGATCACTCCCGCGGAGCGGGAGGCGGCGCTCGGCCGGCTGGAGACGTCCCACGACCTGGCGGCGCTCGGCGACCGCGACCTGGTCGTGGAGGCCATCGTCGAGGAGCTCGACGCGAAGCAGGCGCTGTTCGGGCGCCTCGGTGAGGTCTGCGCACCGGGCACGGTCCTGGCCACCACCACCTCGAGCCTGTCCGTCACCGCCTGCGCCGAGGCGTCGGGCCGCCCGGCCGACGTGATCGGCCTGCACTTCTTCAACCCGGCCCCGGTCATGCGGCTGGTGGAGCTGGCTCACACGCCGGACGCGCATGCGGACGCGCTGGCGACCGCCCGGGCGCTCTGCCGTGACCTGGGCAAGACGGCCGTGGAGTGCCCGGACCGGACCGGGTTCATCGTCAACCGGCTGCTGTTCCCGTACCTCGGTGACGCGCTGGACCTGCTGGAGCGTGCCGACACGGACATCGCCGCGACCGACGCGGCCGTCGAGGAGGGATACGGCTACCCGATGGGGCCGTTCGCCCTGCTGGACACGATCGGGCTGGACGTCTCGCTCGCCATCCAGGAACGGCTCTTCGAGAGCTTCGAGCTGCCGGAGCTGGCGCCCTCGCCGGCCCTGGCCGAGCTGGTCGCGGCGGGTGCGCTGGGCCGCAAGAACCGGCGGGGCTTCCGTACCGGGGAGCGCCGCGGCTGAGGGACCGGCACGACACCCCCTACGACGGCACTCCCTGGGCCGGGCGGCCCGGGCCGACCAGCTCGGCGAGGTCGGTCCGCGAGCGCACGCGCAGCTTGCGGTAGACCTTCGTCAGATGCTGCTCGACCGTGCTCGCGGTCACGAACAGCCGGGCGGCGATGACCTGGTTGGTGCAGCCCTGGGCGGCCAGTACCGCCACCCGCCGCTCCGCCCGGCTCAGCCGTGCGACGGGGTCCTGGTGCCGGGCCGCCGGGGTGCTCCAGTCGAGGGCCTCGCAGGGTTCGATGCCCCAGCGGGCCATCAGGTCGCGGCAGGCGTGCAGATCGCCGAGGGCGGCCACCGGCTGCTCCGCGGCGAGCCGGAACCGGCCGCGGGCGAGCAGGTAGTGGGGAGCGGCGCGGGTGCGGAACATCGCCTCCGGAACGGGGATGCGCAGCAGCCGGGCCGCCTCCTCGTGGTCGCCGAGCCCGGTCGCGGCCAGCACGGCCGCGGCCAGCGGCATCCCGACGGCGATCCCCCAGGCCTCCGGCGCCAGCAGGCCCAGTGCCCGCTCCGCCTCGCCGGCAGCCTCCGCGTGCCGGCCCAGCCGGCCGTGCACCAGGGCGGCGGCCGCCGCGGTCACCGCCCGGCGGGCCGGGGTGTCCAGGGCTCCCGGCGTGGTCCGCGTCTCGCGCAGCAAGGCGTGCCAGTGCTCGGCCCGGTCGCTCTCGCCCACGTACAGCAGGGCGCACAGGGCCGCCGTCACACCGGGAGCCGGGTGCTGGCGCGATACGAGGGCCTCGGCGGCCCGTTCCACGGCGGCCGTGCGGTCTGCTTCGGCGGCCTGCCCGTCCGCCGGGCCCAGTTCCGGGTAGACGTACGCCGCCCCGGCCCTCAGCCCGCGTGCCCGCTCGCCCGCGCCGACGGCGTCGAAGGTGTCGAGAGCGCGGGCCGCGGCGTCCGGACGGCCGTGCCACAGCAGCAGCCCGAGCGGGCCCGCGGCCCGGTCCGCTTCGAACCTCCCCGCGTCCAGGGCCTGTTCGAGGGCCGGGAGATGGCGGGTCACGGCGGCGGGGTCGCTCTCCCATTCGGCGCCGGCCAGTGCGTCGAGCAGGGCTGCCCGGCGGACCGGGTCGGGGCAGCGGCGGTGCGCGGCGTCGAGGAATCCCGCGGCCGCCTTGGGCCGGACGGCCCGCAGGGCCTGCTCGGCCGCCTCGGCCAGTACGTCGACGGCCCACGGCTGCGCGGACGCGGGACCCGGCCCGTCGGCGGCGACCAGGTGCCGGGCGACGGTCTCGGCTCCGGCTCCGTCGGCGCGCAGCAGCTCGACGGCCTCGATGTGCAGCCGGGCGCTTTCGCGGGGCGGGAGTTCCTCCAGTACGGCGGCCCGCGCCGCCTCGTGGCGGAACCGTCCCGACTCCAGCAGCCCGGTGTCGGTGAGGACGTCCATCAGCGGCCCCACGGCCCGTTCGTGGACACCGAGCAGCCGGGCGAGCGTGGTGAGGGTGGCGGAGCGGCCGAGTACGGCGAGCGCCCGGGCCGCGTCCCGGGTTCCGCCGGGGCGCAGGCAGCCGGTGACGGCCCGTTTGAAGGCGGCGGAGGCCACCGGGCGGGCGGAGCGCAGCGGTCCGCACTGGGACCGGTCCTCGGCGAGGGCGTGCAGCAGCCGGGGGTTCCCGCCGGTGGCCCGGTGCCAGGCGGAGGCGAGCAGCCGGGCCTCGGCCGGGTCCACGGCCCCGCCGTACGGGGTGCGCAGGAACCCGGCGACGCCGTCCTCGTCGAGGGTGGTGAGGGCGATGGCCAGGCACCGGGGGTGGCGGGCGAGTTCGGCGACCGGCAGGGCGGCGGCCGGCGGGTGGGGCGGCTGGTACGTGGAGCCCGCGCCGAGCAGCATGATGCGCGCGGCTCCGATCCGGCCGCACAGGTGGAGCAGGCAGCGCGCGGAGAGTTCGTCGGTGTACTCGATGTCGTCGACGGCGATGACGACGGCCGGGGCGGTGGCGGCCAGCTCCACCAGGACGTCCCTTACCACCGGCAGGGCGGCGTCGGGATCGGGATCGGGCCCGGTGAATCCGGGTACGGCGCTGAGCAGCTGCCCGGCGACGCCGAGCGGGATGCCCTGTTCCGCCGGGGAGGCGGACGCGTGCAGCACGAAGGCTCCGGCGGCCGCCGCCTCGGCGGTGAACGCCCGGACGAGCGCGCTCTTGCCGGTGCCGGGGCTGCCGGTGACCAGGGCGGCCCGGCCCTCGCCTCGCCGGGTCACCGCGAGCAGCTCCCGGAGCCTGCCGAGCTCCCGGTCCCGCCGCACCAGTTCCTGCGGCCTCGGTGTCATCGGCTCTCCCCCCGTGCGGTGCCGCTCCCGGCAGTGTGCCGGGGTCCGGGGAAAAGCCGCTGGTGGGCGACCTGAGGGACGCTCGAGCCCCGGCCGTGGAACCGTGAACCGGGACCGGGTCAGCGGTGGGGGCGCTTCTTCAGGGCGCGGGCCCGGGTGCGGATGCGCTGCTTGTCCTCGGAACGGGCGCGGGCGTCCTGGCGCAGTTCCAGCATGCGCTGTTCGCGGCGCAGCTTCTCCCAGTTGCCGAGCCGGTCCGCGTCCAGGGAGCCGGTGACGACCGCGCCCCGGACCGCGCAGCCCGGCTCGTCCTGGTGGCCGCAGTCGCGGAACTGGCAGTCGCCGGTGAGGGATTCGACGTCCGCGAAGGCCTTGTCGATTCCCTCCTCGGCGTCCCACACGGCCAGCGCCCGCATGCCGGGGGTGTCGATGAGCAGGCCGCCGCCGGGCAGCGGGACCAGCTCGCGGTGCGTGGTGGTGTGCCGGCCCTTGAAGTCCGATCGGACCTCCTGGGTGGACAGCACCTCCTCGCCGCGCAGCCGGTTGGTCAGCGTGGACTTGCCCACGCCGGACAGGCCCACGAGGGCGACGGTGCGGCCCGGCTCGACGTACCGGTCCAGGGCGTCGAGGCCCTCGCCGGTGCGGGAGGAGACGGTGTGGACGGGGGAGCCGAGCGCGATGCGCTCCACCTCCTCGGCCGCCGCGGCCGGATCGGGGTGCAGATCGGCCTTGCTCAGCACCACGACGGGCTGGGCGCCGCTCTGCCAGGCGACGGCCAGGTAGCGCTCGATGCGGCGCAGCCGCTGCTCGCCGGTGAGGGCGGCGACCACGAAGACGGTGTCGACGTTGGTGGCGACGATCTGGGACTCGGTCCTGCGGTTCGCGGTGCCGCGGACGAAGGCCGAGCGGCGCGGCAGGACGTCGAGGATCAGGTACGGGGCGGGTCCGCCCACCACGACCCAGTCGCCGGTGGCCAGCTGGGCCCCGCCCAGCGGGGGTTCGCCGTCCCGGAACAGCCGGGGGCCGAGCTGGGCGCGCAGCTCGCCGTCGGGGGTCAGCACGGTGGCGGCGCCGCGGTCGACCTGGCCGACGCGGCCGGCGAAGCGGGTCTGGCCGGGTGCGGCCCCGTCGAGTGCGGCCAGCCGCTCGGGCCAGGCCTCGGCGAGGTCGCCGCGCCAGCCGAGCGGGGCGAGTGCGGCGAAGTCGGGTTCCGGCGTCATCGGCTGTCCTGCGTGGGCTTGGCCTGGGCGGTCGGGGAGGGCTTGCCCTCGCAGCCGCAGCCGCCGCGCTGGACGGTGAAGCGGCGGCGCGGCGCCGGGGCGGCGGCCGGGGCGGCGTTGTCGCCGGGGGTGGTGGCGTCGTCGTTGTTGGGGGTGGTCTGCTCGGTCATGCGTCCTGCTTTCCGGTGGGTGCGGCGTCGCCGATGCGGCTCCGCACGAAGGCGATCTGTGCTGACATGGCGTCCGCGCCGACCTCGGCGCGGGCACTGGCGTGGCCGGTGGAGCGCAGCCGGAGGTCGACGTCCGCGCCGCGGGCGGCCAGCGCCCGTACGTACGACTCGATCTGGCCGACCGGGCAGCGCGCGTCGTGGTCGCCGGCCAGCACCAGCAGGGGTGCGCGGACGGCGTCGGCGTACGTGTGCGGGGAGGCGGCGGCATAGCGCTCGGGCACCTCGTGGGGGGTGCCGCCGAACATGGCCCGGTCCACCCAGCGCAGGCTGTGCAACTGCTCGCGGTAGGCGGCCGGGTAGTCGCCGACGGCGCCCTCGGCGAGCCCGCAGGCCCACAGCCCGGGCTGGGTGCCGAGGCCGAGCAGGGTCAGGTAGCCGCCCCAGGAACTGCCGGCGAGTACGCAGCGGTCCGGGTCGGCCACGCCGGCCTCGACCAGGTGGGCGCGGACGGCGGCGACGTCGGAGAGTTCGGTGTGCCCGACGGCCTCGCGGTGGCCGAACTGCCAGGCGGTGCCGTTCTCGGCGGAGCCCCGGTAGTTGACGCGGGCCACCGCGTAGCCGGCGTCGTTCCAGGCGGCGGCGGGGCCGTTGTACTCGTCCCCGTCGGCGATGTGCGGGCCGCCGTGCAGCAGGAAGACCGTCGGGTACGGGGCTTCGCCGGCGGCCGGCACGCTGAGGAAGGCCGGGACCGTCAGCTCCCCGTGCGGCACGGGGACTTCGGTGACCGGGGCAGCCGGGACGACCGGGCCGGGAACGGACAGCAGCTCCTTGCCGGCGAGGTCGCGCAGGACGGGCGGGGTGGAGGCCGAGGAGAAGGTGTACCAGCAGTCGCCGTCGGGCCGGGCCACGGCGGCGTGCACGGTGCCGGGCGCCACGGGCAGTTGCTCCAGGTGCCCGTCGGCGAGCCGGTAGCGGTAGAGCTCGCTGCGCCCGTGCGTGCGGTGGTGGAGCAGCAGCGCGGTGCCGTCGGGCACGAACCGGGCGCGTACGTCACCGGGCAGGCCGGTGGCGATCTCCCGCACCTCACCGGTGACCGGGTCCCACAGCAGGGGGGCGGGGCGCCCGCCCCGGGTGTGCGTGGCCAGCACGAGCCGGCCGCCGGGCAGGAAGGGGGAGCCGTAGGGCACGACGTGCAGCCCGCTGTGCGGCCAGTCGCGGAGCTCCCCCACCAGCGCGCCGCCCTGGTCCAGTACGCGCAGCGAGGGCCGCTGCGGATCGCCGTACTCGGCGTGCAGCACCAGCACGTACGCCTCGTCGTCGCTGAGGCCGCCGAGGTAGAGCGGGGTGTCCGCGCCGTACAGCACCTCGGCCCGGTCCGCGCCGGCCCGCAGCAGGTGGATGTCCGTACGGCCGTCCGCGGCGGTGACCCCGGCGACGGCCAGGCCCGAGGCGCCGACGGCCAGGCCCTCGGGGGTGCCGGGCGGGACGCCGGGCAGGGCGGGGACGGCGGGACCGCCGCGCAGCGGGGCCCGCATCCAGGTGCCGTGCTCGGTGCCGTCCTCGTCGTGGTACCACCACAGCCAGCGTCCGGCCGGGTCGAGCAGGCCGAGTTCGACACCGTGCGGGGCGTCGGTGAGCTGGCGGATCCCTCCGCCGGCCCGGTCCCAGAGGTAGAACTGCGCGGTGCCGGTGGCGTTGCCCCGCAGCGCGCAGACCTCGGGCCGCAGCCGGCCCCAGAAGGGGAGCTCGACGGCGGGTGCGGTGCACCGGTCCACCGGTCTCGACTCCGACTCGAGCGCCGCAGTATAGAAAGTCACCAGGCCATTATGCAGATGACCGACAGGCCTAGGAAGAGCGAATATCCAATTCGAGCCACAGGGCAGCGGGCGAAATTCCCACGACGCCGTCCCTGCGTTTTGTGCATTCCTTTTCCATTTCTTCGGGCAGGACCGAGAACGAGCGAACGGAGCCAGTCGATGCAGCTCACCGACCTACAGCGGCTACGGCAACACGCTCGACTCGCACCCACCGAAGATACAGAACACGACTCTCGGCGGCGAGCCGGAATCGATCGGGAAACCGGCCGACGGGCGACTCAGGGTCGACTTCCCATGCCGTCCGGCCGAATTTCTCCGTATTCGACGAGGCTGACGCAAGGAGACCTCACATGCCCTCCGCAGTTCTTCCCGGCCCGCTGACCCGCACGGACATCGGGGAGGGGATCCGCAAGCACGGCTGGGTGTTCGCCCCTGGGACCGATTTCGACGCCGGCTCCGGGGCTCAGGCGTTCCGGCAGCTGAGCCAGGCCTACGAGAACCTCGAGCCGGACGGATACCTGGCCGACGGCGGGGCGTACCGCTTCCGCCGCCACGTCCGCTACTCCCACCGGGCCGCCTCGGCGGGGGTGCTGCGCGCGCATCCGCCGGGCCCCTACCACCAGAGCGCCGAGGTGAACCCGTTCGCGGGCGGCTCGCCGCGCTGGTTCGCGCCCGTCACCGGGGCGATACGGGTCAACCCGTTCCTGCAGCGGCTGCTGCTGCACGGCGTCGGCGTGTTCTCCGAGCTGGCCGGCGCGGAGGCCGGGCGGACCCTGGACTGGGAGCTGGACGTGCATCTGGTGCGCATCCGGGCCACGGCCCAGGAGGAGGGGCTGCCCTCCCCCGAGGGCGTGCACCGGGACGGCTTCGACTACATCTCGCTGCACCTGATCGGCCGGTCCGGGGTGACCGGCGGGCGCAGCATCATCTGCGATCCGGCCGAGCGCCCGCTGGCCCGGCCGCTGCTGGCCGCGCCGCTGGACTCGCTGTACGCGGACGACCGCCGCATCCTGCACGGCACCGAACCGGTGCGCCTGGACCCGGCGGCCGGCCGCGCGTACGGCTACCGCGACATGCTGCTGACCAGCTACCGCCGCACCGGCTGACCCGGGGCGCGCCACACGGCCGAGTCCGGGGTTCAGGGTCGGGGAGCGCCCCAGGAGAATCCCGCGAACGCCGGGCCGCCGGTGGGGCTCTGCGGCGCCGGGGCCGGGGGTGCGAGCGAGTAGACCCGGGCCTGCGGACCGGCCGTTGTGAGCCGGCGCGCGGCATCGGCGGCCTTCTCGGCCAGGTCCCGGGCCGTGCCCGGTTCGTAGAGTGCGCGGTCGTACTGGAGAAGCAGGCTCAGGCCGCGCGGGGAACGCGCGAACTGGAACGAGAGGTCGAAAAGCCCCTCGTCCAGCGGGATCGGACCGCCCGTCAGCCGCAGCTCCCCCGGCCCGGTGTCGATCTCGTCCCAGAGGGTCACCCACACGTCGAAGAGCGGGTTGCGCCCCGGGCGGCGCGGCGGGTCCAGGGCGCCGACCAGCTCGCTGAAGGGCAGCCCGCCGTGGTCCAGCGCGCCGACCGTCTTGTCGGCGAGGTCCGCGATCAGCTCCGCGCAGGGCAGCTCCCCGTGGACTGCGGTCCGCAGGACCACGGTGTTGACCAGGCAGCCCACCGCGTCGGCCCGGCCGAGGGCAGGGCGGCGGCTGACGGCGGTGCCGAGGCTGATGTCGGCGGCGCCGGTCGCTTCGTGCAGGGTGGCGGCCACGGCTGCGGCCAGTACGCCGAACAGGCCGGTGCGGTGGCCGCGCGCGAGCTCCTCCAGCGCACCGAGCTCCTCAGGGCCGAGACGGACGGAGGTGACGGCGGTGCCGCGCCCGGCCGGGCCGTTGCGCGGATGGTCCACGGGCAGCGGGAGCGGATCGGATGCCGGGGTCAACTGCCGTTTCCAGTAGTCCAGTTGCATGTCGTACGACTGCTCGTGCGGCCCGGGGACGGGCAGCTCGGGGGCGGCTTCTGCCGCGTGCCCCCCGGCCCCGGCCAGGGCGCGGGCGACGACCTCGAGCGAGGTCTGGTCGGCGACGATGTGGTGCAGGACGACGAGCAGCCGGTCGCGGCCGCCCGGCCGGCGCAGCAGGGCCGCGCGCACCAGCGGCCCGGCCGCCAGGTCGAAGGGCCGGTGGGACCACTCCCGTACGACGGCCTCGCGGGCGGGCTCGTCGGGCAGGTCGAGGACCTCGAGGCGGGCGGGCTCGGGCGCGGGGCCGGGTACCGGCTCCCCCCGCTCCTCGCGGAACACGGTGCGCAGCTGCGGCTGGAGTTCCTGGAGCCGGGCGAAGGCGGCGCGCAGCGCCGCGGGATCGGCGGCGCCGTGGCAGTCCAGCAGCATCGGCACGTGGTAGGCGGCGGTGCCCGCCGTCCCCGCGGACCGGGTGCGGTCCTCCAGCCAGAGCCAGCGCTGGACCGCGGAGGCGCGCTGCGGGGCCCCGGCGGTCGCGGCCGGGGAGTCGGCGCCGGTGGCGGCGGTGCCGACGCGGGGCGCGAGGCTCGCCGCGAGGGCGGCGACGCTCGGGCAGTCGAACACGTCGCGGATCCGCACCGGCGCGGACAGCCGCCGTGCGGCCGCCGCGGCCAGGGAGGCGGCCTTGAGGCTGGTGCCGCCGAGGAGGAAGAAGTCGCCGTCGTCCGCGACGGGCCGGCCGAGCGCCTCGGTGAACAGGGCGCGCAGCACGGTCCGTACCTCGTCGGCCACTTCGCCGCTCTCGCCCCCGGCGTCACCGGACGGCTGCCCGGCGGGGGTGTCCGGCAGCGGCCGGGCGGCCAGTTCGCGGCGGTCGATCTTCCCGTTGGGGGTGCTGGGCATCCGCTCCACGGGGATCACGGCCGCCGGCACCATGTAGTAGGGCAGCCGCTGCGCCAGCCGGGCCCGCCAGTCGGCGGGCAGCGGGCCGTCGGTGACGACGTATCCGGCGAGCAGCGGCTGCGCCGTCCCCTCGGGTACGACGACGGCGGCGGCCGCGATGCCCGGCAGTGCGGCGAGCGCCGTCTCCACCTCGCCGGGCTCGATGCGGAAGCCGCGGATCTTCACCTGCCGGTCGGCGCGCCCGCGGAAGTCGAGGGTGCCGTCCGCGCGGTGGCGGGCCAGGTCTCCGGTCCGGTAGAGCCGGGCCCCGGGGCGGGGGTCGCCGGGGTCGGGCACGAAGCGTGCCGCGCCCGCGTCGGGGCGGCCCAGGTAGCCGCGGCCCACGCCGATGCCGCCGATCCACAGCTCGCCCTCGACGCCGGGGCCGACCTGCGCGCCCGAGGCGTCGCGCACGAAGTAGCGCAGGTTGGCCATGGGACGGCCGATGGTGGGCGGCTCCCCCGGGACTCCGGGCGGGCAGCGGTGCCAGGACTGGAACACCGTCGCCTCGGTGGGCCCGTAGACGTAGATCAGGTCGCGGCCCGGGGCCCAGCGGTCCACCAGCGCCCGGCTGAAGGACTCGCCGCCGGTCACGACCGTCCGTACGTCCGGGAAGGCGGCCGGGTCCAGCTGGGCCAGCAGCGCGGCGAGCAGGAAGACGGTGTCGGCGCGGCGTTCGCGGACGAGCGCGGCCAGGGCCTCGGCGGAGGCGACGGGCTCGTCGAAGACGACGACGGCCGCGCCGGCCCACAGCGGGGCGAGGATCTCCCACACCGAGACGTCGAAGGCGGGGCTCGCGAACTGCAGCACGCGCCGGTCCGGGCCGAGCCCGAAGGGGACGGCGGTGGCCTCCAGCAGGTTGGCCAGGGAGCGCTGTTCGATGGCCACGCCCTTGGGGCGGCCGGTGGAGCCCGAGGTGTGGATGACGTACGCGAGATCGGCCGGGCCCGGCGCCGGGCCGGACGGCGGCGGTACGGACAGCGCGGGGTCCACGAGCGGCGACAGCGCGTCGAGCTCGTCGAGGTCCACCGTCATCAGGCCCTGGGGCGGCAGGAGGTGGGCGAGCCGGGCCGTGGTCAGGGTGATCGGCGCGGGGGCGCCGTCGACGAGCTGGGCGAGCCGCTCGGCCGGATGGTCCGGGTCCAGCGGTACGTACGCGGCTCCCGCGCGCAGCACCGCGAGGACGGCGACGACCAGTTCGGCGGAGCGCGGCAGGCAGACCCGCACCAGGACCCCCGGCCCCGCGCCGTGCTCGCGCAGCCGCACGGCGAGCGCCTCGGCGAGGCCGTGCAGCTGCCCGTGGGTGAGCGTCCGGTCGCGGGCCAGTACGGCGGGCCGGTCCGCGAACGGGCGGGCGCGGGCGGCGAGCAGCTCGGCCACCGGGCCGTCCGGGACGGGCGCGGCCGTGTCGTTGAGCGTCTCCAGGGTCTGCCGCCAGGTGGTCACCGCTGCTCCTGCCAGGGCTCGTCGGGGTGGGCGATCAGGGCCTCGAGGGCCTGCCGGGTGCGGTCCACGAGCCCCCGCGCGGTCGCGTCGTCGAAGAGCTCCCCCTTGTAGGTGAGGACGCCGTCCGCGTCGTCCTCACCGGTGCGCAGCGACCAGACGAGGTCGAAGGCGGTGGCGGTGGGGCGGGTGGCGGCGATCGAACCGTCCGGGGTGAACAGGGCGCCGGCGGCCGGGGCCGCGTCCTCCTGGGCGACCACGAGGATCTGGCTGAGCCGGGCCCGGTCCACGCCGAACTCGCCCTCGGCGAGGCCGGCCACGGCGCCCAGGGCCGCGGCCGGGTCGTCGTGGGCGGCGAGCAGGGCGTGCCCGACGGCGCGGGCCAGCTCGCGGTGGGTACGGGCGCCCGCGATCGGCACGCGCAGCAGGGCGGTGCCGGTGAGCGGACCGACGACGTCCGCGAGGCCGGGCCGGGACCGGGTGCTCAGGACCGTGGCGAGCCACACCTCGTCCGGGGTCCCGCCCGTGTCCTCGCCGCCCCGGGCCAGGGCCGCGACCAGCGCGGTGAGGCCGAGGGTGAACGGGCTCAGGCCGTCGGCGCGGCCGAAGGACCCGGCGCCGGGGGCCGGGAACGCGAAGGGCAGTTCCGTCGGCATCAGCGCGCCGCGCACCAGGCGGGGCCGGTCGTACGGCAGCGGGAGCTGCGGCGGCGGGCCCGCGGCCAGCGCACGGCGCCAGTCGCCGTCCGCATCGGCCGGGGTGCGCTCCTGCTGCCAGCGGGCCACGTCGGCCAGCCGCAGCGGGGGCTCACCGGCGGGGTCCGCGGGCCAGCCTCCGGCGGCGAACTCCTCGTAGGCGGCGGCCGTCTGGTGTACCAGCAGCTCCATGGAGCGGCCGTCGACGGCGATGTGGTGCACGGCGAGCAGCAGTACGTGCTCGTGGTCGGCCAGGCGTACCAGCCGGGCCCGCAGCAGCAGCCCGGCCGCGAGGTCGAAGGGCTGCTCCAGGTGGCGCTGGGCCAGTGCGTCGAGTGCGGCGGCCCGGTCGGCCTCGGGTAGCGCCGAGAGGTCGTCCTCGGCCCAGCCGGTGCGGGGCACGGTCAGCGGCTGCCACCGGGGTCCGGCGCCGGTGACGACGAGCCGGGAAGTGAGGGCGTCGTGGCGGGCGGCGGTGTGCTCGACCGCCTGCCGCAGGGCGTGCGGGTCGACGGTCCGGCCGGTGACGCGCAGCGCCTCGAACACGACGAACGCGGCCGGGGCGGCGCCGCCTTGCAGGGCCTGCCAGATTTCGGTCTGTTCGGTGCTGAGCGGTGCGGGGCCGGTGACCGATCCGCGTACCGGCCCGTCGTCGTGCCCGACGGCAGTGGCCTGATCGGGGGCGGCGGCTTGGCCGGGGGCGGGGGTGACCGCCGCGATGGCCTCGGCGATGGCTGCCGGGGTGCGGGAGTCGAACACGAGCCGGGGCGACACGTCCCGGCCGAGGGCGATCCGCAGCCGGGCGGCCACGGCGACGGCGTCCAGGGACCCGCCGCCGAGGTCGAAGAAGTCCTCGTCCGGCCCCACCCGCGCGTGCCCGAGCGCCTCGGCGACGGCCTGCGCGACGAGTTCGACGGGACCCGCGGCGGGCTGCGCGACCGGCGGCGCCACCTGCGCCGGAGCCGGGGCGGGCGTCTGCGTCTGCGTCTGCTGGTCCGCTTCCGCCGTGACGTGGACCGTCGCCGGGGTCAGCCGCAGCGGCAGCGCCCGGCGCAGCAGGGTACGCAGCGCTCCGGGGCTCACGGTGTGCCCGGGGTGCGCGGTGACGTGGGCGGTCAGGGGCCCCGGCTCGCCGGGAGCCGCGGCGCGGACCTCGGCGGCGCGCACCGACGGGTGGGCCAGCAGCAGCAGTTCGGCCTCGGCCGGGTCGAGGTGGGTGCCGGGGCGGTCCGGGTCGGGCACCAGGCGCCCGGCGCGGCCGCGCGGCACCAGCTCGCCCCGCTCCGACCAGTGGGCCCGCAGCCCGGTCGCCCCGGCTCCGGTGCTCAGGTCGCCGGGGACGCCGACCGGTACGGGCCGCCCGGCGGCGTCGGTGATCCGGGCGCCGGGGCGGTCCGCGCAGTTGTCGGCCAGCGCGGCCAGTTCCGCGCTCTCCGCGTCGGGCAGCGGCGTACCGGCCGGGGTGCGGCCGGGGTCGGCGGCGGCGCGCAGCAGCAGGTCGGCCCAGTGCCGCAGCAGCCGGGTGGCGCGGGCGGCGCTGAACAGCGCGCCGTCGTACTCGGCGGTGAGCTCGAGGAGCTCGGCGGAGTTGTCGAGGTGGAAGCTGAGTTCGAACTCGGCCGCGTGATCGGCGTACTGCTCCCGCCGTACGGTCAGTCCGGGCCCGGCGTCCAGTTCGCTGCCGTCGCCGGTGCCGGCCGCGCCGCGCTCGTCGGCGGTGAACATGACCGTGAACAGCGGCGTGCGGCCGCCGTCGCGGGCTCCCGGCAGCTCGTTCACGAGCCGCTCGAAGGGGTGGGACCGGTGGGCCATGGCCGAGGCCACGGCGGAGCGGGTGGCGGCGGCGCGCTCGGCGAAGCCGAGGTCCGCTGCCACCTCGCAGGTCAGCACCACCGTGTTGAGGAAGGGACCGATCACGCCCGCGTACGAGGGATCGTCGCGGCGGGTGACGGGCGTGCCGACGAGGATCCGGCGCTCCGCGGTGAACCGCTGGAGCAGCTCGGCCAGGGCGGTCAGCCCGGTCCCGTACATGCTGGTGCCGCAGGTGCGCGCCAGCGTCCGTACGGCCCGGCTGTCGCCTGCGGAGAGCCGGATCCGGCTCGAGCCGCCGGGGCCGGGCGCGGCGCCGCGCTCGCCGTCGGCCGGCAGCAGCGGGAAGGGCAGCGGGCCGGCCAGCTCGGTGTGCCAGTGGGCGCGGTCCCGCTCCGCCTCGGGGCCGGCGAGGGCGGCGGCCTCGCGGGCGATGTGCGTGAGGTAGCTGCCGTCGGCGGGCCGGGGGGCGGCCGCGCCGGTGCGCAGCGCCCGCAGCCGGGCGAAGACCCGGTCGGCCAGCAGGACGGCGGATTCGCCGTCGCAGGCGATGTGGTGGACCGTCAGCGCGAGGAGCGCGCTGGTCGGGGAGAGCCGCAGCAGGACCGCGCGCAGCGGCGGCTGCCGCTCCAGGTCGAAGGGGCGCCGGGCCTCGCCGCGCAGCGTCGCGGCGGTGTCCGTGCCGGGTGCGGGCCACAGGACGGTCAGCGGCGGCCGGTCCCCGTAGACGAAGCGCTGGCGGGGTTCGCCGTCGCGGACGAAGAAGCGGGCGCGCAGCAGCTGCGCGCAGGCGGCCTCGTCGGCGAGGGCCTGGGCGACCTGGCGCTCGTCCAGCGGCCCGTCGATCCGGAAGACGTCGGTGAGGTGGTGGACGCTGTCCGCGCCGTCGTCGAGCCGGGCGAGGGTCCACAGCTGGCGCTGGGCGGCGGACAGTGGGTGGTCCTCGCCCTCCTCGGCCGGGGCGGCCGCCCCGGGGCCGCCGTCGTCCGCCCCGCGGCCGCGCAGGGCCGCGCAGGCCTCGTTGACCGAGGGGCCGTCGAGGAGTTCGTCGATCCCCAGGACCAGGCCGTGGCGCTGTTCGAGGGCGGCGATGACGTCGATGGCGAGCAGGCTGTGGCCGCCGCAGGCGAAGAAGTTGTCGTCGGGGCCGATCTCGTCGACGCCGAGGATCTCCCGGAAGACGGCGCCGACGCGCTCCTCCAGGCTCTGCGGGGACTCGGGCGCCTCGGCCGGCACGGGCTCGTCGGCCGGCGCGGCCGCCTGGGCGCGCTCGGCCAGTTCCCGCCGGTCGATCTTCCCGTTGGTGGTGAGCGGCACCCGGTCCAGCGGCAGGATGCGGTCCGGGACCAGGGGCGCGGGCAGCACGGTGCCCGCGTACGCGTGGACGTCCGCGGTGGTCGCGGCGGCGGGGCCGGTGACGAAGGCGACGAGCGAGGGCCGGTCGCCCGCGCCCCGGCAGACGACGGCGACGGCCGCCTCCACGGCGGGCAGGGCGGCCAGGGCGGCCTCCACGTCGCCGAGTTCGACCCGGTTGCCGCGGATCTTGACCTGGTCGTCGGCGCGGCCGAGGAACTGCAGGGTGCCGTTGGGCTGCCACCAGCCCCGGTCGCCGGAGCGGTAGCGCCGGCCGCCGGGCTGCTCCGGCGCGGCGGGGAAGGCCGCCGCCGTGAGCTCCGGCCGGTGCAGGTAGCCGTCGGCGAGGCCGGGGCCCGAGAAGTGCAGCTGGCCGGGGAAGCCGGGGGGCACCGGCCGGTCCGCGCCGTCGAGCACCTCGACGGCCGTGTGGGACAGCGGCCAGCCGATCGGCGTGCCGGGCAGCGGGTGCGCGGGGTAGTCGAAGGCGGTGGCCCCGACGGAGTTCTCGGTGGGCCCGTACTCGTTGATCAGCCGGGTGCGCGCCAGCTGGAGCTGGTGGCGGGCGACGAGTTCGCCGGGCATGGCCTCGCCCGCGACGGTGACCACGCGCAGGGTGCGGGCGGCGGCCAGCTCGTCGAGCACGGCGGCGTAGAGGCTGGGCACGAGGGTGACGTGGGTGGCCGTGTACCGCTCGGCGAGCCCGCGCAGGTGGGCGCCGTCGAGCCGGCGCACGCCGTCGATCAGGACCAGGGCGCCGCCCGCGCCGAGCACGGAGAAGACGTCCGAGACGGAGCTGTCGAAGGACAGCGCGGGCACCTGGAGCAGGCAGGTGTCGGGGGAGAGCCGGTGGTAGTCGTGCTTCCAGGCGAGGTAGCTGTCGATCGCCGAGTGGCGGATGACGACGCCCTTGGGCTGCCCGGTGGACCCGGAGGTGTAGATGACGTACGCCGTGTCCTCGGGGCGCGGCGGCTCGGGCTCCTCCTCCGGCAGGGCGGCCAGGTCGGCGGTGTCCGCGGCCAGGTCGGCGGCGGACAGCAGGCGCAGGCCGGTGCGCCCGGCCAGCGCGCGGGCCAGTTCGAGGTGTTCGGGCTCGGCCACCAGGGCGGCCGCGCCGACGTCGGCGAGGACGGCCGCGAGCCGCTCCTCGGGCTGCGCCGGGTCCAGCGGTACGTAGGCGGCGCCGGTCCGGACGGTGCCGAGCAGCGCGGTGAGCGCGTGGCGGCCCTTGCCGACCAGCAGGGCGACCCGGTCGCCGCGGCCGACCCCGTACGCGTGGTGCAGGCGGCGGGCGGCGCGCACGGACTCGGCGCGCAGCTGGGCGTGGCCCAGTTCGGCGGGGCCCTCGGCCGCTCCCCCGCCGGTGACGACGGCCAGGCTGTCGCCGCCCGCCTGGTGGCCGCGGTCCAGGCGCTCCAGCAGGGTGGCCGGTGTGGCGGGCGGCCAGAATCCGGCCCGGCCCCAGCCCTTGACGGTCTCCCGGTCGGTGGCGTCGGCCAGGGTGAGGGCGGCGAGTTCGCGGCCGGGGTCGCCGAGCTGGGCCAGCAGGTGGGCGACGACCCGCAGCACGGCGTCCGCGAACCAGGTCTCGCAGCGCCCGGTGTCCACGTCCGCGTGCAGGGTGCGGTCCTCGCCGGCGCCCTCCAGGGTGAGCAGCAGCGCCTCGCCGGCCGGGGCGGGCCGGGCCGTCCCCTCGGCGGCGACGGTGAGGGTCCCGGCGCGGGCTCCGGCGGGGCGGGCGACGAGCAGCTCGTCGCGGATCCGCCGCAGCAGGGCTCCGGCGGTGCCGTCGTCCTGGCCGCCGGCCGGGGCGGTGGTGACGGTGACGCCGACGGGCCCGGCGGGGCCGGTGACCGTCAGGGCCGGGGTGTCGGTGTCCTCCGCGGCGGCCAGGGCGAGGGCCGCCGCCGCGCACAGCAGCACCAGTTCGTCCACGGGGTGCCCGCCAGCCCCGCGCAGGGCGGTGCGGGAGGTGGCGGGCAGGGGCAGGCTGCGCCTGGTGTGCCCGGGGACGCCCCCGCGGGTCAGCCGGGGCCGCAGCGCCGTGGCCGCGGTGGCCGGGTCCCGCGTCACGGGAAAACTGATGGGTGCTGCGGTCATGACCGTACGCTCCCTGCGGGTTGCAGTCTGTCGGTTTCCTCGGTGCAGGAGGTTTCGCGGTGCGCCGCGGGCCGTTGCGCGGCGGCGAGGTACCAGTTCGGGTGGCATCGCAGGATGCCGACCACCTCGTCGAGCAGCTCCCGTGCGGTGGTTTCGGTGAACAGCGCCCGGTCGTGGACGAGTTCGAGCAGGACCCGGCCGTCGTGCTCGCTCGCGTAGATCCGCAGGTCGTCGCTGAGCGGGGCCTGCGAGGGGTCCGCGGGGAGGAACTCGGGCCCGTCCTCGAAGCGTTCGGCCGTCTCCCAGCTCAGTCCGGCGTCGTAGACGGGGCGGCGGCCGGGGGCCGGCCGCTCCGCGATCTCCACGACGGTGGTGTCGAAGGGGAAGCGGGCGTTGTCGTACGCCTCGGCGAGCCGGTCGCGCACCTGGGTCAGCAGTTCGGCGGTGCTGTGTGCCGTGCCGGGTGCGAGCCGCACCGGCAGGGCGTTGACGAAGCAGCCGACCACCTCGGCCATGTCCGCGCGGTCGCGGGTGCCGGCCGGGCAGCCGATGACCACCTCGGCGCTGCCGGAGCGGCGGTGCAGTGCGAGCGCCCAGGCGGTGAGCAGGGCGGTGAACGGGGTGGCGGCGCCGCTTTCGGCCGCGGCGTGCAGCACGGCGGCGGGCAGCGCCCGCCGGACCAGTCCCGCGCCCTGGCGTCCGGCGCCCTCGCGGGATCCGGTGCCCGGCAGGTCGAGCCGGGGCAGCGGCCCGGCGAGGGTGCGGGTCCAGTACGCGCGCTGGCCCGCGGCCTCGGGGCCCTCGAGCCAGGCGGCCTCCTCGGCCACCCAGTCGCGGTAGGGGCGGGCGGGGCGGCCGTCCCAGGGCCGCGCCCCCGCCTCGAGGGCGTCGTACGCCGCGAGCAGGTCGCGGGCGACGATGGCGGCGCTGTCGCCGTCGTAGACCAGGTGGTGGGCGGTGATCGCCAGCACGTCGCCGGCGGGGTGGCCGGTCAGCTGCCGGACGGCGAACAGCGGTCCGGTGGCGAGGGTGAAGGGCGTGTCGTGGGCGGCGGTGACCGCGGCGGCGACCGCCTCGTCCGTGGGGTCGACGCGGACGACGGACAGCGGCGGCCCGTCCGGGAGCCGGTCCATGACGATCTGCCGGGCGGTGCCGTCGACGACGGCCACCCGGGTGCGCAGCACCTCGTGCCGCTCGGCCAGGGCGGTGACGGCCGCCCGCAGCAGGCCGGTGTCCAGCGGCCGGCCGGCCCGTACGGCGTCGCTGATGTTGAGGGCGACCGGGCTGGGGCTGGTGCGGGCCGCCATCCAGATCCGGCGCTGGGCGCGGGAGAGCGGCAGCACGGCGCCGTCGCGGGCGGGCGCGAGCTCCGGGGCCGGCGGAACAGGCGGGGCGGGTGTGGCGGACGGGGCGGACGGGGCGGTGTCCGGCGTCTCGAGCACGGCCGCGAGGGCCCGTACGGTCTGCTGCTGGAAGACGGTGACCAGCGGGACCCGTACGCCGAACTCCTCCTGGAGGGCGGCGGCGAGGCGGGCGGCGGTCAGGCTGTGCCCGCCGAGGGAGAACAGGTCGGCGTCGAGGTCGGTGACGGGCACGGCGAGCACGTCCGTCCAGACCTTGGCCACCCGCTCCTCGGTGGGGTTCAGGCCGGGGCGCGCCGCGGCTTCCCCGCGGGGCGGAGCCGGCAGCGCACGGCGGTCGAGCTTGCCGTTCGGGTTCAGCGGGAGCTCGGCGATCTCCACGTACGTCCCGGGCACCATCGCGGCGGGCAGCCGCTCGGTGAGGTAGGCCCGCAGGACGCGCGGAACGGCCGCGCCCACCACGTAGGCGACCAGGCCCAGTTCGCCGCGCTCGTCGGGCACCGGCAGGACCGCGCAGCGCCGTACGTCCGGGTGCCCGGCCAGAACGGCCGCCACCTCGCCCGGCTCGACCCGCTGGCCGCGGATCTTGACCTGGTCGTCTATGCGGCCGAGGAAGAGCAGATTGCCGTCGGGCCGGCGGGCGGCGCGGTCGCCGGTGCGGTACATGAGCCGGCCGGGGCGCAGCGGGTGGGGCGTGAACCGGTCGGCCGTCAGCTCCGCGTTGCCGAGGTAGCCGCGGGCCAGGCCGGCGCCGGAGATGCACAGCTCGCCGGGGACGCCGACCGGGGCCAGGTCCCCGTGTGCGTCGATGACGTCGACGGTCTTGTTGGCGATGGGGTGGCCGATCAGGACGTCCGCGCCCGGGTCGGTGATCTTGTGGACGGTGGTCCACACGCTGTCCTCGGTGGGCCCGTACTCGTTGTAGAGGACGGTGTCCGGGAGCAGTTCGGCGTGGCGGGCGGCGAGGGCCTCGGGGAGCCGTTCGCCGACCAGGACGATCTGGCGGACCGAGACCAGCCGGGGGGCGCAGCGTTCCAGCATCAGCTGGTAGAGGCTGGGGACCAGCATGATGTGGGTGACCCGGTTGCGCCCGATCTCCTCGGCCACGTGCTCGACGTCGAGCAGGCGGTCCTTGCCGAGGACCACGACCCGGGTGCCGGCGATCAGCGCGGAGAAGATGTCGTTGACCCCGCTGTCGAAGTGCAGCGGCGGCACCTGGAGCACGGCCGCGTCCGGCCCGAACCCGTAGTAGCCGGCCCGGTAGTGGACGGTGTTGACGATGCCCCGGTGCTCGATCATGACGCCCTTGGGGCGGCCGGTGGACCCCGAGGTGTAGATGACGTACGCGAGGTCGCGCGGGGTGGCCCGGGGCGCCGGGGGCAGCACGGCCGGAGCTCCCCCGCCCGCCGCGGCGGTGCGCGGGTCGAGGACCGGCAGGGTCGTCAGGGCGGATGCCTTGGCGTGGTAGCCGCCGTCGGCGAGCACCGCGAGGGCCCCGCTGTCGGCGAGGGCGAAGGCGAGCCGGTCGCCGGGCTGTTCCGGGTCCAGGGGGACGAACGCGGCGCCGGTCTTCAGGACGGCGAGCGCGCTCACCACCATCCACTCGGTGCGCTCGGTGACCACGGCCACCAGTGCGCCGGGGCCCGCGGCGCAGGCCTCCCGCAACCGTGCGGCGACGGCTTCGGCGCGGGCGTCGAGCTCGGCGAAGGTGAGGACCGTGGTGCCGTGCACGACGGCGGGCCGGTCCGGGCCCGCGGCGGTCTGCTCCTCGACCAGGTCCAGGAGGGTGCGGTGCTCGGGGAAGGGGGCGGCGGTCTCGTTGACCTCGTCGAGCAGGAACCGCCGTTCGGCGGCGGGCAGCACGGGGACCTCGGCGAGCGGGGCGTCCGGGCGGGCGACCAGACCGCTGAGGAGGTGGATCAGCCGCTCCCCCGTGCGCCGGGCGCTGTCGCGGTCGAAGAGGTCGTCGGTGTAGCCGACCCACAGCTCACCGGCGGCCCCGGCCCGGCCGTCGCGGAAGCTGAAGGCCAGGTCGAAGTCGCTGACCGGCTGTTCGAAGGGGAGGTGACGGACGGCGAGGCCCGGTCCGCCCGTGACGCCGTCGTCCAGGGCGGTCTCGACGAGCACGTCGAAGACGGGGTTGCGGCTGGGGTCGCGGGGCAGCGCGAGGTCCTCGACGAGCTGCTCGAAGGGGTACTCCTGGTGGGTCATCGCCTCCTGCGCGGTGGTGCGTACGGCGGCCAGCAGCTCGCGGAAGGAGCCGCCGGTCTCCACCGGGGTGCGCAGGACGACGGTGTTGGCGAACAGTCCGACCGTCTCGGCGGCGCGCCGGTCGGGCCGGCCCGCGACGACGGAGCCCAGCAGGACGTCCGGCTGCGCGCACAGCCGCCACAGCAGCACCCGCAGCGCCGCCGTGAAGCCCATGAAGGAGGTGGCCGCGTTCTCCCGGCACAGTTCGCCCAGCGCGTAGACCAGTTCCGGGTCGAGGCTGAGGCGTACGGTGCCGCCCGCGGCGCTGCGGGCGGCCGGGCGGCGGCGGTCGGCGGGCAGTTCCAGCGGCTCGGGCAGCCGGGCGAGCCGCTCCCGCCAGTACGCGCGGTGCGCCTCGCCCGCCGGGCCCGCCAGCCGGGCGGCGAGCCGTTCGGTGTGCTCGGTGTACGCGGGGGCGGGCTCCGGGTCGCCGGCCGGGCCGGTCAGCGAGCGCACCAGGTCGCGCATCAGCAGGCCGAAGGACCAGCCGTCGCACACCGCGTGGTGCACGGTGAAGAGCAGGACGCCGCCGGCCGGGCCGTCGGGTATCCAGGAGACCTCGGCCGGCGGGCCCTCGGCGAGGTCGAAGCGGTGGTGGCAGGCCCGCGCGAAGGCCTCGTCCGGCGTGGTGTCGTGCTCGGTGCGCAGGACGCCGACGGGCGGGTCGAGGATGACCTGGGTCAGGCCCTCGGGGGTCTGGCGCAGGACGGTGCGCAGGGACGCGTGCCGGGCCACCAGCGCGTCGACGGCGGCCGCGAGCCGGGGCTCGTCGACGACGCCGTCGAGCCGGTAGGCCTCGACCATCGTGTACGGGGGGACGGGCGACTCGTCCATCCGGTCCAGCAGCCACATCCGGCGCTGGGCGTTGGAGGCGGGGAAGGTGTCCCCGCCGCGCGGGGCGGCCGGCGCGGCCGCGGCGCCCGCGGCGCGGCTTCGGGGCAGCGCCCCGCGTTCGCGCAGTACGGCGGCCAGCGCGGCCGGGGTGCGCAGGTCGAACACCTCGTGGACCCGGGCGGCGTCGGGGCGGCCGGTGCCCTCGCAGAGCGTGGCGACGAGCTGGACGGCGGACAGGCTGTGTCCTTCGGCCCGGAAGAAGTCCTCGTCGGCGGAGAGCGGCGGGCGGCCCAGCACCTCGGTCCAGGCCTCGTGGACCAGGCGTTCCACCGGGTCGGTGGGCTGCCATACGGGACCCCGCGCGGCCGTGGGGAGCGCGAGGAGCGCCGCCCGGTCCACCTTGCCGTGGACGGTGAGCGGCAGGGTGCCGAGCCGGTGCAGGCCGGCCGGGAGCATCGTCGCGGGCAGCCGTTCGCGCAGCCAGTCGGCCAGTGCGGCGGGCTCGACCGGGGAATCGGAAGCGCTGCGGTGGGCCACGTACCAGGCGTGCAGGGTCACGGTGCCGTCGGCTGCGGTGCGGGGCACGACCACGGCCTCGACCACGCCGGGGTGCCGGACCAGGGTCTGCTCGACCTCGCCGGTCTCCACCCGGGTGCCGAAGATCTGCACCTGCCCGTCGGAGCGGCCCAGGAACTCCAGTTCGCCCTCGGCGTTCCAGCGGCCCTGGTCCCCCGTACGGAAGACGCGGGCGTCGCCGGCGTGCGGGGAGCGTCCGAAGCGGACGGCGGTGGCCTCGGCGTCACCCCGGTAGCCGGGGGCGACGCCGGGTCCGGCGATCTGGATCTCGCCCGGTACGCCGGGCGGGGCGAGTTCCCCGGAGGGCGTGACCACGAAGACGCCGTAGCCGGGCGAGGGACGGCCGACCGGCACCCGGTCGAGCCGCTGGGCGAGCGCGCCCTCCCGGATGAACATGCTGGCCTCGACGGTGGCCTCGCTGGGTCCGTACAGGTTCGCGAAGGTGCCGATGCGCAGCCGGCCGGCGGTGCGCGGCAGCAGGCCGCGCGGGATGGTGTCGCCGCCCAGCAGGAGGTGGCGCAGCGGGAGTTCGCCGCCCTCGGGCAGGGCGCGCAGGAGCACCGAGAACAGTCCGGGCACGCAGTTGACGAGGTTGACCTCGCCGCTGTGCACCCGCGTCCACAGCGCGTCGGGGTCGAGCCGGTCGGGGTCGCCGACGGCGACGAGGGTGCCGCCCGCGAGGAGCGTGGCGAAGACCTGGAAGGCGGTCGCGTCGGAGGTGACCGCGGAGAGCATGGCGGTACGGGTCCGCGCGTCGATGCCGATCTCGCGGGCCCCGGTGAGCATCTTGTGGCTCAGCTGGTCGTGGTACACCGCGACGGGCCGGGGGGTTCCGGTGGATCCGGAGGTGAACAGGATCATCGCGGGGGCGCCGGGCTCGGCTGCGTCCGCAGCCCCTTCCACCGCCTCGTCGGCGAGCAGGTCGTCGAGTCCGGCCACCGGTACGGGCAGTTCCGCGTCGGCGGGGCCGACGCCCTCGGCGCGCAGTGCGAGCCGGGCGCCGCTCAGGCGGGCCAGCAGGGCGATGCGGGCGGCGGGCTGGCGGGGTTCGAGGGGGACGACGGCCGCGCCGGTGCGCAGGACGGCGAGGAAGGCGGTGAGGAGACCGGCGCCGCGCGGGGCCAGCACGCCCACCGCGTCGCCGGGTCCGATGCCGTGGCGTGCGGTGAGCGCGGCAGCGGCCCGCCCGGCCTCGGCGGCGAGCTGCCGGTAGGTCAGGGTGCGGCCCTCGCCGGTGACGGCGACGGCGTCGGGGGTACGGCGGACGGACTCCTCGAACAGGCCGGTGAGGGTGGCGGCCGCGAATCCGGCGGGGGCGGGCAGAGCGGCCAGTTCCAGGAGTTCGGCGCGCAGCGGGGCGCCGAGGATGTCGGTCTCGGCCGGGCTCCGGCGCGGGTCGGCGGCGAGGGCCTCGAGTACGGCGGCCACGCAGCGGGGCAGGGCCCCGGTGAGGGCGGCCGTGCCGTGGGCCCGGACCGACAGGCCGCCGTCCGGGGCCTGTTCGACGCGCAGCACCAGTGCGGCGCGGGGCTCCGGCGCGCGGTCCCCGTACAGGGCCGGGCAGACGACGGCGAGCTGGGACAGGGCGGCGGACGCCCCGGGGGTGACGGCGTCCAGCCGGGCGCTCAGCGCGTCCCGGTCCTGCCAGGGGCGGGCGGCGGCCTGCTCCAGCTCGGCGTGCAGGGCCTCCAGGAAGGAGGTCGCGGGCGCGGCGGGGTCCAGCGGGGCCAGCAGCGCGAACTCCGCCTGGGCGGAGGAGGATCCGAGGGCGGGTACGACGACGGGCACCCGGCCCTGCGCGCCGTGCCCGGTGAGTCCGGCCGTGGTGAGTCCGGCCAGCGCGATCCTGGCGGCGGCGACGGTGAGCAGCAGCATGCCCTCGGGGGCGCCGCCGGTCATCGCGTGCAGGGCGGCGGCGGCTTCGGGAGCGACCGTGGCGGGCCCGCCGGGGGCGGCGGCCGGCGAGGCCTCGGGCTCGAGGAGGGGTTCGTGGCAGGCGCCTGTCAGCCGCGGGAGCCAGAACCCGGCCTGATCGTCGAAACGCGCCCCCTTAGGGTCGTTCCCATGGCCGAGCTCTCCGTGACCATCGTTCCGCAGCACCTCTACGTCCTCCCTGACCAGTTGTGGGTGCACCGCCTGCCCCCGGATGCGGCCGTGCCCCCGCTGCCGGCCGGGCCGTGGTCCTCGGTCACCCGGGCCCGGGACGGGCTCACCGTGGTGTGCGCCGAGCGTCTGCCGGCCGGCGCCGGGTCCGTCAGCGGTCCCTGGCGCGGGCTGTACGGGACCGATGCCCACGGCCTGGACCTGCCCGGCATGCTGGCGGGTGTGCTGGTGCCGCTGGCCGGGGCCAGGATCGGCGTGTTCGCCGCGTCGACCTTCGACGCGGATCTCGTACTCGTACCGGCCGAGAAGTACGAGCGCGCCCGGACCGCTCTGGAAGCGGCCGGGCACACCCTCTCGTCGGACTGACGCCTGGGATCAGACCCCGGCGGCGATCCGTGCCGGGGCCACCCCGAGGGCCGGGAAGAGCGCGACGTCCTTGCCTTCGACACCCCTCATCAGCACGTCGATGGCGGTGCTCATCAGGTCGATGTGGAACTGCGTGAAGGTGCCCAGGCCCAGGCCCAGGTGGACGCCGGGGTGCCGCTCGTTGGCGAAGTGGTTGCCGGGGAGCAGCGGGGCGCAGCTGGTGTTGGTGCCGAAGCCGATCTCGTGCACCTTGGCGTAGCGGTCGTCCTTGGCCAGCAGCTTCTCGAGGTTGGTGGCGAACTCGCCGCGTCCGGCGACGGCCGGGCGGACCGCCGTGATGCGGCCCTCGGCCAGCGTGATGATCGCCGGCTGGTCGGCCATGGAGGCGAGGTCGCGGTAGACCTGCTCCGTCTCGGCGAGGCTGGTCTCGTGACCGCCGCGGTGGACGATGGGGGCGCCCTGGAGGGTGATCTCGCCGTTCAGCGTGAAGTGGGTGTGGAGCTCGAACTCGCCCGAGGCGTTGACCAGCGAGCTGAGCTCGCCGGTGGGCAGGACGACCTGCTGGCCGGGCAGGAGCGGGCCGTGCAGCGAGAACCAGTGCTCGGAGAGCTGGTGCTGGAAGACGGCCTCGGTGCCGAACTCGCGGCCGAGGAAGAGCATGTCGTCGGCCTGGTCGAGGAGGGTCAGGAACTCCTCCTCGATGCCGAGCTCGCGCTCGTAGTCGACATCGGCCACGACGCGGATGTTGTTGCGCAGGCTCTCCTCGGAGAAGGGCACCGAGAAGCTGGAGAAGGCGCCCATGGCCATGCCCACGAGGTCTTCGTCGTCGAAGTGGACGAACTCGTCGTCGGCGATCCACAGGACGGAGGCGCGGCGGCCGGAAGCGCGGATGGCGGCCATCTCGGCGATCAGGCCCGCGCGGGAATCGGGGCCGGTCCAGTTGAATTCCTGTACCGGGGTGGCGCTGTTCTCGATGGTGAGCGCACTGCGCACGCCCGGCGACGTGACCAGGAGGAAGACGTCTCCGAGGTCACCCCCGAACACCTTGCGGAACTGCTCCGGGCTGATCGGTACGGGCTGTGCGGTGCTCAAGGAAACCTCCCTGTAAAGGCGTGCCGGGGTGCGGGTGCCGATCACTCGCACCCCGGAACACGACTCAAACTCAGCCCTCGAGGCGGTCGTACTTCCCGTACTTGCTGATGCGGGAGCTGATCGACGCCTTCTCCTGGGCGACCGGCTTGTTGCCGGCCTGGGCGGACTGCTGCGCGATGGCGGACTGCTGGTCCATGTTGTTCTGGGTCACGTCGACTCCTCGTCGTGTTTTGGTGGAGCTCCGGATCCCGCCTTGTGCGGGGTCCGGCGTCTGTGGGTCACGGAGCGGGTTGTTCCGCTGCCGTGAGGCGGAGGAGGGCGGCCGCCGCGTCACCGTGTGCGCGCAGCCGTTCCTGGTCGAGCCCGGCACTGAGCCGGGCCGCCGCTCCTCGGGCGATTTCCACGGCGGCCTCCACGAGGTGGCCGCCGATGCTGACGGGATAGAGCGTCGTCCCGAGCGTCTGGCTGGTGATCACCGGATCTCCCCTTCCAGAGCGCGGGCGGCGTCCGCCGCGACGGTGCGCAGGGCCTGGGCGGCCCGCACGGCGTCCGGATCGGTCTCCAGCTGCTCGGCGAGCGCGGCGAGTCCGAGGACGGACCTGCGGCGCGGGCCGGCCGGGAGCCGGTCCAGCTCGGCCGTGATCCAGCGCGCCTGCTCGTCGGCGAGCAGCACCTGCTCGCCTTCGACGGTGAGCTGGAGCGCGGCGCGGCCCACCAGGGGCGGGGCGCCGCCGTTGACGGCCTCCAGCACCGGGGCGAGTTCCGCCCCGCACTGCATCACCGCGGCCGCGGCCTGCGCGCCGCCGGGTACCTGCTGGAGACGGACGCTCAGGTTGAGGAGGAGCACCACGGCGGCGCGCAGCCGCACGGGGTCCGCGATGCGGCACAGCTCCTCGTACAGCCGGGAGACCCCGGCGGGCACCAGCGAGACGGCCGCGTCCTCGCCCTCGCCGGTGACCTCGACCCAGCCCGGGACGGGCGCGGGCCGCTCGGGCACGGCGGTGGCGGTGTCCAGGGCGTCCGCGAAGGCGGTCAGCTCCCGGGCGGCGTCGGCGAGTTCCGCCTGTGCCAGGGTCTGCGCGAACTCCCGTACCGGGGTGGCCGCGGTGGTGGCCGCGGGCGGCGTGGCGGGCGTGGATGTCGTGGTCACCGGCTCTCCTCACTCTCGGTACGGGCCGGGGCGGCCAGGGCGTGATGGTCGACCTTGTCGTTGACCGTGCGCGGCAGCCGGTCGTGGAACTCGACCCGGGCCGGCACCATGGCCGCGGGCAGCCGGCCGGCGAGCTCGCCGCGCAGGGCGCCGGCGCGGCGCGCCGGGTCGCCGGACGGTTCGGCGAGCACCACGTGGGCCACCAGGCGGCTTCGGTCGCCCTCGCCGGCAACGGTGACGGCGGCTGCCGTGACACCGGTGCAGGCGGCGAGCGCGGCCTCGACCTCGCCCGGCTCGACGCGTACGCCGGAGATCTTCAACTGCCGGTCCCGGCGCCCGTGGTAGACGAGGACGCCGCCGGCCGTCTCGGTGACGAGGTCACCGGTACGGAAGGCCCGGCGTCCGTCGGGCAGGGTGGGGAAGGCGCGGCCGGTGGCCGCCTCGTCCCCGGCGTAGCCGTCGGCCAGGCAGGGCCCGGTGACGAACAGTTCGCCGGCGCTGCCCGGTGGAACGGGCCGCAGCTCCTCGTCCAGGACCAGGCCCGAGCGTCCGGCCAGCAGGTGGCCGATGGGCAGGATCTCCCCGGGCGGCAGGGCCCCGGCAGCGCGCGGCACCTCGTACAGCGTCGAGGTGACCACGCCCTCGGTGGGTCCGTAGGCGTTGAGCAGCCGGACCGCGCCCATCGGCGAGCCGAGCCAGCGGCGGGCGGCGGCCGTGGTCGCGGCCTCCCCGCCGATCAGCACGGTGGTCAGCGAGGGCGGCGGGCGCAGGTCGCCGCGTACGGCGGCCTCGGCTCCGAGCAGGGTCCAGTAGGCGGTGGGCAGCTGCCACATCGTGATGCCGTGGGCGGCGGTGACCGCGAGCAGCTCGGGCAGCGACCACAGGCCGCCACCGCGCAGCACGACCCGTCCGCCGGACAGCAGGGTCGGCCAGATCTCCTCGAGCGCGACGTCGAAGCCGGGCGAGGCGAACTGGAGCGTGACGCTGCCGGGGGTGAGCGTGTAGGCCTCGGCGGCCACCTCGCAGTGCCGGGCGAAGGGGCCGTGCGCGACCCGTACGCCCTTGGGCACTCCGGTGGATCCGGAGGTGAAGAGCAGGTAGGCCGCGTCGTCCTCGGCCACCGGTACGGGGAATCCGGGCGGCTGGTCCGTGCCGTGTCCGGGGCCGACCTCCAGGGCCTGCTCCCCCAGTTCCGCGAGCCAGTACGGCGCCCGCTCGGGGGAGGCGACCAGGGCGATCCCGGCGCCGGCCACCCGCATCGCACGGCGTACCCGGGCGGGCGGCTGCGCGTCGTCGAGCGGGGCGCACACCAGTCCCGCGCCGGCGGTGGCCAGCAGGGCGACGACCAGTTCGGGCACGCTGGCGGCGACCAGCGCCACCGTGTCGCCGGGGCGGGCGCCGCGCCGGTGCAGCGCGGCCGCCAGGTCCCGTGCGGCGCCGGCCAGGGCGCCGTAGCTCAGGGCCCGTCCGGGGAAGCCGGGGAGTTCGACCGCGATGCGGTCCGGGTCGTGTGCCACCCGGTCCAGGACGCGGGCTGCGAGGCTCCGGTTCGTCATCGCATCCTCGCTTCCGGGGGCTGGAAGCTCGTGACGTGCACGCCGGGGTGGAGCCCCTCGGCGGGGGCACGGAAGTAGCTGGTCCAGTCGTGCGAGAAGAGCTCGACGCGGCTGGAGCCCGACTCGGCGACGGTGAACACCGAGGCGCGCTGGTAGCGCAGCAGCTCCTCGAGGCGTTCGTCGATCTTCACGCCGGCGGTCTCGAGGTGGCCCCGCAGGTCCTCGTAGAACCGGTCCAGCTCGTTCTGCACGTAGGCCCAGCACCACTCGTAGATGAGCCAGGACTCCTTGTCCGGCACCCAGCGGGCCAGGCTCTCCATCATGTCCGGCTGGGAGGCCACCTTGCCCTCGTTGGGGACGGTGGGCGACTCGATGTACTCCCAGAGCAGTGCGCGGGCCCGATCGACGGCCTTGCCGAGGACGGTGGAGGTGTCGGCGAGCGCGGCGTCGGCCAGCGAGCGGTAGAAGGCCTCGTAGCCGAGGATTCCCTCGGTGTGCAGGTAGATGGCGAGCTGGCGGGTGATGCCACGGTTGTGCAGGGACTGCAGGACGGCCCCGAAGAGGTACATGCGCACCCAGTCCTCGCGGGCCATCGTGGAGTGCCCGACGACGACCTCGACCTCCTCCACGTCGTCCGGGAGGTAGGTGCGGGTGATGGTGTCCAGCTGGTACTTCTCGCGGTGGGCGGCGCTGCCCATCTCGGAGTTGGGCAGCAGCACGCACTCGTAGATCATGATGTCGTCGTGGATGCCCATCTCGAGCATCCGGCACAGGCCGCGGGCGAAGCTCTCGGGGGTCTCGTGCGGCAGGCCGACGATGACCTCGGTGTAGGCCTCGACCCCGCGCTCGCGGAAGGCCGCGGCGAGCTTCTCGTAGTTCTTGGCCGGCATGTTGGAGCGCTTGACCTGCTCCAGTACGTCGGCGGTGCCGCTCTGCATCGCGAGGATGGTGCCGTTCGACATGCCGTTGAGCGCGAACATCGAGCTGATCTGCACGATCCGGTCGTTGGCGTTCTTCGCGTAGCTGGTGACGAACTTGCCGGGGAAGCCGCTCTCCTGCTTGTTGCGCACGAGGTGCTCGGCGAGGCCCACGTCACGCGGCAGGATGCCGAAGTTGGCGTCGGCGCACAGGATCGCCGACACGTTCTGCTCGGTGAAGTAGTCGATCTCGGCGTGCAGCCGGTCCTCGTCGAACTTGCGGATCTTCGACTGGTTCGCGGAGCCCCAGTCGCAGAAGGTGCAGCTGTAGGGGCAGCCGCGGTTGGTCTCCCACAGCACGGTCGGCTTGTAGCCGGCCGCCCGGGCCGCCTCGAAGGAGGGCTCCATCAGGCCGGTGAGCCAGGGGCTGGGCACCTCGATGTCGCGCGGCAGCTGCCCGCCGAGCGGATTGCGGCGGACCTTGCCGTCCCGGTCCCGGTAGCTGAGCGAGGGGACCGAGGCGAAGTCGGGTTCGTCCTGGAGCAGCGCCCGCAGCAGCTCGGAGAAGGGCGCCTCGCCCTCCTTGTGGATGGCGAAGTCGATGTACGGGTGCCTGGAGAGGAACTCGGTCGCGTTGTCCGGCACGTGGGGGCCGCCGACCACGGTGACCGCGTCGGGGAAACGCTCCTTCACCGCACGGCAGGCCGCCATGTTCTTGTTGAAGTTCCACAGGTAGCAGGACATCGCGAAGACCGCCGGGTCCTCCATGAGCGAGACCGGGTCCTTGGCCTGCTCGGGCAGGAAGAACGGCTGCTCGAAGGTGTAGGCCTCGACGAGGTCGGGCTGGGTGTCGGCGTAAGAGCGCAGGGCGCCCCAGACGGCGGGAAGGTAGGCGGAGCGGCTGAAGGCGGATACGTAGATCCTGCGCTTGGCAGCGTTCACCGTGGCCGTCGTACTCACGCTTCGCTCACCTCTTCCCTGTCGTGGCCGGTCCGGACGGGGGGACCGTCGCCGTTCTGGGAATGAGCACAACCGCTGGGACTACAGGGTCGCTTGAAGGCCGATAGAGATCGAGGCCAGAGTGGGTGCCGGAGCTTCCGGCATGGTGTAGTGCGGTGCGGCCCGGGCGGCGGGTGCGGCGGTTTCGAGTGCAATTCGAGTGGGCCCTGAGAGGCTGCGGCAACCTCGCGTCTCTTGAGGAGCCACCATGCAGACCATCGCACCGCCCGCCGCGGCATCTGCCGCGGTGTCACAGCCGGGACCGGGGGTCCCGCGCATCGAACTCCTGCCCGACGAACGTCACCGGGTGGCCGCGCTCGCCCACGAGTACGCGCGGGACGCGGCCGGCCTGGACCCCCGGCGGTCCCTTCAGCTCGCCGCCCTGATGGCCCACGAGCTGCCGCGCTCGCTGCGCCGGGTGATGACCGACTTCCGTCTGTCCGGGGTTCCGCACGCGGGATTCCTGATCGGCGGGCTGCTCATCGACGAGAACGCGCTGGGGCCCACCCCCGCGAGCTACCAGGAGCGCCCCGACCGCCCCGAACTGCGCCACGCGGACGCCGTGCTGCGGCTGGTCGGCTCCCTCCTCGGCGAGCCCTTCTCCTTCAGCAGCCAGCAGCGCGGACGGCTGATCCTCGACCTCTTCCCGGTCGCCGGGCACGAGTTCGACCAGCTCGGCTCCGGCTCCGCGGCCATGCTGGACTGGCACACCGAGGACGCCTTCCACCCGCACCGCGCGGACTGGATGATCCTGATGGGCCTGCGCAACCACGACGCGGTGGCCACGACCTTCGCCGCCATGGAGGACATCGAACTCGCCGAGGAGCACCGCGCGGTCCTGTTCGAGAAGCGCTTCGCGATCCTGCCGGACCAGTCGCACACCAAGAGCTTCAACCAGGCCACCGGGGCCGCCGACGCCACCGAGGCGACCGAGGGCGAACAGTTCCGGCGCATCGACACGATGGTGAACCGGCCCGAGCCGATCGCACTGCTGGACGGCGACCCCGCCGCTCCGTGGCTGCGCGTCGACCCGCCGTTCATGCACTCCAACCCGCTGGACCCGCAGGCCGCCGAGGCGCAGGACGCGCTGCTCGCCGCGATCGAGGCGAAGCTCACCGACGTGACGATCGGCAACGGCGACCTCTTCGTCATCGACAACAAGCGCGCGGTGCACGGGCGCCGTCCGTTCGCGGCCCGCTACGACGGCACCGACCGCTGGCTCAAGCGCATCAACCTCACCGCCGATCTGCGGCGCAGCGCCGGTTCCCGGCGTGGCGACCACGGCCGGGCCGTGGTCTGACCCCGATCCGCGGGCGGACACTTTCCCCTTGAAAGGACCCAAGGCCTTGGCCGCAGAACCGAATCTGATCCGACGCCACCGGCTCTTCCGCCGGTTCTGGCTGGCGCGCGCCGTCTCGCTGATCGGCGACGGCGCCGCCATGGTGGCCCTCGTCCTGCTGGTCAGCCGCGGCGAGCACGCCGGCACCGCCGTGTCGCTGATCCTCCTGGCCGAGTCCGTACCGCGGTTCTTCGGACCACTCGCCGGGGCGCTCGCGGACCGGATGGGCGTACGACGCCTGCTGATCGCCGCCGAGCTGGTGCAGGCCGCGGTGTTCGGAGTCATCGTGCTGGCCCGCCCGGGCCTCGTGGTGCTGGTGCCGCTGGTCGCGGTGGCCGCCGCGGCCTCCACCGTGTTCTCCGCGGCCGGCCGTACGGTGGTGCCGCGCCTGGTCGACGAGGCGGACCTGATGCCCGCCAACGCGTGGATGGGCACCGCCTTCAACCTGCAGGCCGCGCTCGGCCCGGTGCTCGGCGGCGTGTTCTCCGCCTGGGGCAGCGCCTACGGCGCGCTCGCCATCAACGCGGGCACCTTCCTGGTCTCCGCCCTGCTGCTGACGCGCATCCCGGCGCTGGAGCCGCTGCGCACCGGCGAGCGCCGCACCCTGCTGGGCGACACCGTCGAGGGGCTGAAGTTCGTACGCCACCACCGGGTGGCCCGCGCCATCGTGCTGCTGCTCCTGCTCGGCCTGTTCTTCGGCTCGCTGGACAACCTGGCGCTGGTCTTCCTCGCCGAGCACTCGCTGAACACGGGTGAGACCGGATTCGGCGTGCTGTCCGCGTCCTTCGGCGTCGCCATGGTCGCCGCCTCGCTGTGGCTGGTCCGCGCCGCCGAGAGCCGCTCGCCGGTGTGGGTGCTGCTCGCGGGCTGGTTCTTCACCGGGCTCGGCCTGCTGCTGACGGCCGCCGCTCCGGTGCTGTTCGCGGCGATCGCCATGCAGCTGATCGCGGGACTGGGCAACGGCGTGGCCAACGTCGGCGAGGAGACCCTGCTGCAGAAGGCCGTGCCCGCCGAGGTGCTGGGCCGGGTGGGCGGCACGCTGTCCTCCGCCGCCTTCTTCGGCAGCACGGCCGGCTACCTGGCCGGCAGCCTGCTGAGCCCCGACGGCAACCCCCGGCTGGTCTTCGTGATCGCCGGCGGGGGCATCTTCCTGGCGCTGGCGCTGTGCGGCCCGGCGCTGCTGTCCGCGCGCGCCGCACTCGCGGCGGCCCCGGCCGAGGACGCGGACGCGGACGCGCCGGAAGCCGACCAGCTCCCCGCCGCACAGACCGTCGCGCAGCCCGGGGGTGCGCCTTGACCTCAGCGGCCTCGGCGGCCTCGGTCTTCAACGGACGACGTACTGCCAAGGGTTACCTGAACCCGTCCGTCGTCCCGCAGCCCCTGCTGCACCGCTGGTACGCCTGGTGCCACCTGGTGCCGCCGCACACCGCCGCGCTCAACCTGCGCGAGCGCTACCTGCCCCAGCTGCGCAGCTACCTGCGCTCGCCGCAGGTGCACGCGTCCGCGCTGAGCAACCCGGCCCGGTACGGCGGCCCGTTCCTCGCCCCGTACGGCGGCGCCCCCGAGGACGTCGAGGAGCTGCTGGCCGCCACCGAGGAGGCCGCCGCCCCCCTGCTTCGGCTGGCCGAGGACATCAAGGAAGCCCAGCGGATGCTCGCCGAGCAGGCCGACGGCAAGCCGATGGAGTCGCTGTACGCCCAGGTGCCGCAAAGCCTGCGCGGGCTGGTCGAGCTGGTCTACGACACCGGCAACCGGCCGCGGCTGCGCTTCTTCGAGCCGCTGGTCCACCGGGCGTTCGCGGCGGAGCTGGCCAAGGGCCAGGAGATCTCCCTGGCCCCGCGCACGGACCTGGAGCAGCCCTTCACCTTCGGCAGCCCGATCCTGCGCACGCGGGAGCGGCTGGACCTGCGCATCCCGTTCGCCGACCCCCGCCTGGACCAGCTGTACGCGTCGCGCCGTACCGCGGCCGATGTCGCGGGCCTGGCCGAACTGCTGCTCGGGGACGAGGCGTCGGACGCGAGCACGGCCGCCTTCGCGGACCTGTTCACCGAGACCGCCCCGGCCCCGTACGAGGCCGCGCCGCCGGACGCGGTGCGCATGCGCTACCTCAACCACGCCACAGTCCTCCTGGAAACGGACTCCACAGCCGTACTGCTGGACCCGCTGCCCGGCTACGCCGACGACGGTCACCGCCACCTCACACTGGCCGACCTGCCCGAGCGGCTGGACGCGGTGGTCCTGAGCCACCTGCACTGCGACCACGTGTCGGTGGAGGCGCTGCTCCAGCTGCGGCACCGGGTGGACACGGTCGTCGTACCCCGGGGCGGCGGCGGTTCCCTGGAGGACCCGAGCCCGAAACTCCTTCTCCGGGCGCTGGGCTTCACCTCGGTGGTGGAGCTGGGGGAGATGGAGTCGGCGCGGATCGGCGAGGACGCCGAGGTCACGATGCTGCCGTTCCTGGGCGAGCACGGAGACCTCGACATCCGCTCCAAGGCGGTCCCGCTGGTGGAGATCGGCGGACGGCGGGTGCTGTTCGCGACCGACGCGGTGGACATCGACCCGGACCTGTACCGCCGGGTGCAGGAGAGCACCGGGGACGTGGACACGGTCTTCATCGGGCTGGAGTGCGTGGGCGCTCCGATGTCGTGGCTGTACGGCCCGCTGATGGAAGGCGCCCAGGACCGCGCACACGACCAGGCGCGCCGGCTCAAGGGCTGCGACGCGGACATGGCGGAACGCCTGGTCAAGCGCTTCGGCGCGGCCGAGGTCTTCGTCTACGCCCTGGGCCTGGAACCGTGGCTGCGCCACCTGACCGGCTCCAGCTACGACCCGCAGTCCGAGCAGATCCGCCAGACGAACCTCCTCCTGGACCGCTGCCGCACCCGAGGCGTCCCCGCCGAACTCCTCTACGAACGCGGCGAACGCCTCTGGCCCCGCACCGGCACCCGCGCCTGACACGGAACACGGCCGCCCCTTCCCCCCTTCGGGCGGGAGGGGGCGCTTTCGTGCGTTCTGATTCCGCCACCGGGCGACGCTCTGGTGATCGGTTCCCATCCGGAGACCGATCAGCGCAGGTAGGTCTGCTGCCACTCCAGCGACCGCCGCTGGCGGTCCACACCTGGTCCACTAGCGCATCAGATACCTCTAGACAGGTGCTCAGACGGGGCGAGTGTCTGGGTGATCCAGCGCGCAGGCACCTTGGCAGGAGTGAAGCTCTGGTGCTGGTGGCGGGTCTCCTCGCCACGCGCGTTGCGCAGCACGCCAAGAGTCGAAGACTCCAGGTAGTTGATCAAGCAGGCCCTTGGCAGCGAACAATGCAACGCTCGCCACGCCCGAGCCGGCCAGAACCCAGAGCGTGATGGTCACATCCACTGGTTCCATGCTCCTCTCACCGTCTGACAACGCGTCCGTTGATGGGGACACGCTCCAAGGGAAGCTGTGCGTCGGAGCTGTCCACCAGTGCCTCGGACGTTCCTGCTGAACTCCGGACAGTCGGCTCACCGCGCCCTAGTCTGAACGGAACTGAGCTGGACAGTTGTGGCCGATGCTGGACGACTCTGGACAGGCGGCGGCAACGAACCATGAGACGGGGCGGGGCGATGGCTGATGACTCGCTGGCGAAACAGCTGGGTCGCTTGCGTGTTCGGGCTGGAAACCCCTCGCTGCGAGACCTGGAGAAGCTCACCGATCGCCAAGGCCGAAGGATGAGCCGGGCCTCTATCCAGGATAAGTTCGCCGGAACTAGTGGTCTGAAAATGGTCCAGGTGCTGGCTCTGGTTCGAGCATGCGCCGACTACGCGCATTCGATCGGTGCTCCACTTCCGCCTGAAGATACCGACGAGCAAGTTTGGCAAGAAAAGGCAGCACACCCCACTGCGCCCAAAAATCGGCATGCCGTTGAACCGCCACACGAGACGGGCCCCCAGGAATCCCAGGATCAGAAGACCGGCGACCCGTCTGATCTAGAGGCACTAATCCCGCCTCTCATCAACGCCGGCATGGACGATATTGCAAATCTCGCAAGACAGGGGGCAGGCCAACCCCTAGAAACATGGCTGCCAGCTGTCGTTGTTGCACTCGGCCACGCACATATTGATTACCAAGGTTTCCTCAACTTGGCCGCCCATGCACCACCCGGCCAGATAGTGAAAATCCTCGAATCGATCGCCGAGGACGGTCCCGAAAATATCGGCAACCGATACTTCCAGACCTGCCTGCTGACTCAGCACCCCTCCGAGATACCCAAGCTTCTGGTCGCACTTCGCCGGGCCGAAGGGGATCTGAGCTTCTGGTACGCGCATAATTTCGTTGACGCCATTCTCGGCAAAGGCGACTGGCTAGGGGGCACCAGGCCAGATCTGGCCGACGTCCTGCGAGCGCTGCGCGCGGCCACACTGAAGGACGACGCCGATAAACTCGCAGAGGATATCGGGCTGCACGCATGGCCCAGAATAACATTGGCGACTGCCGGGGCTATCCCTGAAGCCTTTCTCGGGGATCGAGAGCTCATCCTACATGCAGGATCACAGGGTGGACCGCATCGACTCTTGAGGTTGATCGACTGCCTGAAAACAGAGCAGATTCCGGGAATCGAATCGCACACGACGCTGGAATATCTACTGGCAGCGGTACCCAAGGGCAAGCATGCGGATTTCTCTCGCATGCTCAACGACGCCGGAATGCAATCCGAGGCTCAACGATTGCTGGAACTGGAAACAGAAATTCCATTCTGACACTCTGGCAACTGCGGCATACACAGAAAGCACACCCCCGGTCCACATCAGACTCGGGGGCGTGCGCGCGTAGGTCAATTAGCGGGTGCTCTTCCCCCACCCACATCTAGCGATGATCAGCTGCACGCCTTCTCGATGGCCTCGAAGATGTCGGCGTCGGTCTCCTGCTGCCAGGACGGCAGGTCAGGCCAGTCCGCCACGTAGCCCGGCTTCGGCTCCTCGAAGTGCTTGAACATCTGTGCCGTCCAGCACGTCGCGACGAACCGGCCCTTCTGCTCGCGGGACAACCTCGACGTGTGGCCACCGCTGATCTCGATGAACTGCCGGACCTGGTCGTAGACCGAGCCTGCGGCCTCGCGCTCCCACTGCGGGGTGTCTTCCCACGGGGTGACGTAGCCGGCCTTCGGCTCCCCGGGGAAGTGCTGGTGCACTCCCGCGATCCAGGTCTCCCGGAACAGTCGTGCACCTTCGGTCTGCGACATGCCTACCCCTCTCGTCACGGCGTGCTCAGCGTGGCGATCTCCGCCCCCAGCTCCGCTACGCGGTGGTCGCGGCTCAAGGGACCGAACTCGTCGCACAGGGCTTGGAGTCTACGGGCGACGTACCCGGATGCTGAGGCTCGGGCCAGGCTGACGGCCTCCCGCCCGTACGCAAGAACCTGGTCGGGATCACGCCGCTTCGCTCCGATGGCGGCCAGGCTGGTCAGCACTGCGCCCCGGCGCCTATACGACTGCCCCGAGGCAAGGGCCGTCTGGGCCAATGCGGCCTTCAACGTCGCCTCCGCCAGGTCCAAGCGGCCGAGCTGCACGTACCGTGCTCCGCGTTCCTCGGCCAAGCGGGTGCCGTCGAAGCGGAGCCATCCGCCGTTCGTGCTCTCCGCGGTGAGGTCCCTGACCTTCTCGGCCTGGTCCAGCGCGCGTTCGCACGCTGTGAGGTCCCCAAGGCCGGCGTACGCCTCCGCTTGGACCGACGCGACCCAATGCCGCGTCGAAAGGTCGTTGTCCCCTCGACCGGCCAGCCGTTCGGCCGCACCCAGCATCTGCGCCGCCTGGCGGTAGCGCTGCTCGGACATGTCCACGTAGGCGTGGCGTACGAGGGCGCAGGCCCACAGGTCGTACGCGCCCGCGTCCTTGCTGACCGAGGCCGCGAGCGAGTACGAGGCTGCGGCGTCGGTGTACCGGTTCCCGTCGAAGGCGACTTCGCCGGCCATCTGGAAGAGGTCGGCCGCTGCGCTCAGGAGGGGGCGGGAGCTGCCTCGGCTGGCGGCCAGTGCTTCGTTCAGGGTCGTCAGCTGGTCACGGATGACGGGGTAGACCGAGCCTTTCGAACGCGCCAGTTGGTAGACCTGCCACAGGTGGCTGTTCATCCGCTCGAAGTCGGCGGGCATCCCCCTCAGCACCCCATCGGTGAGGGCCTCGGCCTCGCCGACCGGTAGGGCCGTCAGGGCCCCGCTGACCGTGAGGATGCGGAGGAATTCGCGGCGGATCATTTCGTCGGGGTCTCCCGCGCTCGGGTGGTCACTGGACTGCTGCCCTGTGGCCTCCTGCCCTGCGGCTCGTAGCTCTGTCAGGAGGGCGTCAAGCTCTTGGAGGCTGACTTCGAGGGCGATGGCCAAGCCTCGCCGCTGGGGTGGCTGCGGTTCGATCCTGCCGCTCTCCCAGCGCCCGACCGTCGTGCGGTCCACGCCGAGTAACCCGGCCAATTTCTCCTGACTGTAGCCCAGGGTCTTGCGCCGTTCGGCTAGCCCCATGACGACCCCTTCCCGCGACTTCGAAGCCTGCGGCACCCGTGCACGGATCTGCTCCAAGAATGCGGCATGTATGCCGTGGAGTCCGCCGACTTCCGGCGCTTTCCTGGGAGTTGTCGCGAACAGACCGGGCATGACGCAGCGGAAGGGTGCGGGTATGGCAACGCAGAACGGCGCTGGGGGACACGTTCACGAACGGCTCTCTCGGCCTCTCGACCTAGCTGCGGAGCCTCGCCTCCTCATGACGCTTCGCGTCTCCCGAGACGCCGGCCGTACGTGGTCTCAGACGACCCGTGTCCAGTCGGGTGATCCGTACGTCATCCTCTCGGACCCGGGCCGCTACCCGCCGTGTGAGTGCCCCCGCTGCCTCGGCTCCTCGCCCGTGTCGGCCCGCGCCCAGCGTCCCGCGGAGACCGAGCCGGGGGCGGCGTAGTGCACGGCTTAGACCGTGTCCTACATGGTGAGGTTGAGGAAGCGTTTGTAGCAGCAGATGGCTGCGGCCAGGCCGAGAAAGGCCAGGTAGTTGCCGGGGTTCCGCTCATAGCGGTGGTTGAGCCGGCGGTAGCCGGTAAGCCAGGACATCGTCCGCTCGATCACCCACCGGCGGCGACCCAATCGTTCGCTGGACTCGATGCCCTTGCGGGCGATGCGGACCCCGATCCGCTTGCCCCAGAGCCATCGCCGCAGGTGGGGGATGTCGTAGGCCTTGTCCGCGTGGAGTCGTGTCGGCTTGGAATCGGCTGCGTGGGATTCGTGTCCCATGTGGAAATGAGACAGCATCGGCTTCAGCCCGAGGCTGTCGTGGGTGTTCGCCGCGGAGAGTCCGACGCGTAGGGGCAGTCCATCCGCGTCCGACAGGACGTGCATCTTGGAACCTGACTTGCCCCGGTCCACGGGACTCGGACCTGTGAGTTCGCCCCCTTTTTAGCGCGGACGTGTGCGGAGTCGAGTACCGAACGGGAGAGGTCGACCAGGCCCTGTTCGTCCAGGAGCTGGAGGACCTTCTGGTGAAGCCGGCCCCAGACCCCGGCCCGCGACCAGATGACAAACCGGCGGTGCACAGTCGACTTCGACGCCCCGAAGCACGGAGGCAGGGCCCGCCAGGCGCACCCGCTGACCAGCACGTAGATGATGGCGGCGAAGACCGCCTCATCATCGATGTTCGCGATCCCGCCACCTTGCGGCCGGACCCGTGCCGGCGGCAACAACGGCCGCACTATCTCCCACAGTCCATCCGGAACGATCCATCCCCACCGTCCACTCCCCATGCCCACCACAACGGTCAACGAGCCATGTAGGACACGGTCTTAGAGGTCCTAACAAAGGCGTTGGACGTGGCGGTGGGTGATGAGGCAGGTGGCGAGGCCGAGGAAGGCCTCGTGGATGTCGTCGCGTCGTTCCCACCGGATTCGTAGCCGGCGGAAGCCGTGGAGCCAAGCGATGGTCCGTTCCACGACCCACCGGTAGACGCCGAGGCCGGAGCCGTGCGGGACACCTCGGCGGGCGATCACCGGTTTGACGCCCAGCGCCCAGACGAGACGGCGGTATTTGTCGTGGTCGTAGCCGCGGTCACCGAGCAGGGTGTCGGGTCGGTTGCGTGGCCGTCCGACCAGGCCGGCGACCGATGGGATCTTCTTCAGCAGGGGTATCAGCTGGGTGACGTCGTTGCGGTTCCCGCCGGTCAGCGAGACGGCGAGCGGGATGCCCTGGCCGTCGACGATGAGGTGGTGCTTGCTGCCCGGACGTGCGCGGTCGACCGGGCTGGGCCCGCTTTTGGGCCCCGTCGAGCGGCCCGGACGTGGGAGGAGTCGATCACCGCCCTCGACCAGTCCAGCTTCTTCGCGATCCGCAGCTTCTTCAGCAGCACCAGGTGCAGTTGGTCCCAGACGCCGGCGTCGTTCCATGCGGCCAGGCGCCGCCAGCAGGTCATGCCTGATCCGAAGCCCAGCTCCTGCGGCAGGTACTCCCACTGGATCCCGGTATGCAGTACGAACAGGATCCCGCAGAGGGCCTGCCGGTCCGGCACCCGAGGGCGTCCCTCCACCTGTTTCGGCGCCGGCGCAGGCAGCAACGGCTCGATGAGCGACCACAGTTCATCCGACACGATCCATGGCCGCGACTGACGTTTCCCCACGGCCAGACCAACGACCATCCGAACCGAAAGTCACATGATCAACAGCTTCTGTTAGGGCCTCTTAGGCAGGTGGGTGCTCCGCCGGGTCGGCCGGTTCGCCGGCCCTCTGTACCTGGCGATGGTCTTCGGCTCGGTGGCTCTGTACGCCTTGGGCGTCATCGCCACGTCGTAGCTGATCGGCTCACCTGCTCGACCCCAGTCTTCCCACCGAATTTCCGGTGGGAGTTCCCCAAGTTAGAGAGGGAAGTTCGATGGTGGAAGAGAACATCAGTTCCGTGACCCCCGAGGGGGGTGGCCTGCTCGTCGCGAAGCGGAAGATCGTCGCCGCGCGGACCCGCGCCGAGCAGGAGTCCGACGTCAGTAGCGGCCGTTCCGACGGCAACGACTGACGGGGCCGCCCACGATGCTTGATGCAGCCTCGTGGGCGGGGCGTCTGGGCGGGGACACGTTCCTCGCCCAGACGTACCACCGCTCCTACGCGCACTTCCCTGGCGCCGCCGAGGTGGCGGGCCTGTTCACCTGGGACGACCTCAACCACATCATCGCCACGCAGCGTCTCGAGCCGCCCCGGCTCCGTCTGTCCGCCGACGGCGAGATGGTCCCGCTGCACCGGTACGCGGTCCCCACGACCAACCGTCGCGCGGTGACCTGGTCCCGCATTCAGCCGGCCGAGCTGCACACCCAGCTCAAGGACGGCGCCTCGCTGGTCCTGGACGCGGCCGAGAAGATCCACCCCACCGTACGGGAGGCGGCCGAGGGGCTGGAACGCTTCCTGGGCACCTCCGTGCAGGCGAACGTGTACGCATCGTGGACCGAGCGAGAGGGCTTCGGCCTCCACTGGGACGACCACGATGTCGTGGTGGTGCAACTGCACGGCTCCAAGCGGTGGCGCCTGTACGGGGCCACACGCCAGGCCCCTACTTTCCGAGACGTCGAATCGCCTGAGCAGCCGGAGGGCGACCCCGTGGCGGACATCGTGCTCGCGGCCGGTGACGTGCTCTACCTGCCGCGCGGCTGGTGGCACGCGGTCACCGCGGACCAACGCACTGAATCCCTCCACCTGACCTTCGGGATGGTCCCGCACACCGGCGCCGACCTCATGCTCTGGGTCGTGGACCAGCTCCGGGCCAGCCTGCCTCTGCGCACGGACATCCCCCGCTTCGCCACGCTGCCGGAACAGTCGGACTTCCTGGCCGCCGTACGCCGCGAAGTACTCGACTTCCTGGCCGATCCCCGGGTGATCGAGCACTGGGCGGAGTCCGGCGACACGACCGACCTCGGGCATCCCGTCCCGTCGCTGCCCTACGTTGACGGGCTCCCCGCCATGCCGGAGATCACCGTACGGCTCACCGCCCCACGGGCACGTGTGACGGTGAACGACGGGCACAGCACGGTCACGTTCTCGGCGGCCGGGACAGCCTGGGACTTCGCGGAGTCCGCCGGGCCGGTCCTTCGCACGCTGTTGCTCGGCCAGCCGACGACGCTGGGGGACCTTGCCTCAACTGCGGGCCTGGGGGTCAAGGACGTGGCCGACCTAGTCTGGGTCCTCATCGAGGGCCAGGCCCTCGCTGTCGTGGGGACGGGGCTGTGACCGCGTCCCTGGCCCTTGGCACCTACAGGGTCCGAGACGTGGTGGAAGCAGCGCGCATGGCGGTGCAGGCCGGGACCCCGTGGATCGACACTGCCCCGAACTACGCCGACGGCCAGGCCCTCCATGACCTCGGCAGGGTCCTGCGGGAAGCCCCCAGCCCTCCGCTCGTCGCCACCAAGACGGGCTTCTTCACCCGAAGCCAGGGGCGAGCCGCCCTCAGCCGGGGCCTGCTCACCGAATACGACGCCTCCGCCGGCCACTGCCTCGACCCCTCGTTCGTCGGCTATCAGGTGGAAGAAGCGCTTGCTCTCCTCGGCCAGGTGGACCTGATGTTCGTACACAACCCGGAACGGGCTGGTCGCGGAGTGGACCGGTCGGCGATGCACTGGCGGCTCCGCGAGGCGTTCACCGTCCTGGAGGAGCAGGTGCACGAGGGGCAGATCCCCGGCTACGGAGTGGCCACCTGGTCGGGCCTGCGGGAAGGGGCGTTCAGTGTGCCTGAGCTGCTGGCGCTAGCCCGGGAGGCCGCAGGGTCCCCCGATCACCACCTGATCGCGGTACAGATGCCCGTCGGCCTGATCGATGATGCCCCGATCACGCAGGCCCTGAACGGGGGCGGTCCGCTGGTGCAGGCGAAGGACGACGGGCTGATCACGTTCGGCTCCGCCCCCCTGCACGGCGGCGAACTGCTGGATGCGATGACACCCGAACTGGTGGATCTGATCCGCCCCGGGCTGTCGGCCGGCACCGCTGGAGTCCTGGCCGCCGCGTCCTGCCCCGCCCTGGACTTCGTTCTGACCTCCACCACGAATCGTGATCACTGGGACGATGCGGTGAAGGCACTCGCTTCGCCCCTCGACCCCGAACACCTCAGGAGAGTGACCGATGAACTCGCCACCGGATGAGGACATCCGAGCACTCATGGAGACCGCGCACGAGCGGGCGGCCAAAGCCCTGGGCCTCACATGTACGGGCTCGCCGGTGTGGGGCTTTGCCGGATTCACCCTGGGGCGCGGCACGGGCGACTACTGGCTTCGGGTCAGCCGCGGCCACTTGAAGAACGCGGGGCGCACGCCAGGACAAGGACCCGTGGGCGCGTCCCTCCTCGTGCCCCGCGATGTGCCGCGTCCGGCGCTGCACGGCGTCCACGACTGGGTGGACGGCGAGTGGTCGTTTCAGTCCGAGGTCCTGGACCGCGTGCCGCACCCGGTGGTCTCACCCACTCGCGCTGACCTGGTCAGGGACCCCGCTCTTCCGGAGCCGTGGTGGGGCCTGCTGGGGCGTTCGCTCGACCGCCTGACGCAGGTCGAGGGGACCAAGGAAACCGTCCGGGACACCTGGATCGAGCGGGCCTTCCCCCAGTTCCTCGGCATCCCCGCCCCCACGAAGATCGAACGCGTCACCGGCCACGGCGACCTCCACTGGGGCAACATCACCGGCCAGCCCCTGACCTTCCTGGACTGGGAACGCTGGGGCCGCGTCCCCGTCGGCTACGACCCCGGACTCCTCCACGCGCACAGCCTCCTCGTGCCGACTGTCGCCGAGCGCATCCGGGCCGACTTCGCCCAGGTCCTCAGCACCCCGGCCGGGCGTATCGGCGAGCTGGCAGCGATCGCTGAACTCCTCCAGGCCGTCGCCCGCGGCTTCTACCCCGAGCTGGCGCCCCACCTCCTCGACCGAGCCGAGGAACTGACCGGTGTCCGCCCTCCGGTCTCAGCTCCCGCCGAGGTCAATGCCTGACTCTGGCCTCTCCCCCGGCCCCGGCGCACCCCTCCCGCGCCGGGGCCTGCTCGCGTAAACCACCGCCCTTTCTTTAGGAGTTGGCACCTGATCCGGTCAGGTGACCACGCGGTCGGCCGGAGCGGCTTTGGCCGGTGTCCTGTTCGGGTTGGGGTCGGACATTTTCAAGGGGCCTTACGCTGGCCGGCAACTCGGGCAAGGGTGGGGCCAAGCCGCCCTGTCGTCCAGCTCCCCGCGCGTGGGCTCCGGCTGAACCGACTCGGGGGAGTCCTACGACTCCCGGGGCCTCAAGAAGCGTGCCCGGAAGGCCACCCTCGAGGTACCGATACCGCCGGTCCTGGTCCGTCTGATCCGCAACCACATCGCGGAGTTCGGCACGGCCGAGGACGGCCGACTCTTCCCTGCGGCCCGCGGCGGCAGCCTGCTCAGCAAGGAGTACGGCGACCTCTGGAAGGCCGCTCGCCGCATCGTCCTCACCCCGCACGAGTTCAAAACTCCTCTTGCAGAGGTGCTGTACGGCCTCCGGGCCGCTGGCGTCTCACTCCGGCTGGAGTCCGGCTTCTCCCCGGCCGAGGTCGCCCGCCGTGCCGGCCACAGCATCGCCGTGCTGTTCCGCTTCTACGCCAAGGCCATTCACCGAGACCAACACCGCTCGAATCAGCAGATTGAGCAAGCCCTTCACGAGACTGGGCGGGTACGCCTCCGTCCGGCGCATGGAGAACGTCCTGGGATGGAAGCCGAAGGTGAGCATCACCGACGGGGTGGCCCGCTACGTCCAGTGGCTCCAGGACACCCCGCAGGCCGCGCCCGGCTGGTTGTCGGAGTCCGCGCCCGCCTAGGTCCTGTCCGCCCGACATCCCCTAAATGACCGGCGGTCGGCCCAGCCGCGCCATTCGTACGACGGTCCGCCACCGCATCGCACGCCGGGGGCCGCCGCTGGTGCGCACACCCTCGGCGAACCCGGCGAACCAGGGCCGCAACCCCGCCGCCGATCGGGTGCGCGCGACCGTCAGCAGCGTCCACACACCGAGGTAGACGGGTACGAGGGGGGCGGGCAGGTGGCGCTTGGCGAGCCAGACCCGGTTGCGGGCGGTCATCCGGAAGTAGACGGCGTGACGGGCCGGGGAGGTCTTGGGGTGCTGGAGCACGAGCGCCGGTTCGTACAGGATGTCCCAGCCGGCGTCCAGGGCCCGCCACGCCAGGTCGGTCTCCTCATGTGTGAAGAAGAAGGCGTCCGGCCAGGCGCCCGTCTGCTCCAGCATCGGCATGGACAGGGCGTGCCCACCGCCGAGGAACGTCGTCACCAGACCCCGCTTCATCGGGTCCTTGGCCCTCAGGCGGGGAACGTGGCGGCGCTGGGTCTCGCCGCTCTCGTCGGCGATCCGGAAACTGACGATGCCGAGCCGGGAGTCGGCCGCGTACAGGTCGGCGATCCGGCGGATCACGTCGGCATCGACCAGGAGGCCGTCGTCGTCCAGGTCCACCAGAACGTCGACGTCCCCGAACTCCCGCAGCTTGCGCCAGGCGACGTTGCGGCCCCCGGACACTCCCAGGTTCTCCTCCAACTCGACCCCGGTCACGCCATCCGGCAGTCCGGGAAGCGCGCAGCCGTTGCCGACGACCACGATCCGGGCCGCGGGCTCGTCCTGCTTGGCCACCGACTCCAGCAGGGCCCGCAGCTCGGGCATCCGGTCGCCCATGGTCAGCACGGCAACGCCCACCCGCGCTCGTCTCACAACCCACCACATTTCTCCGGCACCAGGTGAACGGCGAGCGTACCGCCGCCCAACCCTGACCCCGGCCACACGAAAGGCCACCCCGATGGCATCGCTCGTGCTCGGCGACTACGTCACCGCCCCCACCACCGGGCCGCTCGGCGCAACCGCGTACGGAAGCCTGGACACGTACGAACTCGCCGACTTCCTCGCCCGGTGGCCCGAGCTCCACCGACAGGCCCTCGATGCTCTCGGCGAAGCCGGCCGCATCCACCCGACCGCGTTCATCCACCCGCAGGCGATCATCGGGGACGACGTCATCGTCGGCCCCGGTGCCAAGGTCTACGAGTTCTCCGCCATCCGTAAAGGCAGCATCCTGTGCGCCGGGGCCTCGGTCGGTTTCAACTGCGAGGTCACCGCCGCCTTCATCGGCGAAGGTGCGGTCCTCGGCCACCGCATCGGCATCAACCGCACCGTCGTCGGCGCAGACGCCCACCTTTCGGCGGGCGTGACGGTGGCCGCCATCAACATGAGCGATGACATGCGCGCCCCGGACCGCGAGGTCATCATCCGCACCCACGACGGCATCTACCGATGCGGGACGCCCCAGTTCGGCGCCCTCATCGGCGACGGCACCCAGACCGGCAACAGCATCAGCCTCGGCCCCGGCGTCGCCATCGGTCGCCACGTCCGGATCAACAGCGGCGTCACCCTCGCCATCCGCAGCATCCCGGACTACTCCGTCGTCACCGCGCCCCACACCGCGGAGGCCGAGGTCCGCAGCCGTCGAGGCCCTGTCGGCCAAGCGCCGTTCACCACAGCGGGCGCAGCGGGGGCAGGTCGCCCTTCGTCATGGCTCTGATCAGGGCGGCGAGTTCGGCGCGGGGGACGCGGCGGTTCTGGGCTCCGAGGCGCTCGTCCAGCTCGCTCTCCATCTCGAACATGACGCGTCCGGCGACCGCGAGGTGCTCCAGCGCCCGGTCGGTCAGTACGACGAGTTTGCGCCGCCCGCCCGCCGGGTGGGGGCGCCGCTCCACGTAGCCGCGCGCCGCCAGGTCGTCGACGATCTGGCCGGCCGCCTGCTTGGTGACGCCGAGCTGCTCCGCCAGCTCGCTGCTGGTGGCGCCGTCCCCGTAAAGCGCCTGAAACACAAGTCCGTGCATCGGACGCAGGTCGTCGTACCCGGCCGAGTCGAGCCGGGATACGAATTCGGACAGGACCAGCTGGAAGGACATGCCGAGCAGATAGGTCAGCTCGGCTCTGGCCAGCGGGTCTCCGGCCTGGCCTGCTACCGCCCCGTTGCTTCCTGTCTCTGCTGTGGACTCCATCCGGCCATGCTGCCACACCCTGGAAAGACGCTTTACTCCCACGATCCCTCCCTTGCTCCAGCCGGACTCCAGCGGTTCTCGGTTACCTGTGGGAACAGTCTCGGCGCGGTTCTCTTTGCCGTTTGACACCTACGACTAAAGCAGCTTTACTCGTGGAGCAAGCGAAGTAAAGCTTCTTTACACAGGAGGTCGCAATGAACGTGGTCAGCGAGAGCGAGCAGCGGACTACCCGTACCCCTTCGGGTGCGATGTTCGGCCTCGCCGCCCCCAGCCAGGGCAGCACCGAGGTCAGCACCTGGCGCGTGGAGCTCGGCGCGGACTCGGCGACCCCGGTCCACATCATCGACCGCGAGCAGATCTGGATGCCGCTCTCGGGCGCGTTCAAGGTGACCATCGACGGCGAGGACGGGCAGGTCAAGGCCGGCGAGGCCCTGGCGATCCCCGGCGGCGCCGTACGTCAGCTCACCGCGGTCGGTGACACCCAGGCGCTCGTCGCCATGGCGGTCGGCGGCAAGGCCAGCATGCCGGGCAACGAGGACAAGAAGATTCCGCTTCCCTGGGCCGAGTAGTTCGGTCGGCCCGGCGACCTGAACCGAGGTCCGCGCTGCGCTCGCAGCGCGGACTTCGGCAGCGGCAGCGGCAGCGGCCATCAGAGGAAAAACTCTACGAAGGACGGGCAATGAATCCCGAAGTCAGCAGCGGGCGCCGCCGGGCGATCCTGGCTCTGCTCGCATCCACGGTGCTGGTCGTGGTCATGGACCTCACGATCATCAACGTCGCACTCAATCCCATTCAGCAGAGCCTTGATGCGACCAACGGCGAGCTCCAGTGGGCGCTGGACTCGTACCTGATCACCTTCGCGGCGTTCCTCTTCACCGGTGGCGTCTGCGCCGACCGGTTCGGCCGCAAGAAGACCCTGATCACCGGTCTCGTCCTGTTCGGTGTCAGCTCGGTGCTCGGCGCCTTCGCGACCGACATCGTCCAGCTCATCATCTGGCGCGCCGTCATGGGCGTCGGCGCGGCCGTGGTGCCCACGGTCACCCTCGCCATCCTCATGAACGTCTTCCCGCCGGCCGAGCGTCCCAAGGCCATCGCGGGCTGGGCCGCGGCCGCCGGTGTGGCCATGGCGGTCGGTCCGGTACTCGGGGGCGTGCTGCTCGAGTACTTCTGGTGGGGCTCGATCTTCCTCATCAACGCCCCGCTCATCGTCATCGCCGTCGCCCTGATGATCGCGCTGGTGCCCGAGTCGAAGAACCCGGTCCGCACCGCGTTCGACCCGCTCGGCGTGCTGCTGTCCATCGTCTCCGTCGGCCTGCTGGTCTACGGCATCGTCCTCGCGGGCGAGGACGGCTGGACCAGCACCGGTGCGCTCGGCGCCATCGCGGGCGGTGTGGTCCTGCTGGTCGCGCTGGTCCTCTTCGAGAAGAAGATCGCCGCGCCCTCGCTCGACGTCAGCCTCCTGAAGAACTCGCGCTTCGCGGCCGGCACCGGCGCCATCGCCCTGTGCTTCTTCGCGCTCATCAGCTCGATCTTCATCTCGCAGTTCTACTTCCAGGCCGTCCTCGGCTTCTCGCCGCTGGAAGCCGGTCTGCTCGTCCTGCCCATGGGCATCGGCTCCATGGTCGTCTCGGCCCGCTGCCCCAAGCTCGTCATGAAGTTCGGCCCCCGCGCCGTGGTCGCCGCCGGCTCCGCGGCCATCGCCCTGTACGCCGTGGGCGCGGCCTTCTTCGACGCCGGTACGCCGACCTGGCTGCTGGTCGTCGCGCAGCTGCTCCTGGGCATCGGCTGGGGCTCCATCATGGCTCCCGCCACCGCCTCGCTGATGTCCGTCGTGCCTCCGGTCAAGGCGGGCGCGGGCCAGGCGGTCTCGCAGACCGCCCGTCAGGTGGCAGGCGCCCTCGGCATCGCGATCATCGGAAGCCTGCTGAGCTCCGGCTACCGCTCCTCGATCGGTGACGCGGTGAACGTCCTTCCGGAGGCCCTGCGTGACGAGGCCGCCGGATCCATCGGCGGCACCGTACGCGCCGTCCAGGCCGCCAAGCTGGGCGACCAGGCCCCGGCCCTGCTGGCCAAGGCCTCCGACGCCTACGTCAGCGGCATGCAGTCCACGCTGTTCGTGGTCGCCGGTGTCGCCCTCGTCTCGGTCCTCGTGGCCCTGCGCTGGCTCCCCAAGACCCCGCCGGCCCCGCCCGGACCCCCGCCGGGCGCGGCCGCCCCGGGTGCCACGGCCCCCGGCGCCACTGCGCCGGGTGCCACGGCACCGGGCGCCCCCGCGGCCCCGCCCGCCCCGGCGAAGGACGAGCCGAGCCTCCGTTCCTGACCCGGCGCGCGCCGCGCCGCCCTCAGTGCCCGCCCACCCTTCGGGGTCGGCGGGCACTGTCCATTCTGCCGATAAACGGAATCCAACTCCCTTTATTGCAGGCCCAGTTCAAAGCATCCCGGACATGGCGGGACAAGCCGTCCCGCCCCCGCGACCGGTCGAAGAACGATCCATCAGCGCTCAAGTGTTTCAGCGTTATGTACAAGCGGAGGGGGTTCTCATGCAGATGGGCAAGGACTCTGGGCACGTCGACGGGTCCCGTATGGACAACGTCGAGGCAGTGTCGCACTGGTTGCGGAGCGAGATCGCCGTACGGTCGGGGCGCGCGCCCGACGAGATCCGCGACGACGATCTCTTCACGACCATCGGTATCGACTCGATGCGCGCCGTCGCCCTCATGGGCGACCTCTCGGAGCTGACCGGTACCCGGCTCTCCCCGGCACTCATGTGGTCGCACCCCAGCATCGCGGCGCTCGCCGCCCGCGTCGTCGCGGGCGAGTCCGACGCGCCCGCCGAACTCCCGGACACCTTCCGGGCCGCTCCCCGCGAACGCGAGCCGATCGCCATCACGGGCATGGCGTGCCGGCTCCCGCAGGCCGAGAGCCTCGAGGAGTTCTGGGAGCTGCTCAGCTCGGGCACCGACGCGGTGAGCGAGGTGCCGGCCGAGCGCTGGGACGCCGCCGCCTATCTCGACGCCAACCCGGCCGCCGCCGGCAAGATGGTGACCTCCCAGGCCGGCTTCCTGCGCGGCCCGGTGGACACCTTCGACCCGCTCTTCTTCGGCATCTCCCCGCGCGAGGCGCAGGAGATGGACCCGCAGCAGCGGCTCTTCCTGGAGGTCGCCTGGGAGGCCCTGGAGGACGCGGGCCTCTCCGACGGCCGGCTGTCCGGCACCGCGACCGGTGTCTTCGCCGGGGCGATCTGGCACGACTACGCCGACCTCGGCGCGGCCGACCCCGCCGGCGCCTCCCTGCACTCGGCCACCGGCCGGGCCCTGAACATGGTCGCCAACCGGCTCAGTTACGTCCTCGGGCTCACCGGCCCCAGCGTCGTCCTGGACTCGGCGTGCTCCTCGTCCCTGCTCGCGGTCCACCTGGCCTGCCAGAGCATCTGGTCCGGCGAGTCCGAGACCGCCGTCGCGGGCGGGGTGAACCTGCTGCTGAGCCCGGAGACGATGGTCTCGCTCAGCAAGTTCGGCGGCCTCTCCCAGGACGGCCGGTGCAAGGCCTTCGACGCCCGCGGCGACGGCTTCGGCCGCGGCGAGGGCGCCGGGGCCATCGTCCTCAAGCCGCTGTCCAAGGCGCTGGCCGACGGCGACGACATCTGGTGCACGATCCGCGGCACGGCCACCAACAACGACGGCCTGAGCAACGGACTCACCGCCCCCAACCCCCTCGCACAGGAGGCCGTACTGCGCGCCGCCTGCCGCCAGGCCGGCGTCTCCCCCGCCGAGGTCCAGTACGTCGAGACCCACGGCACGGGCACCGCGCTCGGCGACCCGGTCGAGGCCACCGCGCTCGGCGCGGTCTACGGACGCGGCCGCGACGCGGACGCGCCCCTGCGCATCGGGTCGGTCAAGAGCAACATCGGCCACCTGGAGGCGGCCGCCGGCATCGCCGGCGTGGTCAAGACGGCCCTCGCGCTGCGCCACCGCCGCATTCCGCCCAGCATCCACTTCGAGACGCCGAACCCGCACATACCCTTCGACGAGCTCGGCCTGCGGGTCGCCGCGGCTCAGGAGCCGTGGCCCGAGACCGGGCAGGGCCCGGCCCGGGCCGGGGTGAGCGCCTTCGGCTGGGGCGGCACCAACGTGCACGTCGTGCTCGAGGCCGTCACCGCGCCCGCGCCGCTGACCCTGCTCGAGAGACCCGGCCCCGGCACCGAAGCCGACCCCGCCGGCCGCCCGCAGGTGGCCTTCGTATGTTCCCCGTACGGCCAGCAGTGGATCGGGATGGCCCGCACCATGCTCCGTACGGAACCGGTCTTCCGCTCCGTACTGGAGGAGTGCGACCGCGAACTCGCCCGGTACACCGGGTGGTCGCTCCTGGACGAACTGCACGCAGGTGAGGACACCTCCCGCAGCGGCGACGTCGGGGTGATGCAGCCCGTACTCTTCGCCATCCAGGTCGGCATCGCCGCCTGGCTCGAGGCCGCCGGAGTCCGCCCGGACGCCGTCGTCGGCCACAGCCTCGGAGAAATCGCCGCCGCCGTCATCGCCGGCATCCTGGACCTGCCGGACGCGGTCCGCCTCATCCACCACTACAGCGACCAGCAGCGCCGCGTCGCCGGCTCCGGCAGCGGAATGGCCGTCGTCGAACTCTCCGCCGCCGACATCCAGCAGCGCATCGACGACCGCATCGGCGGCGAGGACATCTCGGTCGCCACCCAGAACGGCCCCCGCACCACCGGCCTCGCCGGCCCCCGCGCCGCGCTGGAGGCCCTGGTCGCCGAGCTGAAGGCCCAGGGCGTGCTGTGCAGCATGATCCGCGTCGACCTGCCGGCCCACAGCGCCGGCATCGACCCGATCACCGCCGATCTCGAAGCGGCCATCGGCACGCTCACCCCGCGGCCCGGCCGCATCCCGATGATCTCCTCCGTGACGGGCGAACCGCTCGACTGGCGGGAGGCGGACGCCTCGTACTTCGTCCGCAACCTGCGCCGGCCCGTGCTGCTGGCCCCGGCCACCGCCCACCTGCTGACCAGCGGAACCGGCGTCCTGGTGGAGATCAGCGCCAACCCGGTGCTGGCCCCCGCGCTGCGCCAGTCCGCCGAGGAGTACGGAGGCACCGCGTCCGTACTGACCACCATGCGCCGCGAGGGCGACGACGACCGCGCAGGGCTGGTGGACACCCTCACCGCCCTCGCCGGGCTCGGCTTCGAAGTGCGGCTGCCGGACGAACGCCCGCCCGCCGCCCAGCTGTTCACCCTCTCCGCGCGCACCCCGCAGGCCCTGCGCGACCTCTCCCGCTCCGTCGCCGCCGCCCTCGCGGACGCCGCGCCGGGCGCGGACCTGCTGCCGGCCCTGGCCCGCGCGGGCCTGGACCGGGCCCACCACCCCTACCGCCTCTCGCTCGTCGCCCGTGACACGGCCGAGCTCGCCGAGGCGCTGGCCGCCCACGCGGACGGCGAGCGCCCGCCGCAGCTGTATGAGGGCGCGAAGCCGGCGGAATCCAGGCCGCGGACCGCGTTCGTCTTCCCCGGCCAGGGCTCCCAGTGGATCGGGATGGGCCGCGAACTGCTCCGCACAGAACCGGCGTTCGCCGCGTCCATCCGTACCACCGACGCCGCCGCCCGGGCCTGGATCGACTGGTCGATCGAGGCCGAGCTGTGCGCCGACGAGGAGAGCTCGCAGATGACCCGCATCGACGTCGTCCAGCCGATGCTGTTCGCCGTCGAGGTCGCGCTCGCCGCACTGTGGCGCTCGTGGGGCATCGAGCCCGCCGCGGTCATCGGGCACAGCATGGGCGAGGTCGCCGCCGCGCACGTCAGCGACGCGCTGGGCATCGAGGACGCGACCAGGATCATCTGCCGCCGCAGCCTGCTGCTGCGCCGCGCCGCCGGCCAGGGCGCCATGCTCGCCTGCGAGCTGACGATGGCCCAGGCCCGCGAGCTCCTCGCCGGCCAGGAGCACCTGGTGTCGGTCGGCGTGAACAACAGCCCCCGCTCCACCGTGCTCTCCGGCGACCGTGACGCGCTCGCCGCGATCGCCGGGCGGCTGGAGGCCGACCAGGTCTTCTGCCGCTGGGTCAAGGTGGACGTGGCCTCCCACAGCCCGCAGATGGACCCGCTGCGCGAGGACCTGCTGTCCGCGCTGGACGGCATCGCCCCGCGGGCCGGAACCGTCCCCGTCTACTCGACCGTGACCGGCTCGGTGGCCTCCGGCACCGAGATGAACATCCACTACTGGGCCAACAACCTGCGCGAGCCGGTGCTCTTCGCCGACCAGGTGGCCCGTCTCGTCGAAGACGGCGTGAGCGTGTTCATCGAGATGAGCCCGCACCCGATCCTGCTGCCCGCCGTGGAGCAGGTGGCCGCGGAGAGCGGTACGACCGTGGCCGCGCTGCCCTCGCTGCGCCGCCGCGAGGAGGAACGCGACACCCTGCTCGGCTCGCTGGGCCGGCTGCACGTCCTGGGCGCCCCGGCCCGGGTGGACCGCGCGCTGACCCCGGCCCCCGCGGCGAAGCTGCCCCACTACCCGTGGCAGCGGGAGCGGTTCTGGATCGACGCCCCCGGCCCGGGCACCGGCGCCGCAGGCGGCCGGGCCCTGCGCCGCGGCCTGCTCGGCGAGCGGCTCGACTCCCCCGTCACCCCGGGGACGCACTACTGGCAGATGGACTTCGACAGTGCGGCCGCCACCGCCTCGGACCACCGCATCGGCGGGGCCGCGGTCCTGCCGGGCGCCGGATTCGCGGAGATGGCCCTCGCGATGTGCGCCCAGGTCCGGCCCGGCGAGGAGCCCGTACTGGAGGAGTTCGCCTTCCGGGAGCCGCTGATCCTGCCCGCGCAGGGCGTGCGCCGGGTGCAGGCCGTACTGGAGGGCTCGGACGGCGAGCGGGCGCAGATCCGCTTCTTCGTCCGCGAGGACGACGGCCCGCTGTGCGTGGCCGAGACCCGGGCGGTCTTCGGCGCCGCGCCGGACCCGGGCGAGCCCTGCGATCCGGCCTCGCTGGCAGGTTCGCTGACCGAGACCCTCGAGGGACCGGCCTACTACCGGGCGCTCGCCGCCTGCGGCCTGGGCTACGGGCCCGCCTTCCAGGGAATCACCAGCCTCTCGCGCGGCGAAGGCGCCGCCCTGGCCCGGATCGCACCCGACCCGGCGGCCCTGCCCGCCGACCCCGGCTACCGGGTGCACCCCTCGCTGCTCGACTCCGCCCTGCAGTCCGCCGTGGCCCCGCTGCTCGGCGCCGCGTGGGGCGAGGGCGTCACCCAGTGCTTCGTCAGCGAGTCCATCGGCCGGCTGACGGTGTACGGAGCTCTCGCCGGCGAGCTGTGGGCGTACGCGCAGTGCGAGCAGGCCGGCGACGACCGGCACTGGCAGGCCCGCGTGCGGATCCTGTCCTCCGACGGCACCCTGCTGGCCGAGGCCGAGGGGCTGCGCGTCGTCAGGCTGGACTCCGTACCCGTCCTGGCCGCGAGCCAGGACGACGCGCAGGGCGGACCGGCGGACGGGGCGATCGCCGCCGGGCTGGCCGAACTGCCCGTGGCGGAGCGGCGGGCCGCCTTCGAGACCGCCGTACGGGAGATCACCGCGCAGGTGGTCAAGCTCCCCGCCCGCCGCATCGACCCCGACACCCCGCTGCGCTCGCTCGGCATCGACTCGCTGATGTCGCTGGAGCTGCGCAACCGCCTGGAGGCGGCCTTCGGCGTGGAGCTGTCGGCCACGCTCATCTGGAACTACCCGACCGTACGCGACATCGCGCCGTTCCTGGCAGGCAAGGCGGGCATCGCGCTCGACGGCGACGAGGCCCTCGAGCAGAGCCCCGAAGCCGAAGCCCCCGTCCTGCCCCCGGCGGCGGACGGTGACGCAGACCCGGAGAGCCTCGAGGCCCTCCTTGAACGTGAACTCGCGGAACTGAGCGAGCGGATGGAGACCTTCTAGTGAGCAGCAGCACCGCCGCCGGGGCCGCCCCGGCCGAAGACCGCTCCGGGGACGCCCTCGTCAAGGCACTGTCCGCCGTCCGCATGCTGCGGGGCCGGCTGGACGCACTGGAGCAGAAGCGCCACGAGCCCATCGCCATCGTCGGCATGGGCTGTCGACTGCCGGGAGGGGTCCGCTCCCCCGGCGACTTCTGGCAGATGATCAGTTCCGGCACCGACGCGATCACCGGCGTGCCCGGCGACCGCTGGGACGCCGACGCCTACTACGACCCCGACCCGAACGCCGCGGGCCGCACCACCATGCGCTTCGGCGGGTTCATCGACGGGGTGGACCGGTTCGACCCGTACTTCTTCGGCATATCCCCGCGCGAGGCCGCCCGCATGGACCCCCAGCAGCGGCACTTCCTGGAGGTGGCCTGGGAGGCGCTGGAGGACGCGGGCCTGCCCCGGGAGAAGCTCCAGGGCAGCGCGACGGGCGTGTTCGTCGGCGCCAACGCCACCGACTACCTCCAGATGCAGCTGGAGGACCCGGCCGGCCTCGACACGTACACCGTCGTCGGCGGCACCAACTGCATCATCTCCAACCGGCTCTCGTACCAGCTCGACCTGCGCGGACCGAGCATGACCGTCGACACGGCCTGCTCGTCCTCGCTGGTGGCCGTGCACCTGGCCTGCCAGTCCCTGCGCACCCAGGAGTGCTCCACCGCGGTCGCCGCCGGGATGAACCTGATCCTGTCGCCGACGATGACGGTCGCCCACTCCAAGGGCCTGCCGCTCGCCCCCGACGGCCGCTGCAAGACCTTCGACGCGAAGGCCGACGGCTACACCCGCGGCGAGGGCGTCGGCGTGCTCGTCCTGAAGCGGCTCTCGGACGCCGTCGCGGACGGCGACCGGATCTGGGCCGTCATCCGCGGCTCCGCCGTCAACCAGGACGGCCTGACCAACGGCCTGACCGCGCCCAGCGGCCTGTCCCAGCGCGATGTCATCAAGGCGGCGCTGCGCTCCGCCCGGCTGGAGCCCTCGCAGGTCACCCTGCTGGAGGCGCACGGCACCGGCACCAGCCTCGGCGACCCGATCGAGGTCGAGGCACTGCACGAGGTGTACGGGACCGCGGACGCGGGCGGCGGGAGCTGCACGCTCGGGTCGGTGAAGACCAACATCGGCCACCTGGAGGCGGGCGCCGGACTGGCCGGCCTGATCAAGGTGGCGCTGAGCATCCACCACCGGGCCATCGCGCCCAACCTCCACCTGGAGGAGGTCAACCCGCACATCTCGCTCAAGGGCGGACGGCTGCGCATCCCGACCGAGGCGGCGGGCTGGGACGAGCCCGCCGAGCGCCGCCACGGCGCCGTCAGCTCCTTCGGCGCGGGCGGCACCAACGCCCATGTCGTCCTCGGCCCGGCCCCGCAGGACGACGGCGTCCAGGAGGCTGTGGCCCCCGGCGTGCCGCAGGCCGCGCAGGGCCCCTGGCTGCTGCCGGTCTACGCGGGCACCGCCGACGCGCTGGTCCCGATGGCCCGTGCCTGGCGCGACCACCTCCAGGACCCGCAGACGCGGCAGGAGCCGTTCTCCGCTCTGGTGCACGGCGCCGCCACCCGGCGCACCCGGCACGCACACCGGCTCGCGGTCGCCGCGAGCACGCACGCCGAGGCCGCCGAGCGGCTGGACATGTGGCTGGCGGACAAGTCCCCGGCTTCCGTGATCACCGGCCGCACGGGCGGCGACATCGCCGACAAGGTCGTCTTCGTCTTCCCCGGCCAGGGCGCCCAGCGGGCCGGGATGGGCCGCGAACTGATGCGCGTCTGCCCGGTGTTCAAGGCCGCCGTGACCGAGTGCGACGAGGCCTTCAAGCGCTGGACCGACGGCGGGTTCTCCGTCATCGACACGATCATGGGTCTGGAGGACGGGGCACCGCTGGAGCGGATCGACGTCATCCAGCCGGCCCTGTTCGCCATCGCGGTCGGACTCGCCGCCCGGGCCCGGGCCTTCGGCGTCGAGCCCGACGCGGTGGTCGGCCACAGCATGGGCGAGGTCGCCGCCGCGTACGTGGCGGGCGTGCTGAGCCTGGACGACGCGGCCCGCGTCATCTGCCGCCGCAGCTTCCTGCTGCGCCGCATCAGCGGGCAGGGCGCGATGCTGGTGGTGGGCCTGCCGTTCGACCAGGCCGCCGAGTTCGTCGCGGACCACAGCGACCGGGTCTCGGTCGCGGTCAGCAACAGCCCCACCTCCACGGTGCTCTCCGGTGACCCGGAGGTGCTGGCCGAGCTCGCCAAGGCCCTCGAGGCCCGCAACGTCTTCTCCCGCCACGTCAAGGTGGACGTGGCCTCGCACAGCCCCCAGGTCGACGCCCTGCGCGAGGACCTGCTGGCCGAGCTGGAGGGCATCGAGCCCCGGGCGGGCAAGGTGCCGGTCCTGTCGACCGTCACCGGCGAACTGTGCGACGGCTCCGGTTTCGACGCCGAGTACTGGGCGGGCAACCTGCGCGAGCCGGTGCTCTTCTGGGACGCGGTGGGCCGGCTGATCGACAGCGACCACGGGGTGTTCGTCGAGATGAGCCCCCACCCGACGCTGCTGTCCGCCGTCGAGCAGGCCTTCGAGCACACCGGCCGCGAGGGGCTGGCCCTGCCGTCCATGCGGCGCGACGAGCCGGAGGCGCACGGCCTGCTGGAGATCCTGGCCGCTCTGCACACGCACGGCCTGCCCGCCCGCCTGACCGAGCTGCTGCCGGCGGCGCCCGCGCGTCCCGTACCGCTGCCCGCGTACGCCTGGCAGCACGAGAGCTTCTGGTTCCGCGCGTCGGGCGCCGCCGGCCCGGTGCCGGCCGTCGCCCTCGCCGGTGGCGCGGCGCCCGAGCCGGACGCCGCGGAGGGGCGCGAGCGGCTGCCCAGGCTGGTGGCGGCCGTGGCCGCCGCCGAGCCCGGCGACGCCCGCACCGAGCTGGTCCGCGGTGAGGTCGCCGCGGCGGTGGCCGGAACCCTGGAACTCAGCCCCGACCGGGTCGACCGGACGGCCGGCTTCTTCCAGATGGGCATGGACTCCACGCTCGCCCGCGATGCCCGCATCCGGCTGGAGACCCTGCTCGGCCGCCGCCTCCCGGCGACCGTGATGTTCGAACACCCGTCGGTGGAGGCGCTGTCCGCGCATCTGCTGACGCTGGCGGAGCGGGCGGCGGCCGACGCCGGCCCGCAGGCTTCCGCGGACCCGTCCGCGGCCCCGTCCGCCGCACCCATCCCCACCGCCATCCCCACCCCCGCACTGCAGGTGCCTTCGGACCTTTTCGGGTCCGGGGACGACACATCCCTCGACGACCTTTCCGAAGCCGAACTCCTCGCCGTGCTGGCCGCGGAGTCCGGTTCCCCGACGCACGCAGCCGGAGGAGCCCGATGACCGACAAGGACCACGAGCGGCAGAACGTACTCGCGCAGAGCGTGCGCGAGATCCGCCGCCTGCGCGGGGAGCTCGACGCCGCCGAGCGCGCCCGCACCGAACCGATCGCCATCGTCGGCCTGGCCTGCCGGATGCCCGGAGGCGCCGAGACGCCCGAGGAGTTCTGGGAGTTCCTGAGCTCGGGCCGCGACGGCATCCGCCAGGTGCCCGAGGACCGCTGGGACACCGCCCGGCACGGCAGCCGCCTCGGCGGCTTCCTCGACCGGGTCGACGGGTTCGACGCCCCGTTCTTCGGGATCTCCCCGCGCGAGGCCGCCACCCTGGACCCGCAGCAGCGCCTGCTGCTGGAGGTGGGCTGGGAGGCCCTGGAGCACGCGGGCATCTCGCCGGCCGGCCTGACCGGCACGGACACCGGGGTGTACTTCGGCGTCACCACGTACGACTACGTACAAAGACAGATGCAGCAGATCGACCCGGCCGAGCTGGAGGCGTACAGCCTCACCAGCAACGCCTCCACCTTCGCGGCCGGCCGGTTCTCGTACTGGCTCGGCCTGCAGGGCCCCAGCCTCTCCGTCGACACCGCGTGTTCGTCCTCGCTGGTCGGCGTGCACCTGGCGTGTCAGAGCCTGCGCTCCGGCGAGACCGGCATGGCGCTGGCGGGCGGCGTCAACGTCCTGCTGTCGCCCGAGTGGTTCACCATCGCCGACAAGGCGAACATGCTGGCGCCGGACGGCCACTGCAAGACCTTCGACTCCCGCGCCGACGGCTACGTACGCAGCGAGGGCTGCGGAGTCGTCGTCCTCAAGCGGCTCTCCGACGCGCAGGCGGCCGGTGACCGCGTCCTCGGCGTCATCCGCGGCTCCGCCGTCAACCAGGACGGTCGCAGCGGCGGCATCACCGTCCCGAACGCCGCCGCCCAGCAGGACGTGATCCGTGCCGCGCTGGCCTCGGCCCGCGTGGAGCCGGCGGAGATCGGCTACGTGGAGGCGCACGGCACCGGCACCCCGCTGGGCGACCCGCTGGAACTGCGCGCCCTGGACGCCGTACTGGGCGGCCGCGCGCCGGGCGAGGAGCTGGTCGTCGGCTCGGTCAAGAGCACCATCGGGCACCTGGAGCCCGCCGCCGGCATCGCCGGGCTGATCAAGGTCGTGCTCTCGCTGCAGAACGAGGAGATCCCGGCGCAGCTGCACCTGGAGGAGGTGAACCCGGAGATCGGCATCGAGGACCTCTCGGTCACCTTCCCGCGCACCGCCGTCGCCTGGCCGCGCGGCGACAAGCCCCGTCTCGCGGGCATCAGTTCCTTCGGCGCGAGCGGCACCAACGCCCACCTCGTCGTCGAGGAGGCGCCGGCCCCCGTGCCCGCCGCCGAGCCCGCCGCCGACGGAGCCGACGGCGAGCGCACCGCGCAGCTGCTGGCGCTGTCCGCCAAGAGCCCGGCCGCGCTCGCCGAGGTGGCCGCCCGCCACGCCGCCTACCTGGGCGGGCCGGACGCGGCCCCGCTCGCCGACGTCTGCCACACCGCCGCCACCGGCCGCGCCCCGCTGGCGCACCGGCTGACGGTGGTCGCCGGCTCCGCCGAGGAGATGCGGGAGAAGCTGGCCGCGTACGCGCCCGGCGCGCTCCTGCCGGCCGGCGTCCGCACGGGCCACGTGCCCGGCGGCGCGCAGCCGAAGGTGGCCTTCCTCTTCACCGGCCAGGGCTCGCAGTACGCGGGCATGGGCGCGGGCCTCTACGCGAGCGAGCCGGTCTTCCGGGACGCGATCGACCGCTGCGACGCCATCGTCTCGGAGCTGACGGACCGCTCGCTGCGCTCCGTGCTGCACCCGGCGCCCGCCGACGCCGCGCTCGTGGACGAGACCCGCTGGACCCAGCCGGCCCTGTTCGCCGTCGAGTACGCGCTCGCGGAGCTGTGGCGCTCCTGGGGCGTCACACCGGGCGCCGTGCTCGGCCACAGCATCGGCGAGATCGTCGCGGCCTGCGTGGCGGGCGTCCTGTCCCTCGAGGACGCGCTGACCCTCGCGGTGCGCCGCGGCAGCATGATGCAGGAACTGTCGGTGGAGGGCGCCATGGCGGCGGTCTTCACCACCGAGGAGCAGCTCACCGCGGCGCTGGCGCCGTACGAGGGCGAGCTGTCGCTGGCCGCGGTCAACGGCCCCGAGTCCCTGGTCGTGTCCGGCGGCGCCAAGGCGCTGGACCAGCTGCTGGACGAGCTGGCCGCGGCGGGCGTCAAGTCCAAGCGGCTCACGGTCACCCGCGGCTTCCACTCGCCGCTGATGGACCCGGTGCTGGCCGAGTTCGAGGCCGCGGCGGCCGCCCTGACGTACGCGGCCCCCCGCATCCCGGTCGTCTCCAACGTCACCGGCGAGCCGCTGACCGGCCCGCAGGCCTTCTCCGCGGGCTATCTGCGCGAGCACATCCGCCGCCCCGTGGACTTCCTGCGGGGCATGACCGCCCTGCACGGGCTGGGCTTCCGCGTCTTCGTGGAGACCGGCCCGCAGCCCGCGCTCTCCGGCATGGCCAAGCGGTTCGTGCCCGGCGCGGTGGACGGCGAACAGGCCCCGGTCTTCCTGCCGTCGCTGCGCAAGGGCCACGACGACGACCGGGTGGCGCTGGACAGCCTGGGCGCCCTGTACGCGCTGGGCGCGCCGGTGGACTGGGCCGCGTACGACGCGGGCCGGGGCCGGCGGCGCGCCGCGCTGCCGACGTACCCCTTCCAGCGCACCCGTCACTGGTTCACGCCGAGTGCCCGCCCGGTGTCGGCCGCGCCCGCCGCGGGCGAGGCCGGCTCCGCGCGTCTGCTGGGCGAGCTGGTGCCCTCCCCGCTGGAGTCCACGCAGTATTCGGCGGTGCTCGACACCACCGGCCACCCCTGTCTGGGCGACTGTGTGATGGACGGGCTGCCCGTCGTCAACATCGGCGTCTACCTGGAGTCGGCCCTGGAGGCCGCCCGGGCCGACGGCGGCGGCGCGGGCGCGCTGATCGAGGAGTGCCTGGTCCTGCAGAGCATGATCCTCGAAGAGGACCAGCGGGCCCGGGTGCAGCTCGTGCTGGACCCGGCGCCCGGCGGCCGCACCGCGTACCGCTTCTACTCCGCCCGGCGGGACGGCGCCGGCTGGCTGCTGCACTCGCAGGGCAAGCTGGCCGAACTCCCCGCAGGCGCACCGGCCGCGACCGACCTGGACGCGCTGCGCGCCCCGCTCGCCGAGGAGACCACCGGCGAGGAGTTCTACCGCCGGATGTGGCGCCGCAAGCTGTACCTCGGCCCCACCGCCCAGTGGATCGAGCACGTGTGGAGCGGTGAGGGCGAGGCCGTCGCGAGGATGCGCGCCCCGCGCCCGGGCGAGGCCGACGGCTACCGGCTGCACCCCGGCCAGACCGACGCGCTGTTCCAGTCCCTGTTCGCCTGCCTGCCCGAGGGCACCCCGGCGGACGCCACCTTCATGCTGGTGGGCATCGACCGGTTCGCCTTCCACGGGTTCTCCGGCGCGCAGGGCGAGACGTACTGCCGGGTGCGGCTGCTGCCGTCGCCCGACCCGCAGGGGATGCTCCTCGCCGAGGCCGCGCTGTACGACGCCCAGGGCCGCACGGTGGTCGAGGCCACCGGGGTGTGCCTGCGCCGCGCCGAGAAGGACCAGCTGCTGCGCACCGACGGCGCGACCGCCCCGGCTGCCCGGGCGCTGCCCGCCGCGGCCCCGCTCGCCCCGGCCGCCGCCCCGCAGTCGCTGGACGCCGCGGGCGTACGGGAGCTGCTGACGGCGACGGTCGCCCGCGCACTGGGCACCTCCCCGGACGCGGTCGACCGCGACGAGCCCCTGCAGAACCTCGGCCTGGACTCGCTGATGGCCCTGGAGGTCAAGGAGGCCCTGTCCGTCGCGCTCGGGGTCTCGCTGCCGCTGGTGGCCTTCCTGGAGGGCCGCAGCGTCAGCACGCTCGGCGACCAGATCCTGGAGACCCTCGGCACCCCCGAGGAGTCCCCGGCCGGTGCGGGCACCCAGGACGCCGCGACGCAGCCCACCGCGGGCGGCGGGCGGCTGCCGGAGCTGATCCGCGACGATGCGGCCCGCTACGAGCCGTTCCCGCTGACCGACCTCCAGCAGGCCTATCTGGTGGGCCGCTCCAGCGCCTTCGAACTGGGCAACGTCTCCACGTACTTCTTCATCGAGGTCGACCTCGACGGGGTGGACGTGGACCGGCTGCAGGACTCCCTGCGCCTGGTGATCGACCGCCACGACATGCTGCGCGCCGTGATGACCGAGGACGGCTACCAGAAGGTGCTGCCCGAGGTCGCCCCGTACGAGATCCGCACGACCGATCTGCGCGGCTGCGGCGAACAGGAGCGCGGCGCGCGCCTGGCCGAACTCCACGACGAGGTCGCCGGACAGGTCTTCGACACCGCGGTGTGGCCGCTGTTCGACATCCGCGCCACCCGCGTCACCGAGGGCCGCACCCGCCTGCACATCGGACTCGACGCACTGATCATCGACGCGTGGAGCACCTCGATGATGTTCCGCGAGTGGGCCGCCGCCTACCGCGGCGAGGCCGGCGAGCTGCCCGAGGTCCCGCTCACCTACCGGGACTACGTGGTGACGGCCAAGGCCGTCGAGGAGACCGACCTGCACGCGACCTCGCTCGCCTACTGGCGCGAGCGGCTCGACACCCTGCCGCCGGCTCCCGAACTGCCGCTGGCCACCGACCCGGGCTCGCTCGAGGCTCCGGCGTTCACCCACCGCTCCAGCCGGATCGAGGCCGAGGACTGGTCCCGGTTCAAGGCGTACGCCTCGGCGGCCGGTGTCACCCCGTCGGCCGCGCTGTGCACGGCGTACTCCCAGGTGCTGGCCTCCTGGAGCAAGTCCAGCCGCTTCACGCTGAACGTGCTCTTCTTCAACCGGCTGCCGCTGCACGAGCAGGTCGGCAACGTGCTCGGCAACTTCAGCGCCACCACCCTGCTGGAGATCGACTCCACCGCCTCGGTCGCCTTCGGCGAGCGGGCCGGGCGCATCCAGCGCCAGCTGTGGAACGACCTGGAGCACAGCCACGTCAGCGGTGTCGCGGTGCTGCGCGAGCTCAACCGGGCCCGCGGCGGCAACGCCCGCGCCAACATGCCGGTCGTCTTCGCCAGTACCGTCAACTTCGCGGCCAAGGAGGACTCCGCGGCCTCCATGGGCCTGGCCCAGCACCTCACCTCCATCGGCGAGGGCGGCGAGGAGGTCTCCAGCTCGATCCGCACCCCGCAGGTGTGGCTCGACCACCAGGTGGTCGAGGACGCCGGCGCGCTGATCGTGAACTGGGACGTCATCGAGGAGCTCTTCCCCGCCGGGATGATCGACGCGATGTTCGGCGCGTACCTCGACGTGCTGCGCGGCCTGTGCGTCGAGGAGGACGCCTGGCGCCGCCCGGCGCCCGCCCTGGCCCCGGCCGCCGAGCTCGAGGTGCGCCGGTCGGCCAACGCGACGGCCGGACCGCTGCCCGCTGGGCTGCTGCACGAGCCGTTCGCCGCGCAGGCCGCCGACCACCCCGAACGGGTCGCGGTGATCGCCCCCGGCCGCGAGCTCACCTACGGCGAACTGGACGAGCACACCGACCGGCTGGGCCGCTGGCTCCTGGAGCAGGGCGCCGGCCCCGGCACCTTCGTCGGCATCGTGATGGAGAAGGGCTGGGAGCAGGTCGCCGCCACCATCGGTGTGCTGAAGGCGGGCGCCGCGTACGTGCCCATCGACGCCGGGGTGCCCACCGAGCGGCTGCGGCTGCTGTGCGAGAAGTCGGACATCCGCCTCGTCCTGACGCAGAGCCGCGTCGAGGCCGACACCCGGTGGCCGGACGGGACCGTCCGGCTCAGCGTGGACGGCCCCGAGGCGCTCGCCGTGCCCGCCGGCGCCGTGCCCGCCTCGGCCGCGCGCCCCGACGACCTCGCGTACGTCATCTTCACCTCCGGCTCCACGGGCCAGCCCAAGGGCGTGATGATCGAGCACACGGGCGCCCTGAACACCTGTCTCGACATCAACGAGCGGTTCGGCATCACGCACGAGGACCGGGTCCTGGCCCTGTCCGCGCTCAACTTCGACCTGTCGGTGTACGACGTGTTCGGCATCCTGGCCGCCGGCGGCGCGATCGTCCTGCCGGCCCCGGACGCCCACCGCGAGCCCGGCCGCTGGGCCGAGCTGGTCACCGCGCACGGGGTCACCGTGTGGAACAGCGTGCCGACGCTGATGGAGATGTTCACGGAGCACGCGCTGGGCGCCCAGATGGCCGGGACCCTGCCGCTGCGCACGGTGATGATGAGCGGCGACTGGATCCCGCTGACCCTCCCGGAGCGCATCGCCACGCTGGCGCCCGAGGCTGCTGTGTGGAGCCTGGGCGGGGCGACCGAGGCGTCGATCTGGTCGATCGCGCACCACGTGACCGGTGACGCCGACCCGTCGCTGACCTCGGTCCCGTACGGCAAGCCGCTGCTCAACCAGCAGTTCCACGTGTTCAACGAGGCCATGCAGCCCAGCCCGGTGTGGGTGCCCGGCCAGCTCTACATCTCCGGCGTGGGCCTGGCCCGCGGCTACCTCGGCGACGAGGCCAAGACCCGGGCGGCGTTCCTGCGCCACCCGGCCACCGGCGAGCGGCTGTACCGCACGGGCGACCTGGGCCGGTACCTGCCGGACGGGAACATCGAGTTCCTGGGCCGGGAGGACTTCCAGGTCAAGATCCAGGGGTACCGGATCGAGCTCGGCGAGATCGAGGCCGCGCTGCTGGCCTGCGACGGGGTGCGCGCCGCGGTCGCCGCGGCGGTCGGCGAACGCCAGGGCGCCAAGCGCCTGGTGGCCTACGTCGTCCTCGACGAGGACCGCAGCTGCGAGGTGACGCCCGAGCTGCTCGCGAAGACGATCGGCGCGGCCCTGCCCTCGTACATGGTCCCGCAGTACATCCTGATCCTCGACGAGCTGCCGCTGACCGCCAACGGCAAGGTCGACCGCTCCTCGCTGCCGGTGCCCGGCGCCGAGGCCGCCGACGGCGACGCCGCACAGGCCCCCCGGGATCTGACGGAGGGCGAACTCGCCTCGATCTGGGCCGAGTTCTTCCCCGACGCCGGCTTCGGGGTGCACACCGACTTCTTCGCCCTGGGCGGGAACTCGCTGCTCGCGGTCCGGCTGATGGCCGAGATCCGGGCCCGGCTCGGCTGTTCGCTGCCGCTGTCCACCCTGTTCGCCCGGCCCACGATCGCCCTGCTCGCCGCAGCGATCCGGGAGGCCGGCGGGTCGGTGCGCCGCACCGCGCTGGTGCCCATCCGCACCGGGGGCGCGCAGACCCCGCTGTTCTTCGTCCACCCGGTCGGCGGAGACGTGCTCTGCTACGGCGAACTGGCCGGCCTGCTCGGTGAGGACCAGCCGTTCTACGCCCTCCAGGTGCCGGACGACGAGGTCCTCGAGACCGTGCCCGAGCTGGCCGCGCACTACGCCGCCGCCCTCACCGCCGCGGTTCCGCAGGGACCGTACCGGCTCGGCGGCTGGTCCATGGGCGGGGTCATCGCCCTGGAGATGGCCCAGCAGCTGACCGCCGCCGGGCACCAGGTCGAACACCTCGCGGTGATCGACCTGCTCGAGCCCCCGGGCCCGGCGCCGGAGCGGGCGGAGATCGACGACGCCGTGCTGCTCTCGTGGTTCGGCCGGGACCTGGCGGGCCTGGCCGGTACCTCGTGGGAGCCGGACCCGGAGCTGTTCCGCGCGGCGGACTGCCCCGAGGCGGCCTTCGAGATCCTGTACACCAAGGCGGCCGAACTCGATGTTCTCCCCGCGGGCGTCGGTCTCGAGATGTTCAGCGAGATCCACACCCGCTTCGCCCGCAACTTCCGGGCCCTGCTGTCCTACGCGCCGCAGCCGTACGCGGGAGCGACCGCGTTCCTGCGCGCCGAGGACGGTTCCACCGACGAGGCGGTCGCCGCCTGGTCGCAGCTGTTCCCCTCCGGTTTCCACTATGTCGCGCTGCCGGGCGATCACTACACGGTCATGCAGTCTCCGCGCCTGCGGCTGCTGGCCGACCAGCTGTCCCTCTGGCTCGCCGGATCGGCGGCCCGACCCCTCGAAGGAATACAGTCATGACGCTGAAGTTCGGTGCTTTCATTCCTCCCTTCCACTCCCTGGGCGAGGACCCCACCACCGCCTTCTGGCGGGACCTGGACCTGATCCACTGGCTGGACGAGCTCGGCCTCGACGAGGCCTGGGTGGGCGAGCACCACTCGGGCGGCTGGTCCACGGTCAGCTCCCCCGAGGTCTTCCTCGCCGCCGCGGCCGAGCGCACCCGCCGCATCAAGCTCGGCACCGGCGTGGTGAGCCTGCCGTACCACCACCCGCTGACCGCGGCCAACCGCATCGTGCAGCTGGACCACCAGAGCGGCGGGCGTGCCATGTTCGGCATGGGCGCCGGGGTCTCGCCCGCCGACGCCCACATGATGGGCATCTCGGCCGGTGACCAGCGCCGCATGATGGCCGAGTCGCTGGAGGCGCTGGTCCGCCTGTTCAAGGGCGACGAGCCGGTCACCATGAAGACCGACTGGTTCGAGCTGCGCGACGCCATGCTGCACCTGCGCCCGTACACCAAGCCGCGGTTCGACATGGCCGTCGCCAGCGCCGGCACCGAGCGCGGCATGCGCCTCGCGGGCCAGTACGGCCTGGAGGCGCTGACCTTCGCGGGCCGCCCGGGCATGTCGGAGCCGCCGCTGGCCCAGCTGTGGGCCGCCGGCGAGGAGGAGGCCGCCAAGCACGGCCAGACCGTGGACCGCTCCAAGTGGCGCGTGGCGATCTGCGTGCACATCGCGGAGACCCGCGAGGAGGCCCTCGACCAGGTCCGCGCCGGAATGAGCCACTGGTTCCGCGAGTACGTGCGCGACACCGTCGGCGCCTCCGCGAAGCTGCCCGAGGGCCGCGAGGCCGAGGTGGCCGTCGAGACCCACACCGCGATCATCGGCTCCGTCGAGGACGCCATCGAGGGCATCGAGCGCATGCAGCGCGAGAGCGGCGGCTTCGGCACCCTGCTGGTCAACACCCAGGACTGGGCCACCCGCGAGCAGACCAAGCGCAGCTACGAGCTGCTCGCCCGCTACGTGGCACCGCACTTCACCGGCGCCCTCGACAGCCGTCGCGCGTCCCAGAAGTGGGTCTCGGAGAACAAGAACGGCTTTGCCGCACAGGCCCGGGAGGCCGCGGCCCAGGCCACGGCCCCCCGCTGACCCCCACCACGGACGGAGCCAACATGTCGACCAAACTGCAAGAGAAGTGGCCCGCCGTCGACGGGTCGACCTTCAAGGAAGCCATGTCCCTGCTGGCGGCGCCGCTGACCGTGGTCACCACACGTGACGCACAGGGGCAGCCCTGGGGGTTCACCGCCAGCGCGGTGACCTCGGTGTCGCTGGAGCCGCCCCTCGTGCTGGTCGGCATCGCGCACACCTCCAGCTGCCACGAGGCGCTGACTCAGGTCCCCGAGTTCGTGATCAACGTGCTCGGGGACGAGCACCGCGACCTCGCGGGCCGCTTCGCGACCAGCGGCGTCGACCGGTTCGCCGGTGCGCCGCTGGAGGAGTGGCCGGACAGCCCCGGCCTGCCGCACGTGCCCGACGCGCTCGCGCTGCGCTGCGCGCTCGCGGACCGGATCACCCTGGGCGACCACGACCTGCTGGTCGGCCGGGTGCTGGAGGTGCGTTTGGCGGGCTCGGACCGGCCGCTGCTCTGGTATCAGCGGGCCTTCCGCACCGCCACCTGACCCCGCGCCCCGCCCGGCGTGATCCGCCGGGCGGGGCGCGGACAAGCGTGGAGCCGGGACGGGTGATCCCCGTCCCGGCTCCACTGCGTTGCGGGCTTGCGTACGTGCTAGAGCGGCAGGTTGCCGTGCTTGCGGCTCGGCTGCGGCGCGTTCTTGGCGCGCAGCATGCGCAGGGTGGCGATCAGCCGGGAGCGGGTCTCGGCGGGGTCGATGACGTCGTCCACCAGGCCGCGTTCGGCCGCGTAGTACGGGTGCATCAGCTCCGACTGGTACTCCTTGATCCGCTGCGCCCGGGTCGCCTCGGGATCGGCGGAGTCGGCGATCTCCCGGCGGAAGATCACGTTCGCCGCGCCCTCCGCGCCCATGACCGCGATCTCGTTCGTCGGCCAGGCCAGGGCCACGTCCGCGCCGATCGCGCTCGAGTCCATCACGATGTACGCGCCGCCGTACGCCTTGCGCAGGACCAGGCTGATCCGCGGCACCGTCGCGTTGCAGTACGCGTACAGGAGCTTCGCGCCGTGGCGGATGATCCCCTGGTGCTCCTGGTTCACGCCCGGCAGGAACCCCGGCACGTCGATCAGGGTGACCAGCGGGATGGAGAACGCGTCGCAGAACTGCACGAACCGCGCCGCCTTCTCGGACGCCCCGATGTCCAGCACGCCCGCCAGGTGCGAGGGCTGGTTCGCCACCACACCCACCAGCCGGCCGTCCAGGCGCGCCAGCGCGCAGACCATGTTGCGCGCCCACTGGCCGTGGACCTCGAAGTAGTCGCCGTGGTCGACGATCTCCTCGATCACGTCGCGGATGTCGTAGCCCTGGGTCGGGCGCGCCGGGACCAGGTCCAGCAGCTTGTCGTTGCGGCGGTCCGCCGGGTCCTCCAGGTCACCGGCCGGGGCCAGTTCGCGGTTGTTGGACGGCAGCAGGGACAGCAGGTGGCGGACGTCCTCCAGGCAGCCGCGCTCGTCGTCGTAGACGAACGAGGCGACGCCGGACACCGCTCCGTGGCTGTCCGCGCCGCCCAGGTGCTCCATGGTCACGGCCTCGCCGGTGACGGCCTGGACCACGTCCGGGCCCGTGATGAACATCTGCGAGGTGCCGCGCACCATGAACACGAAGTCCGTCAGCGCCGGGGAGTACGCGGCGCCGCCGGCGCACGGGCCCAGGATCACCGAGATCTGCGGGATCACCCCGGAGTTGCGCACGTTGCGCTTGAAGATGCCGCCGTACCCGGCGAGGGCCGTCACGCCTTCCTGGATGCGGGCGCCGGCGCCGTCGCACAGGCCCACGATCGGGGCGCCGGCGGCCTCCGCGAGGTCCATCAGCTTGTGGATCTTCTCCGCGTGGGCCTCGCCCAGCGCGCCGCCGAAAATGCGGAAGTCGTGCGCGTAGGTGAACACGGTGCGGCCGTGGACGGTGCCCCAGCCCGTCACCACACCATCGGTGTAGGGCCTCTTGTCCTCCAGGCCGAAGCCCGTCGCACGGTGCCTGCGCAGGCCCTCGACCTCGCAGAAGGAGCCCTCGTCGAAGAGGATCTCGATGCGCTCGCGAGCCGTCAGTTTGCCCTTGGCGTGCTGCGCGGCCGTCGCGCGGTCACCGGGTCCGGCCACGGCCAGGGCCCGTATCGCCGCGAGCTCCGTGGCGCGCTCTCGCAGACTCTCCAACTGACTCTCCTCGACGTTGCTCCGGTGGCCCGTGCCCGACATCCCAGCATCCGGCCGGGCTCTCAAGCCCGGCTCGAACGCGGGTGTCCGCCGTGAGGGGCCGTCAGTAGCGGTAGTGGTCCGGCTTGTACGGGCCCTCGACCTGGACGCCGATGTAGGCGGCCTGCTCGGGGCGCAGGGTGGTGAGCTTGACGCCCAGCGCGTCCAGGTGGAGGCGGGCGACCTTCTCGTCCAGGTGCTTGGGAAGCACGTACACGTCGGTCGGATACTCCGACGGCTTGGTGAACAGCTCGATCTGGGCCAGCGTCTGGTCCGCGAAGGAGTTCGACATCACGAACGACGGGTGACCGGTCGCGTTGCCCAGGTTCAGCAGACGGCCCTCGGACAGCACGATCAGAACCTTGCCGTCGGGGAACTTCCACGTGTGGACCTGCGGCTTGACCTCGTCCTTGACGATGCCCTCGATCTTCGCCAGACCGGCCATGTCGATCTCGTTGTCGAAGTGACCGATGTTGCCCACGATCGCCTGGTGCTTCATCTTGGCCATGTCCGCGGCCATGATGATGTCCTTGTTGCCGGTCGTGGTGATGAAGATGTCCGCCGTCTCCACGACGTCCTGGAGCGTGGCGACCTGGTAGCCGTCCATCGCCGCCTGGAGCGCACAGATCGGGTCGATCTCGGTGACGATGACCCGCGCACCCTGACCGCGCAGCGACTCCGCAGAGCCCTTGCCGACATCGCCGTAACCGCAGACCACGGCGACCTTGCCGCCGATCAGGACGTCGGTGGCGCGGTTGATGCCGTCGATCAGGGAGTGGCGGCAACCGTACTTGTTGTCGAACTTCGACTTCGTCACGGCGTCGTTCACGTTGATCGCCGGGAAGAGGAGCTCGCCCGCCTGGTGCATCTCGTAGAGGCGGTGGACGCCCGTGGTGGTCTCCTCGGTGACGCCGCGGATGCCGGCGGCGAGCTTGACCCAGTCGATCCCGGTGTCGGCCAGCAGGCCCAGGACGAGGGCCATCTCCTCGTTGTCGGCGGTGGACGGGTCGGGGACCTCGCCGGCCTTCTGGTACTCGACGCCCTTGTGGACCAGGAGGGTGGCGTCACCGCCGTCGTCGAGGATCATGTTCGGGCCGTCGGCGCCGGGCCAGGTCAGGGCCTGCTCCGTGCACCACCAGTACTCCTCCAGCGTCTCGCCCTTCCAGGCGAAGACGGGAATGCCCGCGGCGGCGATCGCGGCGGCCGCGTGGTCCTGGGTGGAGTAGATGTTGCAGGAGACCCAGCGGACCTCCGCGCCGAGGGCGACCAGGGTCTCGATCAGGACGGCGGTCTGCACGGTCATGTGCAGGGAGCCGGTGATCCGCGCGCCGGCGAGCGGCTGCGTGGCGGCGTACTCGGCGCGGATCGACATCAGGCCGGGCATCTCGTGCTCGGCGAGGGTGATCTCCTTGCGGCCGAACTCCGCGAGGGTGATGTCGGCGACCTTGTAGTCCGTGAAATCGGCAGGGGTCTGGCTGGTCATGGTGACTTACTCCGGTGGTGGATGGCGGGGCTAGGCGGTGACGCCCAGGTTCTGATGGATCTCGAGCGTCGCGGTGGAACGGTTGAGGGTGATGTAGTGGAGACCCGGGGCGCCTTCGGCCAGCAGGCGCTGGGCCATCGCGGTCGCGTACTCCACGCCCACCTTGTGGCCGTCGGCCGGGTTGTCCTGCACGGCCTCCAGGCGGCGGGCCAGGGCGTCGGGGAAGCGGGCGTCGCTCAGTTCGGCGAAGCGGCGGATCTGGCGCGCGTCGGTGGCGGGCATGATCTCGGGGATCACCGGGGTCAGGCAGCCCACCGAGTCCAGCCGGTCGCGCAGCCGCAGGTAGTCCTCGACGTGGAAGAACATCTGCGTGATGGCGTAGTCGGCGCCCGCCTTGCACTTGGCGGCGAAGTGCCGGACGTCCTCGGTCCAGCCCGGGGAGCGCGGGTGCCGTTCGGGGAACGCGGCCACCCCCACGCTGAAGTCGCCCAGCTGCCGGATCATGCTGACCAGCTCGTGGGCGTGCGTGAAGCCCTGCGGATGCGGGGTCCACACGCCCTTCGGGTCGCCCGGCGGGTCGCCGCGCAGGGCGAGCACGTCGCGGATGCCCGCGTCGGCGTACTGGCCGATGATGTGGCGCAGCTCGGCCCGGGAGTGGCCGACCGCCGTCAGGTGCGCGACCGGGCGCAGGGTCGTCTCGGCGGCGATCCGCTTGGTGACCTCGACGGTCCGGTCGCGGGAGGAGCCGCCGGCCCCGTAGGTGACGGAGACGAAGGAGGGGCCGAAGGCCTCGATGCGGCGGATCGCGTTCCACAGGGTGCGTTCGCCCGCCTCGGTCTTGGGCGGGAAGAACTCGAAGGAGTACGAGCGTCGGCCGCTGGCCAGGATCTCGCGCACACCGGGCCGGGCGGCGGGGCGGAGCCGGACCAGGGTGGGGCGTTCTGCGATGACGGCTGCCAAAGGATCGTTCCTTCCGGTGTCAGCGTGCGTTGAAGTACGTGGCCGCGGGGTGGTGGATGACGATCGCGTCGGTGGACTGCTCGGGGTGGAGCTGGAACTCCTCGGACAGGTGCACGCCGATCCGCTCCGGCCGGAGGAGGTCGGCGATCTTCGCGCGGTCCTCCAGGTCGGGGCAGGCGGGGTAGCCCAGGGAGTAGCGGCAGCCCTGGTACTCGGTGCGGAACATGCCGTCCATGGAGCCCGGGTCGGACCCGGCGATGCCCAGTTCGCCGCGGACGCGGGCGTGCCAGTACTCGGCGAGGGCCTCGGCCAGCTGGACGGAGAGGCCGTGCAGTTCCATGTACTCGCGGTAGGCGTCGGCGGCGAAGAGCCGGGCCGTCTCCTCCCCGATGCGGCTGCCGACGGTGACGACCTGGAGGCCGACGACGTCGGTCTCGCCGGACTCCTCGGGGCGGAAGAAGTCCGCGAGGCACAGGCGGCGGCCGCGGCGCTGGCGCGGGAAGGTGAAGCGGGTCCGCTCCCCGCCGAACTCGTCGAGGATGATCAGGTCATCGCCCTTGGAGACGCAGGGGAAGTAGCCGTGCACGACGGCCGCTTCGAGCAGTCCGTCGGTGTGCAGCCGGTCGAGCCAGCCGCGCAGCCGGGGCCGGCCGTCCGTTTCGATGGTGTCGGCGTCCTTCAGACCCCACTGGCCCTTGAACAGGGCGCTCTCGTCGAGCCAGGAGGCGTACTCCTTGAGCGGGATGCCCTTGACCACGCGGGTGCCCCAGAACGGCGGGGCGGGGACCGGGTTGTCGACGGCCACGTCCGAGCGGCCGCCCTCCTCGGGTTCCGCCACCAGGAGCGGAGTGTCCCGCTTGGGAACGCGCCGCTGCTTCAGGGGCGGGAGCTCGACTCCGGGGACTCCGCGCTTGACGCCCATCAGGGCGTCCATCAGGCGCAGGCCTTCGAAGGCGTCGCGGGCGTAGCGGACTTCGCCTTCGTAGATTTCGTGGAGGTCCTGTTCGACGTAGGCGCGGGTCAGGGCGGCGCCGCCGAGGATGACCGGGTAGTCGGCGGCCAGCTTGCGCTGGTTGAGCTCCTGCAGGTTCTCCTTCATGATCACGGTCGACTTCACCAGCAGACCGGACATGCCGATCACGTCGGCCCGGTGCTCCTGCGCGGCCTCCAGGATCGCGGACACCGGCTGCTTGATGCCGATGTTCACGACGTTGTAGCCGTTGTTGGTCAAGATGATGTCGACCAGGTTCTTGCCGATGTCATGGACGTCGCCGCGCACCGTCGCCAGCACGATGGTGCCCTTGCCCTCGTCGTCGGTCTTCTCCATGTGCGGCTCGAGATAGGCGACCGCCGTCTTCATGACCTCGGCCGACTGCAGCACGAACGGCAGCTGCATCTGGCCGGAGCCGAACAGCTCACCGACGACCTTCATGCCCTCCAGCAGCGTGTCGTTGACGATGTCGAGCGCGGGACGGGTCTGGAGGGCCTCGGCGAGGTCGGCCTCCAGGCCGTTCTTCTCACCGTCGATGATCCGCCGCTGCAGCCGCTCGTCCAGCGGCAGCGCGAGGAGTTCCTCGGCGCGGCCGGCCTTCATCGACTTGGTGTTCACACCCTCGAACAGCGCCATCAGCTTCTGCAGCGGGTCATAGCCCTCGGCCCGCCGGTCGTAGATCAGGTCCAGCGCGGTGGTGACCTGCTCCTCGTCGAACCGGGCGATCGGCAGGATCTTCGACGCGTGCACGATCGCCGAATCCAGACCCGCCTTGACACACTCGTCAAGGAACACCGAGTTCAGCAGCACACGGGCAGCCGGATTCAGCCCGAACGAAATATTCGACAGACCCAGCGTGGTCTGGACGTCGGGGTGGCGGCGCTTGAGCTCACGGATCGCCTCGATCGTGGCGATGCCGTCGCCCCGGGACTCCTCCTGGCCGGTGCAGATCGTGAAGGTCAGGGTGTCGATGAGGATGTCCGACTCATGGATCCCCCAGTTCCCCGTCAGGTCGTCGATGAGGCGTTCGGCGATGGCGACCTTGTGCTCGACGGTCCGGGCCTGGCCCTCCTCGTCGATGGTCAGCGCGATCAGCGCCGCCCCGTGCTCCCGCGCCAGCCCCGTCACCTTCGCGAAACGCGACTCCGGACCGTCACCGTCCTCGTAGTTCACCGAGTTGATGACCGCACGCCCGCCCAGCTTCTCCAGACCCGCCTGGATCACCGGAACCTCGGTGGAGTCCAGCACGATCGGCAGCGTCGAGGCCGTCGCGAAACGCCCCGCCAGCTCCTCCATGTCCGCGACACCATCACGGCCCACGTAGTCCACACACAGGTCCAGCATGTGCGCGCCCTCACGGATCTGATCGCGCGCCATCTCCACACAGTCGTCCCAGCGGGCATCCAGCATCGCCTCACGGAACTTCTTCGACCCGTTCGCGTTCGTCCGCTCACCGATCGCCATGTACGAGGTGTCCTGCCGGAACGGCACCGTCTGGTACAGCGAGGCCGCGCCGGGCTCGGGCTGGGGGGTCCGCTGAGTGATCGCGGTGCCGCGAACGCGCTCCACGACCTGCCGCAGGTGCTCCGGAGTCGTACCGCAGCAGCCGCCGACCAGCGAGAGACCGTACTCCCGGACGAAGGTCTCCTGCGCGTCCGCCAGCTCGGAGGCCGACAACGGATAGTGCGCGCCGTCCTTGGTCAGCACCGGGAGACCGGCATTGGGCATGCAGGACAGCGGAACACGCGAGTGCCGCGCCAGATAGCGCAGGTGCTCGCTCATCTCCGCTGGACCGGTGGCGCAGTTCAGACCGATCATGTCGATGCCCAGCGGCTCCAGCGCCGTCAGCGCCGCACCGATCTCCGAACCCAGCAGCATCGTGCCGGTCGTCTCCACCGTCACCGAACAGATCAGCGGGACGGAAAAGCCCAGCGCGTCCATCGCCCGCCGGGCGCCGATGATGGAGGACTTCGTCTGGAGCAGGTCCTGCGTGGTCTCCACCAGCAGCGCGTCGGCGCCGCCGGCCAGCAGGCCCTCCGCGTTGACCTGGTAGGCGTCGCGGATCTTGTCGTACGTGATGTGGCCGAGCGTCGGCAGCTTCGTCCCCGGACCCATCGAGCCCAGGACCCAGCGCTGCTGCCCGGTGGAGGCGGTGAACTCGTCGGCGACCTCGCGGGCGATCCGGGCGCCCGACTCCGACAGCTCGAAGTTGCGCTCCGCGATGTCGTACTCGGCGAGCGCCGCGTAGTTCGCACCGAAGGTGTTCGTCTCGACGCAGTCCACGCCCACGGAGAAGTACGCCTCGTGGACGGTGCGCACGATGTCCGGACGGGTGACGTTGAGAACCTCGTTGCAGCCCTCCAGCTGCTGGAAGTCCTCCATCGAGGGGTCCTGCGCCTGGAGCATCGTCCCCATGGCTCCGTCGGCGACGACCACCCGCGTGGCGAGCGCCTCCCTGAGGGCATCGGCCCTGGTGCGGCTCATGTCAGCGCCCGCAGCGCCGGGCCCAGCAGCCGGGCCGACTCGGGCCCGTAGACCGTCTCGACGGTGGCCAGCAGCCGCTCGCCTTCGACCTCGTAGTCCTGCGAGCCCACGGCCTGGAGGACCAGGGCGGCCATCGCGCAGCCCAGCTGCGCGGCCGTCTCCAGCGGCAGGTACCAGCTGACGGCCGCGAGGAACCCGGCCCGGAAGGCGTCGCCGACGCCCGTCGGGTCCTCGGGCCGGATGTCGGGCACGGCCGCCACGGTGAGGGCGGGCTCGCCCTTGCGCTCGATGCGGACGCCCTCGGCGCCCAGGGTGGTCACCCAGATGCCGACCCGGTCGAGGATCTGCTCCACGTCCCAGCCGGTCCGCTCGCGCAGCAGCGCGGCCTCGTACGCGTTGGTGAACAGCCAGCGCGCCCCCGTCACCAGCTCCCGTACCTCGTCGCCGTCCAGGCGGGCGAGCTGCTGGGAGGGGTCGGCGGCGAACGGGATGCCCAGCCCCCGGCACTGGCGGGTGTGCCGGAGCATCGCGGCCGGGTCGTTGGGCGAGACGAGCACCAGGTCGACGGGCGCGTCCCCGGCTGCGTTAAGGGCGCGCAGGTCGATCTCGGCCGCCTCCGCCATCGCACCGGCGTAGAAGGACGCGATCTGGTTGGAGTCCTCGTCGGTCATGCACATGAAGCGCGCGGTCTGGCAGGTGTCGGAGACGTACACCCCGCTGGTGTCGACTCCGTGTTCCTTGAGCCAGACCTCGTACTCGTGGAAGTCGATGCCCACCGCCCCGGCGAGGACGGGGGCGAGGCCCAGTCCGCCGAGACCGTAGGCGATGTTGGCCGCCACCCCGCCCCGCCGCACCTCGAGCGAGTCGACGAGGAACGAGAGCGAGACGTGTTCCAGCTGGTCCGGGAGCAGCTGGTCGACGAAACGGCCCGGGAAGGCCATGAGGTGATCCGTGGCGATGGATCCAGTCACCGCGATACGCACGTGGTCTCCTGATCGGGACGGAGTGGGCCGGAGTCCCGCCGTCGGCGGGGCGGTTGGGTGGCGGTCGTACGGGTGTCAGCGGGCGACCGCTGCCTTGAGCTGCTCGGCGCGGTCGGTGCGCTCCCAGGTGAAGTCCGGCAGCTCGCGGCCGAAGTGGCCGTAGGCGGCGGTCTGGGCGTAGATCGGGCGCAGCAGGTCGAGGTCGCGGATGATCGCGGCCGGGCGGAGGTCGAAGACCTCGCCGATGGCGTCCTCGATCTTCTGCGTGTCGACCTTGGCGGTGCCGAAGGTCTCGACGAACAGGCCGACGGGCTCGGCCTTGCCGATCGCGTACGCGACCTGGACCTCGCAGCGCGAGGCGAGACCGGCGGCGACCACGTTCTTGGCCACCCAGCGCATGGCGTAGGCGGCGGAGCGGTCGACCTTGGACGGGTCCTTGCCGGAGAAGGCCCCGCCGCCGTGGCGGGCCATGCCGCCGTACGTGTCGATGATGATCTTGCGGCCGGTCAGGCCGGCGTCACCCATCGGGCCGCCGATCTCGAAGCGGCCGGTCGGGTTCACCAGCAGCCGGTAGCCCTCGGTGTCCAGCTTGATGCCGTCCTCGGCCAGCTGGGCCAGCACGTACTCGACGACGTGCTCCTGGATGTCGGGGGCCAGCAGGCCCTCCAGGTCGATGTCGGAGGCGTGCTGCGAGGAGACGACCACGGTGTCCAGGCGCACCGCGGTGTCGCCGTCGTACTCGATGGTGACCTGGGTCTTGCCGTCGGGGCGCAGGTACGGGAGCGTGCCGTTCTTGCGGACCTCGGACAGCCGGCGCGAGAGCCGGTGCGCCAGGTGGATCGGCAGCGGCATCAGCTCGGGGGTCTCGTCGGTGGCGTAGCCGAACATCAGGCCCTGGTCGCCGGCGCCCTGCTTGTCGAGCTCGTCCTCATCGCCCTCGACCCGGTTCTCATACGCGGTGTCGACACCCTGCGCGATGTCCGGGGACTGCGAGCCGATGGAGACGGAGACGCCGCAGGAGGCGCCGTCGAAGCCCTTGGCGGACGAGTCGTAGCCGATCTCGAGGATCTTGTCGCGGACGAGCTGCGGGATCGGCGCGTAGGCCTTCGTCGTCACCTCGCCGGCGATGTGCACGAGACCGGTCGTGATGAGGGTCTCGACGGCGACGCGGGAGGTCGGGTCCTGGGTGAGGAGCGCGTCGAGGATCGTGTCGCTGATCTGGTCGGCGATCTTGTCGGGGTGGCCTTCGGTGACGGACTCTGAGGTGAACAGTCGGCGGGACATAGTGCTCCAGGGTGGGAGAGGTCGCTCGGCCCATGGCAGAGCGATGGTGGGAGAGCCCGGACGGACGAGGTGCGCGTGCCCGGGTCGACAGGCAGCGGCCGCAGGTCAGCGGCTCATCCGGGTCTCGCGGTCGCGGAGTTGAGCGCCCCGGTGAGGGCGCGGGCGGAATCCGGGCCGCCGTCGGCGGCGCCCGCGATCACGACGAGCGGCGGGTACCAGCCGTGCGCGGCGATCCGGTCGGCGATCTCGCAGGCGAGGGTGCCCGCGCCGGAGAAGCAGCCCAGGACGAGGGGCTCCCCGGTGGCGAGTACGGGGCGCAGCCCGGTCAGGAAGTCCGCCGCGTCCGCGGGAGCGGTCAGGGTGGCCAGCGCCTCCGGTCCCGGGTGGAGATCGGCGAGCCCGCCGTAGCAGTCCGGCGGCGCGTCCGGCGGCGGGATCAGGCAGATCGTGCCGGCGCCCGGGTGGGCGGCTTCGCGCAGCAGGCGCAGCGCGCCGGTCGGGCGGATGGTGACCGGGGGCACGCGGGCCCCCGAGAGCAGCCCGAGCGCCTCGGCTACGGTCGTCAACCCGTCGGTGGAGAAGGGCAGTTCGCGCAGCAGGCCCGCGGTCTGCGACAGGATCAGCGCGGCCGCGTTGTCGGAGAAGCGGGTGCGGTCGTGTACGGCGGTCAGCACCAGGGAGCCGTCCGCCTCGTGGCGGGCGGCGAGGGTGAAGGGCACGCCGGTGAGCGGGCCGACGGTCTCGGGCGGGTCCACCCGGATGCCCTCGGCGGCGAGCTCCTCGCGGTACACGTCCTCGCGGTACGCGTTCTCTCCGTACCCGTGTCCGCGCTGCGCCGGGGGCTCGAACACGATCAGGGATTCGGTGAGCCGGCCCGCGTCCGGGGAGGTGCCCGCCCACGCCTGGATCTGCCCGGCCGACACCCATTCGTAGGCGGCGGCGTCCAGTGCCCGGCAGGTCAGGTCGGCCAGCAGCCGGGACACGGTCGCCGCCGGGTCGACGACGAGCTGCACGGGCAGCGGGTTGTGCAACGGGCCCGGCAGCGCCTCGACGCCCTCCAGGAAGATGCCGCGGCCCGAGACGGAGACGGCGAAGGCCACGGAACGCGGGTTCGCGTCGAGGTCGGCGGACGGCCGGTAGAGCTGGAGTGCCCAGGCGGCGTGCAGAGCGGTGCTCTCGGTCGCACCCCACTGGGCGGCCCATTCGCGCAGCCGGACCGCCTCGGCGGCGGTGAGGGTGAGCCGGCTCCGGCCGTGGCCGAGTCCGCCGGTGGTGCGGGCGGCGGGCCGGGCCGGCAGGGTCGCGGCGTCGGGCGAGGGTGCGGCCCGCGACCAGAACGCGCGGGCGGGTCCCAGGTTCTGGGCGTGCAGCCAGTGCAGGTGGTCCCGTACGTCGGGGCGGCGCTCCCCGCCGGGCACCCGGCCGTCGGCGAGGTAGGCCCGGTAGAAGGCGCCGAGCAGGGTACGGACGCTGCTGCTGTCCAGCAGGGCCTGGTGATAGGTGATCAGGATCCGGGTGGAGCGGGCGCCGCCCTCCCCGGGCGGCGGATCGTCCAGCAGGGCGATGCGCAGCGGTCCGGGGTGGCGCAGGTCGAAGGCGCGGGCGCGCTCGGCGACCAGCAGGGTGCTCCAGTCGGTCGCGTCGTGCCGGTGGCGCAGGATCTCCACGGCGGCGTGCGGATGGACGGCGATCTGCGGGCCGGCGTCGCGCACGGGCGGGGCCAGGGCGGCGCGCAGCACCGCCTCGCGGTCGGCGAGCGACTGCCAGGCGGCGGTGAACCGGGCGACGTCCAGGGGGCCGTGCCAGCGCCAGTACACCTGCCCGGCGTGCAGCCCGGCGCCGGGCCGGGCCAGCGCGTCGAGCAGGACGTCCCGCTGGAGCGGGGCGGCGGGGGCCGCGGCCTGAACCGGTTCGGGCGCGCCGGCCTCCCCGGGCGGACCGGAGTTCAGGTCGTCGGCGCCGCGCGGGCGGGGCGCGGCGTCCTCGGAGCGCGGCGCGGCCAGCAGGTCCGCGAGGACGCCCGCGGGAAACGGCGGCGGGGGCACCTGGAGCGTGTGATGGGTCTCGGTGTGCCGGTGCAGCGTGGGGGTGCACGGCGGCAGCGCCGCGAGCGCCGCCTCCAGGGCCCGTTGCGTGAGCGGTCCGTGGAGGTCGAGCGAAGGCGGCGGGCCGGGAGTGACGATCACCGTCACGGGCGCGGCCATCTGCTCCCTCCTCGGTCGGCTGCGTGCATCGGGCATGGAAAGGTGAACGAGTATGCGAGCAGCGGCCACACGGCGCTGACACGGCGCTGACACGGCCTGCTCATCCGCTTCACGCGCTCGCCAGGCCTTCCTCGACCGCGCCCATGAAGCCCTCGTCGAGCATGGTGTGGACGGCGGTGTCGCGGGCGGTGTCCAGCCCGGTGTCGTGGCAGGCCACGCTCACCAGGTAGCGGTCGCCGAGCACCGGGTAGGTCGCGAACGCCCACTCCCCGCGGGAGGCGGGGGAGCCGTCCGGGGCGAGCAGGTCACCGCTCTCCAGACCGAAGCCGAACTCGGTGAAGCCCAGCCGCAGTCCCTGCCCCAGCGCCTTGGTGTAGGCCTCTTTCAGGGTCCACAGCCGGAGCATCTCGGAGCTCTGGCGGTCCTGGGACATGCGCTTGAGCTCCGCGAGTTCGGCGGGGGTGCACATGTGGTCGTGGAACAGCTCGAAGGAGATCTTGCGCCCGGCGGATTCCGTGTCGACACCGATCCGTCCCGTCCTGCTGACGCCGACCACGATCAGGTCGTCGGTGTGGCTCAGGCTGATGTCGATCTGGTCGAATCCGCGGATGTACGGCCTTCCGCCGATTTTGTACGCGAGGTCGAGCGAGGCGGGACCCGTCCTCAAGGCCGCGGCGGCCGTGTACTTCACGACCATGCGGGAGGCGACGAAGCAGTAGCGCATCGCCGCGTTCTCGGTCCGCCGGTAGCGCTGCCAGTCACGGCCGAGCAGCGGGCGCAGCTCGGGATCCGAGAGGGCCGCGGTCAGCCATTCGCCCCAGGTGGCGAACACGACGGCGTAGCCGTCGCGTTCGAGGTTCTCGCACACCGTGTCCCAGGGCCCGCCGGGCCCGGAGACGTGGATGGGCGGTGCGATGGTCCGCTCTTCCGGTGCGATCTGGTGAGGCATGGAGTGGTTCCCTCTCCGATTCTCCTGGTTCCCCCGCTGGTTCCCTCTCACTGGCTCAGCTCACTGCCGTCGAGGTCGCAGCTGAGGCCCCCGCGGTAGCGGCGTACGAGTTCGTCCAGCACCTGGCGAAGACAGCTCTCGGGCAGGTCCGGTACGACGATGCCCAGCCGCCCGGCGAGCCGGGACAGCGCGAGGACCGCCCAGGCCGGGTCGGCGAGGAAGGGGTCGGCGCCGTCCTGCCCCTCCCAGATGCCCAGTACGGCCGCGGCGGCCTGCACGATGGCGTACCGGTCGCTGAGGATCACGACGGCGGGATCCGTCAGGGCGGCCCGGGTGGCGGGCAGGGCCGCGCACTCGGCGCGCAGCGCGCGCAGTTCGTTGACGAAGCCCTCGGCGAGGTCGCTGAGGACGGCCATCTGGCCGCCGACGCCCCGGGTCGCGGCGAGGCGCCCGGCCGAGCCGATGAGCGAGGCGGACAGGAAGTCCTCGCCGCTGGCGATGCCCAGCAGCCGGTAGTCGAGCACGGGCAGGGTCGCCCCGCTGCGGAACAGCTCGGGCGGCGGCTCCTCGGCGAGGAACCAGGAGCGCTCGGCGAGGCTGCGCAGCTGGGGGACGATGACGGCGTGGCAGGCGGCCGTGCCGGCGTGGCCGAGGCCCGCGACCGGCAGGTCGCGCACGAGCTTGTCGACGGATCCGTAACTCGGGCTGCCGTGTTCGTAGCCGTGCGCGCCGAGGACGGTGGACAGTTCCTCCAGGCTCTCGCGCAGCAGGTCCGGCACCACGTACTTGACGGCCGCGGCCAGGATGTGGGCGCGCTCGGGCAGCAGGCTGAGCGAGCGCAGCGCGACGGTGGCCATGCTGTCGCAGGCCAGGAGGTCGGCGAAGACCCCGGCGAGCGGCTTGTGCCAGCGCTTGGCCACGGGTGTGCTGCGTCCGGTGGACGCGGCGCGCACGGCCGAGCGCAGCACGGTGTCGGCGGCCGCGATGGCGACGCCGGGGATGAGGCAGCGGTTGACCTGGAAGGTGCGCAGGGCCAGCGAGACGCCTTCGCCCGGGCTGCCGACCAGGGCGTCCTCGGGGACCGGGCACCCGGTGAACTCCAGGCCGGAGAAGATCCCGCCGCGCATGCCGGGGGTGGGCACGCGGGGCAGTTTCCGGATGCCGTCGGCGGGCAGCTCCGAGGGGTCCAGGAGCAGGACGGAGTGGCTGCGGGGGCCGCGTTCGGGCGCGGTGCGGGCGTAGACCACGTACGCGCCCGCCCGCGACGCGTTCATGATCACGTTCTTGCGGCCGTCGAGCGTGTAGCCGCCGCGCGGGTCCGGGGTGGCGACGAGCTCGTCGCGCAGGATGGCGTTGGCGTGGGCGAGTTCGTGGTGGACGATCGAGGCCCGTCCGCCGCCGAGCAGCAGGTCCGCGGTCCGCTCGCGCTGGCGGGGGGTGCCGGCGGCCCATACCGCGGCGCTCGCGAAGAGCGAGGTGATGCCGAAGCCGAAGCCGAGGGCCAGGTCGCGGCGGAAGACCGGGCGCAGCACCTTGGCGAGCAGGTCGGCGCGGGTGAGGCGGCCGCCGAACTCGGCCGGGACGAACTCGGCCGCGAGGCCGGTCCCGGTCAGCAGCCGTTCGGTGGCGGCCGGGAGCTCCCCGCGGGAGTCGGCGGCGCACAGTGCGGCGATGCCGTGCGGGTTGGCGGGGTCATGGGGGGCGCCGAGGAGGGCCTCCAGCCGGGCGGCCCGGCGCAGCGCCGCCGCCTCGTGGGAGGCGGAGGCGGTGGCGGCCGTGGCCGGTGCGGTGTCCGGGGCGTGCAGGGAGGTGGTCATGACGGTGTTGATCAACTCCCGGTTCAGAGGGTTCGAATGGTGGATTCCGCGTGCCGCTTGGCGAGGCTCAGGACGGTGGCGCTCTGCCCGCCGAGGAGTTCGCGTACGTGGCGGCGCGCGTCCTGGATTCCGGCGCCCCGGCCGAGCACCGCCTCGACGGCCTCCTCGCGCAGCAGCACGTTGTGCCGGGCCACGGCCGTGACGCCCGTCTCGTCCGGGATCACCGACCATTCCCCGGTGTGCGCTTCCAGCAGCAGCGGCGTCCGGGTCTGCTTGTGGACGATCCGCAAGGCGTGCGGGAAGCAGATCCGGACCTCTTCCGTGGTCTGCGCCGGGTCGGGTCCGGACACGGTCTCCATGCGGACCAGCTGCACGCCGGGCTGGACCTCGGCGACGTCGGCGCGCGAGACGTGCGGGACCTGGCCGGGCCAGTCCGCGATGCCGCAGAGGAAGTCGTAGACGAGTTCGGCCGGTCCCTTGACGCGTACGGACTCCTCGAAGGAGAGGAGCAGGGAGTCCAGGGAGGTCCAGCGTTCGGCGGTCTCCTTCAGCCGTGCCAGCTCGGCCCGGCTGTTGGTGTCCGTCGCCCGTTCCACCCAGGACAGGTCCTCAGGCCGGTCGTCGGCGACGGTGAACTCGTGGTCCAGCGTCAGCCGGGAGCCTGCGGCGCCCTGTGCCTCGACCGTCCAGCGGCCGCCCAGGGACGTGGCGGGCCCGGCCGGGACCTCCTGGTGGAAGTCGATGCGGTGGGCCTGTGCGTCCAGGGTGCGGTGCGACAGCCAGGACTTGACCGTGCCGTTGGCGGTGACCCACATCTGGAACCGGTCGCGGATCCCGTCGAAGTCGAGCCGTTCGACATGGATGCTCGGCGGCACGAACAGCGGCCACTGGGTGGTGTCCGCGATCAACCCGTAGACCACGCCTGCCGGCGCCGCCACGTCCACCGCGTATGTCCTGCGGTGCACTCGGTCACCCGTCATCGGCTCAACCTCTCTCGCCCTGGCTCTCGAGATTGACAAGATCCACCGGAGAGCCGCTCGAATCCGTCTCGACCTCTCCAGGGGCTCTCGAGGATCCGGGCGGCCGGGCGCGCCGGACGCAACGATCCGAGGCCGTCGCGTCCTCGTCAGGAGGGGCGACGGCCTCGGATCTGGTGCAGCGCGCCGGCCGGTGCGCTGCGAGCCGTACGACCGGGACGGGGGTGGGCCGGGTCGTACGGATCACGGCGGGTTCGGTGACACCCGCTGATCGACAGGGTTTCCCGGACGGCCGGAGGCGCGCCGGAGATCCGGTCGAGGTCCCGTCGAGCGAGCGGCCGTGGCGGCCGGTCCGGGGTTTCGCGCAGCCGCCCCGACCTGCACCCTGGAACCGGTCATCGAGGGTGATCAAGAACGATCAAGAGCGGCGAGCGGAGAAGCAGATGAACGGGCCCAGCGGCGATCCGGAATGGTTCCGCCTCTTCAGTTCAGCCCCCGACGCGGCCGTACGCCTGCTCTGCCTGCCGCACGCGGGCGGCTCCGCCAGCTTCTACTTCCCGGTCGCCCAGGCGCTTTCGCCCTCGGTCGAGGTGCTGGCCGTGCAGTATCCCGGCCGCCAGGACCGGCGCATGGAGCCGTTGATCGACGACATCCCCACCCTCGCCGACCGGATCACCGAGGAGCTCTCGGCGTACCGGGACAAGCCGCTCGCCCTGTTCGGGCACAGCATGGGAGCCGTCCTCGGCTTCGAGGTCGCCCAGCGCCTCGAGGAGCGGGGGGAGGGGCCCGTCGAGCTGTTCGTCTCGGGCCGCCGGGCCCCCTCGGTCAGCCGCGGCGAGCGCTGGCACGACGTGAGTGACGCGGCGCTGGTCGCCGAGATCCAGTCCCACCAGGCGGCGGGCTCCGAGCTGCTGGACGACCCCGAGATGCGGGCGATGCTGCTGCCGACGATCCGCGGCGACTACAAGGCCGTGGAGACGCACGTCTACCGGCCCGGAGCCGCGGTGCGCTGCCCGGTGACGGCGTTCACCGGCGACGCGGACCCGAAGGTCACCGTCGAGGAGGCGCTGGCCTGGCAGCGGCACACCACGGGCGACTTCCACTCGGAGGTCTTCACGGGCGGGCACTTCTACCTGAGCGACCACACGGCCGCCGTGCTGCGCACGGTGTCGGCGCGGCTGACCGCCTCGCTCGCCGGCGCCGTCTGACCGTCGGGGGGCGGTTCAGACGACGTCGGCGGGCTCGCGTACCGGTACGGGCTCGCGTACCCGTACGGCCTCAGGGCCCAGCGGGGCCAGTGCCCGGCGCAGGATCTCGCCGGTCAGCGAGGCGCCACTGGTGGCGAAGTACCCGTCGGGCCGGATCAGCACCCAGCCGCCGGGCACCAGGCCCAGCGCCTGACGCAGCCGGCCGTCCGGGTCGGCCAGCGTTCCGGGGCCCTCGCCGGGGGCCCCGCCGACAGTCCGTACCGACAGCCACGGGCCGTGCTCGGCGGCCGCGTCGGCCGCCGCACGGCGAGCCGCGCCGCGGCCGCCCGCGGCACACAGCAGCGACCAGCGGGTGTCGCGCAGTTCCTCCTGGAGCGCGTCCGCGCCCGGGTCGCCGGGGAAGCGGGCGGCGGCGGCCGACGCACGGCTGCCCGCCGGGGTCCCGATGCCGGGGTCCGGGGTGGTCAGTGAGGACTCGGGGTAGGCCAGGCGCAGCCCGGACATGCCGCCGAGCACCTTGCGCTGGATGGCCCGGCGCAGCGGCGGGACATTGCGCACCACGCCGAAGACGACCGGCAGCATCAGCCCGGCCATCACGTTCTTGAACTGGACCAGGAAGGTGGCCGTACGGGTGCTGCCGAGCAGCGCCTTGCCGACCGGTACGCGCTCCCGGCCGTAGGTGTCGAGCAGTTCGCGCCCGGCCCAGCCCTGTTCGACCTGGGCGAGCTTCCACGCCAGGTTGTACGCCTCCTGCACACCGGTGTTCATGCCCTGCCCGGAGGCGGGGCTGTGCACGTGCGCGGCGTCACCGGCCACGAAGCAGCGGCCCTCGTGCATCCGCGGCACCATGCGCTGCTGGAAGGTGAAGACGGAGGTCCACTGCGGCTCGCCCACGCTCACGCTCTGTCCGAGCCCCGCGCTGAGCTTGGCGCCGAAGCGGCTCGCGGTACTGCCCGCCGTGTCACCGGCGGGCGCGGTGTCCAGCAGCCGCCAGTGCCCCTCGCGGCTGTACGGCACCATCATCATCGCCTGCCGGCCGGTGTGCACCCAGTAGATGCTGTCCTGTGCGAGGCCGGTGACCACCGGCGCGTCGGCCAGTTCCCAGGTCTCGCTGGACTCGCCGATCAGCGGCAGCTCCAACTGCTTGCGGACCGTGCTGTGGCCGCCGTCGCAGCCGACCAGCCAGGGAACCTCGTACTCCTCCCGCGTGCCGTCGGCACGTTCCAGGCGGGCCCGCACCCCGGAGGGGTCCTGGGCGAGGTCCGTGAGCCGCACGCCCCATTCGACGCGGACGCCGAGCCGGGCCACGGCCTCGCGCAGCACCGACTCGGTGCGGGTCTGCTCGATGATGACGGTGTACGGGTACCGGGTGGGCATGGAGGAGTAGTCGGCGTCCAGCCGCACCAGCTTGCGCCCGCGGGCGAACATGGTGAAGGCGCGGTTGCGGCGCCCGGCCTCGATCACCGGCGCCACGACGCCCATCTGGTCGAAGGTCTCCAGGGTGCGCGGGTGCACGGCCACCGCGCGGCTGGTGCGCGCGGGCCCGTCGGCGCCGTCGATCAACCGCACCCGCAGGCCCCTGCGGGCCAGTTCGTGGGCGGCCGTCAGACCGACCGGCCCGGCGCCGACGACCAGGACCTGGGCGGCCTCGGTCTGCGCCCGGGCACCGGTCCGGTCCTGGGCCTGATCAGGCATAGGTACCGGCCGCGTCCAGGCGGGCGCCCACGGGGACCACCTCGTAGAGGCCCGCCTCGGTCGTGACGAGCGGGGAGAGCACGGCGGCGAGGGCGAGGAACTCCGCACTGCCCACGGCGGCCTCGTACTGGTCGAGGTCGTTCCAGTGGGCGATCTCGATGAAGAGCCCGGGCTGGCCGAGGTTGCGCAGCGTGCGGTTGCCGACGTGGCCCTCCGTCGCGGCGAGGTGGGCCGTGACCGGGTCCTTGGCGGCCAGGAACTCGTTGATGTCGCCGAGAACGGTCATCTTCTTGATCAAAGTCACCATGATGGGTTTCTCCTCAAATCGGGGTGGCAGCGGTGGGGGTGGAAAAAAGCGGGGACGGTCCGGGATCAGGCGTAGGTGCCGTCCTCCTGCAGGCGGGCGCCCGCCTCGACCACCTCGTAGAGGCCCGGCTCGGGCTTGGCGAGCGCGGCGAGCGGGGCGACGAGGGCGCGGAACTCCTCGCTGCCCACGGCGGCCTGGTGGGCGGCCTGGTCGTCCCAGTGGGCTACCTCGACGAAGACGCCGGGCTCGTTCAGGTTGCGCAGGGTGCGGTTGCCGATGTGGCCGGGCTGCGAGCTCATGAAGGCCGTGATCGGCTCCTTGGCGGCCAGGAACTCGTTGACGTCGCCCTGCACGGTCAGCTTGTTGATGAAGGTGGTCATGGTCTCTCCTCAAATCGGGGGGAACGAAGACGGTGGACGGTTCGGGGATCAGGCGGCGGCCTCGGCGGCCGCCCGTTCGTGGAGGGTTCGGCGCAGACCGCGGCGCTCCGGCTTGCCGACGGGCGTGCGCGGAACGGAGTCGACGACCTCGACGCGGCGGATCTGCTCGAACGGCGCGAGCCGCTCGTTGGCCCGCACCACGATCGAGTCGACGAGGTCGAGCAGTCCCGGGGCGGTCGGTTCGCGCAGCACGATCCCCGCCCACACCAGGGCCCCGTGGACGGGGTCGGGCCAGCCCACGACCACACAGTCGGCGACGCGCGGGTCCTCGGCGAGGATCCGCTCGACGGCGGTCGGGGAGACGAGTTCGTTGTCGTACTTGAAGACGTCGCCGATCCGGTCCACGAGGAAGAGCACGTTGTCCGGGGTGACGTAGCCGACGTCGCCGGTGGAGAACCAGCCCTCGGCGTCCAGGTGCCCCTGGCCCTCGTCGCCGAGGTATCCGGTCATCACCTGCGGTCCGCGGATCTGGACCTCGCCGGTGCTGTACACGTCGACCGGCTCCCGGGAGGCGAGGTCGACGATCCGGCACCGGGTGCCCGCCACGGGGGCACCGACCGAGCCGGTCAGGGGGTGCTCGGGGTCCTGGCTGTGGGCGAGCGGGGAGAGTTCGGCCATCCCGTAGCCCTGGACGACGGGGACGCCCAGCCAGTCCTGGAGCTGCCGGGTGGCGGCGGGGGCCAGCCCCGTGCCGCCGGACAGGACTGCCTTCAGCCGCAGCCCGGCGGGCGGGGCGGCCCGGCCGGCGCCGTCCTCCTCGCCGAGGCGGACGGCGGCGGCGAGCTGGTGCAGGCGGGCCGGAAGCCCGTAGAAGTGCGTGGCTCCGCTGCGGGCGGCCAGCTCGAGCGCGGCCGTCGGGGCCGGGTCGGAGCACAGCACCTGGCGGGCTCCCGCGTAGATCGCCGAGTTGAGGTGCATGACGTGGTAGAGCGGCAGGTGGTTCAGGGTCACGCTGTCGCTGCCGAGGCCGTGCGCACCGGCGGTCTGGGCGGCGTTGGCCACCAGATTGCGGTGGCTGAGGCGGACTCCGCGGGGCAGGCCCGTGGTGCCCGTCGTGAACTGGATGCAGGCGTCGGCGGACAGGTCGGCGCTGCCCGCGCCGAGTCCGGCGGGGCCGTGCCCGACGGCGGGCGCCCGGTCCAGGACGACGGCCAGCGGCAGGGTGTCCGCGGGCACCACCCCGTCGGGCGCGTCGGTCACGACGATCTCGGCAAGGGCGGGCAGCTGCTCGCGCGCCTTGACGAGCAGTTCGGCCGTCGCCGTCGGGACCAGGGCCACCTCCACCCGGGCCGTGGCGCAGACGTGGACCAGCCCCGCCTCCTTGATCAGCGGGTTGACCAGGACGACCGTGTTGCCGCTGCGGACGGTGCCGTAGTAGGCGGCGGCGAAGTCCGCGTCCAGGACGTTGGCGACGCCCACGCGGGCACCCCGGCGGCCGAGCCGGTGCTCCAGGTAGCTCGCGTACCGGTCGGCCCGGTCGTCGAGCTCGGCGAAGGTGACCGTGTCGGCGCCCGCCGCGATGGCGCAGCCGCCGGGGTCGCGGACGGCGGCCCGGCGCAGCAGGGTGTCCAGCGGGAGTTCGGGATACGTGAATCGCGGCACGGCTGTCCTCACTGGTCGGGCGGCTGACGGTCGGGCGGTCCGGGGGCCGGGCGGCTTGCGGTGGGCCGGGGGGCGGGCCGGCGGGCGGCTCCTGCGGGTGTCGGGTACCACCGTCGGCATTCGTGCTCGAAGGAGCTTCGAAGCGCACTCAAGCCGGGCCACAGGACACGTCGCGATGGTTGTCGCGCGGTGGCCGGAATCGACGACCGCCACGCGTGCGATGGACGGGCGCTCGAGGAATCGGGCCGGTGCCCACGGCCGTGCCTATCGTTCGCGTGACCTCGCACTACCCGGACTTCCGCCGGGGGTACCGCGCCCGGCCCGCCGGGCCGGAAGCCGGCGAGCCCCACGGCGCTGATCGCCGAGGAGGCGTTGAACCGATGGTGACGACGGTACTCATGGACGAAGCCGGGACCCCGGCCGCGCTGGTCGCGGACCCCGATCCCGAGCACAGACCCAGACCCGAGCCGGAGCCGGACGCCGTCGCGCGGCTGCCCCGTCCGGCCGGTCCCGGCCCCTTGTACTTCGCGGCCTCACCGAGCCAGGAGGCGCTCTGGGCCGGACTCCCGCACCGGGCCCGCCCGCCGGTGGTGACGGCGGCGCTCCGGCTGACGGGACACCTGGACACCCGCGCCCTGGCGGCCGCCTGGCAAGCCGTCGCCGGCCGGCACGAGATCCTGCGCAGCCGCTACCTCGTGCACGAGGGCCGGCTCACCCAGGTCGTCGCGGCGCAGGCCGGTCCGACCGTGCCCATCTCGCTGGCGGAGGTCCGGCCGTCGCAGGTGCCCGCGGCCGTCGCGGCGGAGCGGGAGCAGGCGTTCGACCCGGCGCGCGAACCGCTGGCCCGGCTGCGGCTGCTGCGCCAGGGCCCGGGCGACCACGTGGCCGTCTTCGTCCTGCACGAGCTGATCGCCGACGCCGCCGCGCTCGGCGGGCTCGTCGCGGAACTCGCTGCCGCCTACCGCGGCGTGCCGGCGGACCGTCCGGCCGCCCAGTACGCCGACCTCGCCGCCTGGCAGCTGCAGCGCGCGGCGCAGGGACGCGTCGACGAGAGCACCGAGTACTGGCTGCAACGGCTCAACGGCGCCGAACCGGCCGTCCTGCCCTGGGACCTGAGCGCGCCGGGTGCGCCCGGGCGCACCCCGGGCGCCGGGCGGGCCCTGTCGTTCCCGCTGCCGCAGGAGCTGTCCGCCAAGATCTCGGAGGCCGCGCGCCGGCACCGGGCCGGCGTGCAGGTGGTGGGCCTGGCCGCCTTCCAGCTGCTGCTGGCCTGCTGGTCGGGCCAGCGGGACATCACTGTCCGCGGGCCCGTCCCCGAGCGCGCGCGGGGCGGGGAGCAGCGCATGCTGGGCCCGCTGTCCCACGCGGTGGCGCTGCGGACCGACCTGACCGGCGCGCCCGCCTTCGGCGAGGTCGTCGACCGGGTCCGGCACACCAGCGCATGGGACTTCGCGCACCACGAGGTGCCGCTGGAGCCGGTCGCCGCGCAGCTGCGCCGGCCGCGGCTGGTGGAGCAGCTGGGCGAGGTGCAGTTCGGCGCCGGCCCGGCCGCCGACGGGCCCCGGCGGGGCGCGGCCTCCTGGGGCGGCCGGCTGCGCGCCGAGCCGTTCACCTCCGCTCCCGCCCCGGCGGCCCGGCCGCTGACCCTGATGCTGCGGCACGACGAGCGCGCCGCGCACTGCGTGTTCACGTACGACGCGTCCGTGTTCTCCGAGGCCCGCATCCGGCAGCTGCGCGCCGACTACTTCGGGCTGCTCGGCGATGTCGCCGACCACCCGAAGGCCCGCTTCCGCTGACGGGCCTCGCGGCAGCCCCGGCCGGCCCGGCCGGCCCGGTCAGCCCGGCCGGTGCGCCGCCGCCGCGGTGAACAGATCGGTGCGCACGGCCACCGGATCGGTCCCGTACGCGACCTTGCGCGTGATCTTCCCCCCTATGGGGGTGCGCGTGACGATCCCGGCGGTGCGGGCCAGCGCGAACCGGGCGAACGCCCCGTCCGCCCCGAACATCGCGCGCGCCTGCATCCGCTGCATCCGGTGGACCGCCGCGGCCGCGGCCGCCCGGCGCCGGGCGTACGGTTCCAGGCCCGCCCCCGTGACCGCACCCCGGCCCAGCGCCTCCACGAGCACGGGATGCAGGGCGGCGGCGTCCTGGAGCGCGAGGTTGATGCCCTGGGCGCCGATCGGGCCGTGCGTGTGCGCACTGTCCCCGATCAGGACGAGGCCGTCGCGCGTCCACTCCTCGGCGTGCGAGGCGAAGACGTCGAGCAGGGTGAGCTGGTTGAGCGAGGTGAGCTGCTCGTGCAGCAGGTCCGCGAACTGCGGCAGCACCCCCGCCAGTTCGCGCCGGATGTCCTCGATCCCGCGGCCCGGCCGGCTCCATCCGCCGTGCGGCAGGGTCCAGCCGATCCGCAGCCGGTCGGGATGGCTGTCCTGGACCAGGACAGCGCTGCCGCCGGCCCGGTGCACCCTGACCTTCCCGGTGGCCCGGCCGGGCGCGTGCAGCGAGAACCACACCACGTCGTGGGCGAAGGAGTCCGAGCGCCCGGCCCCGATCCCGGCCAGCGCCCGGGTCTTGGAGAACCGTCCGTCCGCGCCGACCACGGCCAGGGCGCGTACGGTGACGGGCGCCCGGTCGGGGCCCCTGGCGACGACCCCGGTGCACGGGCTGCCGGGCCGCTTCTCCAGCAGGGCCGACACGCGGTGGCCCTCCAGGTGCGTGAAGCCGGGCAGCTCCCGGCAGGCGTCCAGGAGTCCGGCCAGCAGGTGCGGCTGCGGGAGGGCCAGCAGGTGGTCGTACGGGGCGGGCAGCCGCCCGTAGTCGATGTCGAGAAGCACCCGGTCGCGGTCCAGCACCTGGAAGCCGGTCAGGGCGAGCGAACCGCGGGACCGCGCCGGTCCGAGGACGCCGAGCTCGTCGAGGATGCGCTGGCCGCCCGGCTGGAGGATCTCGCCGTGAAACTCCCGCCGCAGGGCGGTGGAACGCTCGATGAGCGTCACGCGGACGCCGGAGCGCAGCAGCATGAGGGTCAGTGCCAGCCCGGCGGGCCCGGCGCCGACGACGCACACGTCGGTCTCGGTCTCGGCGCCGGTGGCGGGGCACGGATCGGGGTGGTCCATGGGAGGTGTCCCTCTCTCGCGGGTCGGTCCGGCCGGTCCGGTCAGTCGGTCTCCGGCCGGGTCAGCACGAGCGCGCTCTGGAACCCGCCGAATCCGCTGCCTAGGGCCAGCACCGCGCTCGTGTGCTGGTGACGGGCGGTCCCGGGGACGAAATCGAGATCGCACTCCGGGTCGGGCACCCGCAGGTGTGCGGTGGGCGGCACCGTTCCGTACTCGATCGCCAGGGCCCCGGCGGCGGCCTGGAAGGCACCGACCGCGCCGAGGGGATATCCGGTCATCGAGGCGATCGCGCTGACGGGCACGTTGCGGGCGTGCCGGCCGAGCGCGCGCTTGATGGCCGCGGTCTCGTGCCGGTCGCTCTGCCGGGTGCCCGAGCCGTGCGCGCTGACGTACTCGACGGCGGACGCGTCCAGGCGGGCCTCCTCCAGCGCGGCACCGATGGCCGCGGCCAGCTCCGTGCCGTCCGGGCTGAGCCCCGTCATGTGCTGGGCGGCTGCCCGGCTCGCGTAGCCGGAGAGCTCCGCGTAGATGCGGGCGCCGCGGCGGCGGGCCCGCTCCCGCTCCTCCAGGACCAGGACGCCCGCGCCCTCGCCGAGCACGAACCCGTCACGGGTCCGGTCGAAGGGCCGCGCGGCGCTCGAAGGCTCCGCGTTGCGCCGCGAGGTGATCCGGACGATGTCGCAACAGGCCATGACGGCCGGGGAGATCGGGGCCTCGGCGGCCCCGGCGAGCACGACGTCCGCGCTGCCCTCGCGGATCAGCTCGGCTCCGTGGCCGAGCGAGTCCAGGCCGGCCGTACAGCCTCCGGCGACGAACGAGACGGGGCCCTGCGCCCCCGCGTCCCGGGCCACTTCGGCGGCCAGCGAGCCGGGTACGAAGTAGTCGTACAGGTGGGGCACCGCCCGGGTGTGGTCGACCAGCCAGCGGGCGCCGACGTGGCTGGCCACGGCGTACTCCAGGCTCAGCTCGGCGGCGCAGCCGAGCGCGCTGCCCAGGGCGACCCCGGTGCGCAGCGGGTCGAGCGTCGGAGCCGCCCCGCTGTCGGCGAGCGCCTCGCGGGCCCCGGCCAGCGCGAACTGCGTCACGCGGGCGAGGTCCATGGCCTGCCCGGCGCTCAGCCCGTGCTCCCGGGGGTCGAAGTCGATCTCGGCGGCGACGCGCGAGCGCAGCGGCCGGGCGTCGAAGGAGGTGACCGCGCGGGTGGCGGAGCGCCCGGAGGTCAGCATCGACCAGAAGCCCTTGGTGCCGCCACCGCCCGGGGCGACCACCCCGATACCGGTGATGACCACGCGTTTCAACGCCCGGACCGCCCCACCGTCCGGCAGACCTGCCCGAGGAGTCTCGGCAGTTCGCCGTCGCGGACGAAGAAGTGTCCGCCGGGCACCGTGCGGGACTCGAAGCGCCCGGTCGTCCACTCGCTCCAGCCCCGGAGCACGTCGGGGGGTCCCACCGGGTCCTCGCTGCCGGCGACGGCCAGCAACGGGACGGGCACCGGACCGCCGGCGACCGGGTCGAGGGCGGCGGCGCGCAGCGAGGCGGCCAGCCGCAGGTCGTCGCGGAGCACGGGGAAGACGAAGCGGTGCCACACGCCGGGATCGATTCCGGCGGGCACGCCGTCGAAGCTCTCGAGGATGCGCATCAGTTCGTCGTCGGGGGCGTCGGCGGCGAAGGCCGCCCCCGCGAACACGTCGGGCGGCGGCACGGCGCCTATCACCAGCAGCTCGGGCAGCGGCAGTCCGGCGTCGTCCAGCGCGCGGGTGAGCGTGTAGGCGATCAGCCCGCCGAGGCTGTGCCCGTACAGGACGTACGGTCCGGGCGGCTGCTCCTTGAACAGGTCGCGCAGGTCGTCGAGGAGCGCCTCGCGGGTGGTCACCCGCGCCTCGCGGCGCCGCCCGTCACGGCCCGGCAGCAGCTGGGGCTCTGGGGTCACTCCGGGGCCGAGCAGATCGCTCCAGCGGTGGAAGGCCGAGGTCCCGGCTCCCGCGTGCGCGAAGCACACCAGCCGCACGTCCTGTTCCCGTGCCATGCCCCGTCCTTCCTCGCCCGCCATATCCACCCCACCCTGCGCAGCCCGACTCGAGGCCGGCTCGAGCCCTCCCCGGATCCGGGTCACGCCACCGCGGACCGGGGCTTTCGGCCCCGGTCCGCGGTTCCTGCGTTCCCGTGTCGCATCTCAGGCCGCGTACAGGTCGAAGGTGGATCCCCGGCGCGGGCCGGCCGGCACGTCGAGTGCCGGATCCACCGTCAGCATCGCCTGGTGCAGGCGCTGGAGCTGCGGGGAGGGTTCCACCCCGAGGTCCTCGATGAGGCGCATCCGAAGGCGGCGGTAGACGTCGAGCGCGGTGGCCTGACGGCCGGAGCGGTAGAGCGCCACCATCGCCTGCGAGTGCAGGCCCTCGTGCTGCGGGTGCCGGGCGATCAGCTCGGAGAGCTCGGCGATGAGCTCGGTGTGCCGGCCCAGCCGCAGGTCCACGTCGATGCGCCGCTCGACGGTGACCAGCCGGCTCTCCTCGAGGCGCATGACCTCGATCTCGAGGATCGGTCCCACGCGTACGTCGACCAGCGCCGGACCCTGCCAGAGTGCCAGCGCCTGCCGCAGCTTGGTGGCGGTGCGCTCGTCGTCGCCCTCCTCGAAGGCGCTCTGCCCGTCGGCCACCAGTCGCTCGTACTCGTGGACGTCCACGCTCTCCGGGGCGATCTGGAGCAGGTACCCGCCGTGCCGCGTGGCGAGGACCTCCTTGGCGCCGCCCGGGTCGCCCGGCCCCATGGCGGTGCCGAGCCTCCTGCGCAGCTGCAATATGTAGGTCTGCAGGGTGGTGAGCGCGCTCTGGGGCAGGTCGGTGCCCCACACCTCCTCCATCAGGGTCGGTACGGGCATCACCCGCCCCGGGTAGAGCGCGAGCAGCGCCAGAATCTGGCGCGGCTTGCCGGCCGTCGGAACAATCGAGCCCCCGTTGACTTCGGCACTCAACGGACCCAGAACCTGAATCTTCACGGTTTCCTCCGCACGTCGTCGAGTTCCCATCGATTTCAAGCCTTCGACTGAGGCACAGTAGCGGGACCCAGGGCAACACCCCTCAATTTCTTGAGCGCCTGTCGAGCACACCTCGAACTTCGACGTTTGCGCACTTCAGTCAAACTGTTAGATTCCCTTGCGGGATGACTGCCGGAACGTAATTCAACGACCGGCCGTACAGGTCTTTCCGCGATTCCCACCGGATCGCTGGGAGGAGTGACCGATGGAATGGGACGTAAGTCGGAGCGACGGCCTGGACTTCCGCGTCCTGGGCCCCGTCGAGGTGCACGACCACCGGTCGGGCACCCGGATCACGCCGTCCGGCGCCAAGCAGCGCGCCCTGCTCGCGGCCCTGGTCGTACGGGCCGGGGAGGTGCTCTCCGCCGAGCGGCTCATCGACGAACTGTGGGGTGACCGCCCGCCCGCGGGCGCGGCCAACGCGCTGCAGGCCCATGTGGCCCGGCTGCGCCGGCTGCTGGCGCCCGCCGGCGAGGGCGATCCGGGCCAGGCCCTGATCACCACGCACCCCCTCGGCTACCTGCTGCGGCTCGGCTCCGCCCGTACGGACGCCCAGCGCTTCACCCGGCTCTCCGCGCAGGGCCGGGCGGCGGTCGTGGCCGATCCCGCGCACGCCGCCGACCTGCTGGACCGGGCCCTGGCGCTGTGGCGCGGCCCCGCGCTGGAAGGCAGCGGACGGGGCCAGATCTGCGCACGGGAGGCGGAGCGGCTGGAGCAGAGCCGGCTGGCCGCCCTGGAGACGTGCTACGAGGCGAAGCTGCGCGGCGCGCGGCACGCCGAGGTCACCGGGGAACTGGAACGGCTCACGGCGGCCCATCCCACCCGGGAGCGCTTCTACGACCTGCTGATGCTCGCCCTGTACCGGTGCGGCCGCCGGTCCGAAGCCCTGGGCGTGTACGAGCGGGCCCGGCAGCGGCTGATGAGCGAGATCGGCATCGGGCCCGGGCCGGCCCTGCGGGACCGGATGGAGTCCATCCTGCTCCGGGAGCCGGGGCTGGACTCCGCCGGACCGCCCCCGGCCGCCGCGGGCGCCGACGCGGCCGCGCTGGACCTGGGCGGGGAAATCGCCCGCCTCCGGGCCCGCATCGACGCCATCGGCCGCGAACAGGACGAACTCGTACGCCGTTTCACACTCCTGTCCGAACGGGCCCGGGAAGTTCCGTCCGGCCTCTGACCGAATGGGAGAGGAAGCCACATTGCCCGGAATTTCGCTCGAGATATTCTCCAGTGCCATTCCAGCGGCGGCGGATATACGCCCGCCCGGAGTCTTTTCGGCAATGCGACGGCCGATTTCACGCACCCGGTTCACACTCCGGCGAGTTCCGGCAGCACCAGGCGGCGCGGTGCGGCGCGCCCCCACGGAAATCCGTGGTGCAGGTGGACCGCCGGCAGGTGGGCGACATCGACCTCGACCGCCACCGCCGCCAGCACCTCCGGCACCGGCTCGACCTCGAGGAACCGCCAGCGCCGCGCCGAGTCGTCGGCGGGCGGCCGGAAGGAGAGCACGCCCTGGTCCTCGGCCAGGGTGAAGGCGAAGGAGTCGAAGGGCAGGGCGAGTCCCAGGCCGCGGGCCTTGGAGTACGCCTCCTTCAGCGTCCACAGGCGCAGGGCGCGCCGGTCGCGCGGCCGCCCGGGGGCGGCGCGGGCGATCCAGTCCTGCTCCTGGGGGGAGAACGTCGCGATGATGTTCTCCAGCCCGCGTTCGCCCCGGTCCAGCCGCTCGACGTCCACGCCGATGCGGTGCTCGCGGGACACCCCCAGCAGGTTGTACGCGTGGGCGTGCGAGAGGTTGAAGTCCAGGGTGTCGGCGCCGCGCGGCAGTCCTCCAGTGGGCATCTGGAGGAACGGCCGCCCGCGCGAGGAGCGCCAGATGATCGCCTCGGCCTCGGGGATGCCGGTCTCCAGGGCCAGCACCCGGCGCACCAGGGCGTGGGCGACGAGGTACTGGCGGCGGTCGCGTTCGAAGAGGAAGCGCCCGGCGACCTCCTGCTCGTGCTCGTCCAGCCAGTACGAGGCCAGGGTGGCGGCGATCCCGGGGGCGAGGTCCTCGTTGGGACAGAACCACAGGTTGATCGGGACGGGCCCGTTCTCGTCCGGCCCAGAGGACCAGGAGGACCCGGAAAGACCGGAGGAGCCGGAAGGCCCGGAGGCCCCGGAAGGCAGCAGGGTCATGCCCGCTCCTCCTCGCCGCCCAGCCACAACGGGGAGCGCAGGAACGCGGACGCGGGCAGCGGCACGGCCACGGCGCCCGCCCCGTGAGCCCGCTCCAGGGCCGCCCAGTCGACGTCCAGTCCGGACAGCCACAGGCTCCTGACCTGGTGCAGGTGCCCGGCCCGCCACAGCGCGGCGAGGTAGTCGGCCGTCTCGGGCACGACGCCCATGCCCAGCGGGTCCGCGCCGCCGTCCCGCAGGTCGGCGCACGGGCCGCCGTCCGCGGCGAACCGCTCCAGGACCTCCGCGAGTTCGGCGGCGCCGGCGACGACGGCCGCGAACCGGCAGTCCATGGCGGCGCGCCCGGTGCGCAGGGCGCGGGCGAGCACCCCCAGCGCCGGTACCGGCCCGGCTCCGCGCAGCAGCGCGGCGAACCGGCGTGCGGTGGCGACGAGATGGGCGGGGGTGGGCGCGGACAGCACGAACAGCTCGGCGGCTCCGTCGGCCCCCGTGAGCCCGGTCCCCGTGGGTCCGGCGGCCTCGCCGGACCCGGCGGCGGGGAGGTACTCCTCGAGGATCACGTGCGCGGCGCAGCCACCGGCTCCGTGCGCCCCGACCGACGCCCGGCGGGGCGCCGGCTCCCCGCCCTCCCAGGCCTGCGCCTCGGCCCTGCCCGGACCGGGCACCAGGACCCGGTGGCTCAGCTGGAGCACGGCCCGGGTGAGCGCGGCCGCCGCGGTCACGGCCCCGGCCTCGCCCACGAACGCCCGTACGGAATCGGTGTCCTCGCGGACGGCGACGGTGGAGGCGTCCACCGCGGCCGCCCGCAGCGCGGCGCGCAGCACCCGCTGTCCGGGAGCCTCCTCGTCAGCGCCGGCGGCGCGGGACCCGCGGCCGGGTCCGGCGGACGGGAGGCCCGGTGCGGTGTGGCCGACGGCGCTGCCGCGGATCACGCAGTGGACGGTGTCCCCGTCGGCCAGGGCCCGCGCCAGGGGCTTGAGCAGCAGCGCGCCGACGCCCTCGCCCGCGCCGGGACGGCGGCTGGAGGGGTGCAGCAGCAGCTGGACTCCGCCCACGAGCGCGGCGGCGCATTCCCCGGCGCGCAGGGCGGCCGCCGCCAGGTGGAGGGCGACGAGCACGGAGGACTCCGCGGTGTCGACCGACTGGCTGGGGCCGGTGAGGCCGGCCAGGGCCGAGAACCGGTTGGGCAGGCTCCAGTGGCCGCCGCGGGGCAGCCGTACGGGCCGCTCGCGCGTCCAGGTCCGGGCCGCGAGCAGCGCGTAGTCCCCGGTCCCGGCGCAGGTGAACACCCCGACGCTGCGCGGAGTCCCGTCCGCGGCGGTGAGGGCGTCCAGGCGGCCGCCGGTGCATCCGGCGTCCTCGAGCGCTTCCCACGCCGTCTCCAGGAACAGCCGTTCCTGAGGGTCGATCAGGGCCGCCTCGGACACGTCGATCCCGAAGAACCCGGCGTCGAAGTCCTGGACGCGCTCCAGGTAGTGGCCCCGCTCGTCGCCGGGCCGCCCGGACGGCGGCGCTCCGGCGCTGCCGCGCCCCTCGCGCGCCTGGCGCCAGAACGAGGCGAGGTCGGGCGCACCCGGGTAGCGTCCGGCCATCCCGACCACGGCGATCCGCTCGGTGGGAGACGGCACTTCCGCGGCCCGCTCCCGCGCGGTGTCCGGCCGCGGAAACGCCACGGGCACCGGAACCGTGCCGCCGCTACGGGCAGCCGTACCCGTGGCGGTACGGGCACCGGCGCCGGTGCCCGTCAGCAGCGCGGCCGCCTGTGCCCGGTCCAGATGACCGTTCTTGAACCGGGTCAGGACTTCCTTCTCGTCCATCTGGACGCGCTCCTTCTGGAGTGAGAGACGGCTTCAGCCGCGGCGGGCGAGCAGCACGAGCGCCTCGTCCACGCTGAGCCGGTCTTCGCGGACCGCGTCCAGCAGGACGTCGAGGTCGTCCCGGGCCGCCGGACGGGAGGCGAGCTCGGGCGCCCGGACGGGGGCGGCCTCGTGCCCGAAGGCTCCGGTGCGCACGGCGATGTAGGCAGCCATGGCTGCGATGTTGGGGTGTTCGTAGAGCAGGACGGACCGCTCCTTCATGCCGAAGGTGCGGTTGACGACGGCGATGAACTCCGCGCCCACGATGGAGTCGACGCCCAGCACGTTGAACGGGGCGGTGGTGTCGATGTCCCAGGCGTCGCAGCACAGGATCGCCGCGAGCTGCTCGCGCAGCACCTCCGCGATCTGCTGCGCCGCGGGCGCCCCGGCGGGTTCCCGTGCGGGTTCCGGTGCGGGGACCCGATCCACGGCGGAAGCGGGAGAAGCGACGGAGGGGACGGGGGCTGCGGGAGCGGTGTCGGCGCCGGGAACGGTGTCGGCGCCGGGACCGGCGAGCACGGTGGCGGCCGGCCGGGCCTCCCCGCTTTTCATCGCCCGCTTGACCTCCCGGGCGAAGGACGCCGGAGTCGGGTAGTCGTACAGGTCGGTCGCCCGCACCCGCAGTCCGTACCGGCTGTTGACGACGGCCACGAACTCCACGACCAGCAGGGAGTCGAGCCCCAGCGTCCGGAAGGTCTGCTCGGGATCGATCTTCTCCGCTTTGATCCGCAGGACGTCGCCGAGCACCCCGACGAGGTCGTTCAGCACGTCAGCAGGATGGTCGTTCGTCATCGATTGCTCCTCCAAGCCTTCAGTGGCACACGGTCCGGTATCGGTGGCCCGGCGCGCCGCCCACGGGGCGGGCCGGGAGATCGGGCGCCGGCACTTCGGTGCGCCATTCCCCCACCGCGCCCTCGGGCACCAGGATCGGCAGCAGCAGCGACCACAGTCCGGAGACCCGGCGCTGCAGCTCGGCGTAGGGCATCGCGGTGCCGGCCATCGCCTCGATCCCGCAGGCCGCGGCGGCGACCAGCGATTCGACGCTCTCCCAGCGGCCCTCGGCGCGCAGTTCGCCCGCGTCGCGGGCCTGACGCAGCAGCCCGCAGACCGCCGCGAGCCAGATCTGGTGGAAGTCGGCGACGGCCTCGGGAAGGCCCGCGCACTCCTTGGTGAGGCGGAAGCTCGCCGGGATCGCCGACTCCTCCCGCAGGGTGCGGGCCATCCAGTGCGTGGTGTCGACCAGCGTCTGCAGCGGAGAGAGCCCGGCTTCGAGCCGTTCCCGTACCGACTCGTCCAGCAGTGCGCGACCGCGCAGCTGGACCGCCTCCGCCAGTTCGTCCTTGGAGGCGAAGTGGAAGTACAGCGCCCCCTTGGTCACTCCGGCGAACGCGGCGATCCCTCCGAGTGTCGCGTTCGCGTAACCGTTGCGGTGGAACATCTCGGCCCCCGCGTGCACCAGCTTCCTGCGGGTCCGCTCCGACCTCTCCTGCACCGCGGTTCCTCCTCGGCCCCGACCTGTGGCTGTCCGGTCGCGCGGCCGCACCTCCGGGCCGTCCGCGGCGTGCCGGATGTGGTGTGCGGGCATCTCAGCCCACGCGTACGAGTCGCTCGTTGCCGGTCTCCGCCACCCCCGCGGGGCTTTCGGGGCCCGCCATGAGGATCGAGCGCTGCAGCCTGCGCAGGGCGGCCGACGGCTCCAGCCCGAGCTCGCGCACGAGGACTCCGCGCAGCCGCTGGTAGACGTCGAGCGCCTCGCCCCGGCGGCCGGACCGGTGCAGGGCCAGCATGAACTGGCCGTGCAGGTTCTCGTGGGTGCGGTAACGGCTGGCCAGAACGGTCAGTTCGGCGAGCAGCTCCCGGTGCCGTCCGATCCGCAGATCGGCCTCGATGCGCTGATCGAGGGCGCACAGCCGGGTCTCCTCCAGCCGACGGGTCTCCATGTCGAGCTGGATGCCGCCCTGTACGTCGGCGAAGGCCGGCCCCGACCACAGCGACAGCGCCTCGCGCAGCAACCGGGCCGCGCCCGGGAAGTCGCCCGCGTCCATGGCCCGGTAGCCCATGCCGGCGAGCCGGTCGAACTCGCGGACGTCGCTGGTGCCGCCGCCACTGTTGAGCAGGTAGCCGCCGGGCAGCGTGACGAGCACGTCCTTGGCCGTACGCCGGCCTTCCCCGCCCTCACCCCCCTCGCCCTGCTCCAGGGCCGTCGCGATGAGGGTCCGCAGCTGCAGTACGTAGGTCTGCAGCGTGGTGCGGGCGCTGCGCGGCGGCGTCCCCGCCCACAACTCCTCGATGAGGGCCGACACCGGGACGACCTGGTCTGCGTGCAGGGCCAGCAGTGCCAGCACCTGTCGCGGCTTGGGGGCGGTCGGCGTTACGGAGACTCCTTGTTCCCGCACCGCCAGTGTGCCCAGTACTTCGATGTCCACGTCGTACTCCCCTGTCCGTGGATAAGCCTGACTCAGTAAAAAACAGGACTGGCGGTTTGTCAATACGAAACCGACCGTGCTGTTTTTATCTCTCAGTTCACCTCACAACCCCTCCCATAGCGCCTTGACCTGCACAAACAAAGCCCAGGCCGCAGCGGGTCCGTCTCACGAGCCACTCCATCTCCCCTCTAGAACGAGCCGAGAGGCCTCTGCAACGACCCGAGAGGGAGGTCAAACAAACCGGTGGGTCTTGAACATCGAGAAGCCCCGGTGTTCGTGCGCGCGCACGAGACCGGGGCTCAGGGGCCCTACAGCGGGCAGGTCCCCGCGGCATGCAGGTCCTCGAGAAGAGCCGCCGGCACGACTGTCGGCAGCAGCAGACGCCAGAACCGGGTGACGGTGGAAGCCGAGAGCCACTCCGCCTCCCGCACCCCCAGCACCTCGAAGCCAACGGTGGCGGCCACGACAGCACTCACCACGTCCGAAGCGGTGACATCCGGACGCAACTCACTCTCGGCGTCGGCCTGCTTGAGCGTCTCCTCGACCCAACGCCGCCACCACTCGCGCAGGTCGACATGCGGCGGGCGGGACATCTCACCGCTCAGCTCGAACCCGGCCCGTAGCACCACATCCCCGCGCAGCGCCGCCGCCAGCCGGTGGGTCACGTCGACCAGGAGCTGGACACGGCCTGCCCCGACGGGGAGCACGGGCTCGGTGACGGCCAGCAGCCGGGCCAGCGCCGCTTCCTCGACGGCGTCGGTCAGCGCGGCCTTGCTGGTGAAGTGGTGATGCAGCGCGCCGTTGCTCACCCCGGCCAGCGTACTGATCGCGGTGAGTGACGCCACCGCGAACCCCTCCCGGTCGAAGATCTCGGCCGCGGACCGGATCAGGGTGTCACGCGTACGCACCGCGCGTTCCTGTTTGACCATCAACTACTCCGTCACTGCGAGGGGTTGCCACGCCTGCGGAAGGGCAGGCGGCGAGGGGGCTGCCACGGAGTCAGCCAGGGAGCTGGACTCGCTGGCGCCCCCGGCACCACCGCTCACAGTCACACCAGGCCGCTCCCCACGATGCAGCGAGCCCCACTACCCGAGAGTCTAACAAACCGCTTGTGCGGTTTTAATAGCCCGGCAGGGTCGAACACACAGTTCAGCCACGCGTGAGGACCCGGGCAGGGCGGGTCGCAATTCGGGTGGGCTTTGGGCGATCTCCGGGTGAAGGGCTGTGGACCAGGACGGCAACGTCAACAACCGGGCAGGGAACCCGTCCAGCCGACCCGGCAGCGCAAGCGGGCGATGAAGCGCTTCCACGGCGTCAGACACGCCCAAGAAACCCCTGTACCAAACCGCTGATGCGGTTTCTGTACGTGGGCGAAGAGGGCCCGCCGAATCCACGGGGAGAAGGGGGAGGCGAAGGTTCCCCACCCACCGTCCGGAAACAACGAAAGGCTCCGCGGCGGAGTTCGCCGCGGAGCCTGTGGATCTGTCCCGTACGCCGTGCCCGGCGCCCGCTCAGGCCTCGCGCAGCACCACCGGAAGGGCCGCGTAGCCGTTCAGCAGGAAGGTGGGCATTGGCTCCAGGTCCTGCTCCGGGCAGCCGAGGGCCATGTCCGGGTAGCGCTCGAAGAGCGCGGCAAGGGCGGCGGTGGCCTCCACCACCGCCAGCGGGGCGCCCAGGCAGCGGTGCACGCCGTGGCCGAATCCGAGGGTGTCGCGCCCGGTGCGCAGCAGGTCGAACTCCGCGGCGTCCGCCCCGTACCGCTCCGGGTCTCTGCCGCTGGCCGCGAAGGAGACGAGGATGGCGTCGCCCTGCCGGATCTTGACCCCGTCCAGGTCGATGTCCTCCACCGCGAAGCGCATGGGCGAGTAGCTCGCGGGGCTGTGGACCCGGATCGTCTCGGCGACCACGTCCTCCCAGCCGGCCCGGCCCTCCCGAATGTGCTCCAGCTGCTCGGGCCGGGACAGCAGCGCGCCCAGGGCGTTGGTGATCAGCGTGGACGTGGTGTCCTGGCCCGCCGCGATCAACAGGAAGAGGGAGCCGAGAAGTTCGGACTCGGTGAGCGCATCACCGTTGTCCCGCGCCTCGATCAGCGAGGACGTCAGGTCGTCACCCGGCTCGGCCCGCTTGGCCGCCACGTGCTCGGCCAGCAGCCCGAAGGCCGTCATGCGCGCGGCTTCCATCTCGTCCGCCGGGACCGTCGTGCTGAACACGGTGCGCAGCGCGGCCGACAGCGCGTCCCGCCCGGCGCCCCGCTCGACTCCGAACAGCTCGCATATCACCTGCAGGGGCAGCAGTTCCGCGAACGCGGAACGCAGCTCGATGGGCTCGCCGGCCGGCACGGAGTCCAGTGCGTCGAGCAGCTCGGCGGTCAGCTCCTCGACCCTGGGCCGCAGGGCCGCGGACCGCCGTGCCGTGAACGCCCCCGCGACGAGGCGGCGCAGCCGACTGTGTTCCTCGCCGTAGGCGAACAGCATGTTCTCGTTGGCCACCCAGGGATAGAGCGGCCACTCGGGCGTTATCCGCCCGTCGACGAACTCCGGCCAGTGCCGTCTGGCGTCCTTGGACACCCGCGGGTCGAGCAGCAGGCGCTCGACGTACTGCTGGCCCACCACGGCCCAGGCGCGGACCCCGCCCGGAAGCTCCACCTCGACCGCCGGTGCCTGCTCCCGGAGCATCGCGACCTCACCCGCGATGTCCCGCCCCGTCACGTCCAGCGCGTACGGGCAAGCAGCCATGTCCATCTGTGCACTCCGTTCGGTTTGTTTTTGCGTTGTCGTGCTCTGACACACCCACGCACACCGAGGAGAACAACATGCCCCCCTCCCCCGCTCATTCGACGGCGCTATGCCGCCTCGTCCGCCGCCTCGGCCTCGGCCTTCGCGTCGCGCAGCCTGACGGCCGCCTCGTACACGCGCTCCGCGCGGTCCGCGGCGAAGTCCAGGCGCACCAGCACCCCGGGCGTGGCGATCGCGGTCAGCAGCGTACGCATCAGGTCGGTCACCCGCTCCACCATGTCCGCGTGCCCGGTCATGATCTTCGAGAGCACCTGGACGCCGGTGAAGCTGCCGGTGAACAGTTTGGCGGTGGCCTCGATGTCGACGTGTGGCAGGAGTTCCCCGCGCTCCTTGGCACGGGTGAGCAGCGCCGTGTTGTGGTCGTTCCAGCCCTGCATGGGGATGCGGCGGTCCAGACCGTCGATCGGGGTGCCCTGGTCCACGGTGAGCCGCACGCTCCCCCGTACCAGCGGGTCGCCCCTGTGCAGCAGGTAGGCGAGGACCAGGGCCTCGTCCAGGTTCTGCTGCAGGAGCAGTTCCGTCTCCGGTACCGGTGGCAGGGCTCCCACCTGCCCGGCCAGCACCGCCTGGGCGAGCTCTTCCTTCGAGGTGAAGTGGAAGTAGAGGGCTCCCTTGGTCACCCCGGATTTCTTGAGCACTTCGGAGATCGTCGCGGACTCGTATCCGACCTCGTCGAACAGCTCCGCAGCCGCGACCAGGATCTTCTGCCGTGTACGAATGGCTCGCTCTTGCCGCGCCATACACCCTCCGCTGCCACTCGGGCCAAGAACAAACCGCGAGGTTCGCACTTTCCCCGTGCTCACATGGCGTGATCATCGCGCCACCGTACGATATCACCCCTGGTCAGCCTATATGCCGACCAAGTTACCCCCTCGACTATAGCGTCCGCCTTCCGCGAACAAAACCAGGCCACCGGTTTTGCGGGCCCACTTGAAAACAAAACCGGTTAGTTCGTATCTTTGGCCCTGCGCAACCTGTACTTCGGTTCCTAACGGGGGATGGTCCGATGTCCGCACTGACGCATGAGTACGCAGAAACCCATCGACACAGCTGGGGTGGCGGGGCTGACCGCCGCACCGCCCAGATCAGCGTTCTGCCTGTTCAGCGGGGCTTGACCAAGCCCGGCCGCAGATCTGCCGCCCAGGAAATGACCCACCTCCTGTTCGACCGCGACGACCGCGAGCGGGTCCACGGGGGCTGGCGAGGGCTCCTCGCCGGCTTCTCCTACCTTCCCCATCTGACGCCGGGGGAGCGGACGGCGGTTTCCTACGACCGTCTGCGTCTGGTCAACAGCATGGTCGACGATCCGGCGGCGCTGGCGCACGACCCCCGTCTGCTGGCCGGGCTCCACGAGTGGGCCGGGTTCGTGGACGGGGGCCTGTGCACCCTGGCGAGCGTCCACTACAACCTCTTCATGGGGAGCCTGCTCGACCACGAGGTCTACGGACGGGACCTGTCCGCCTTCACGTCGATGCAGCGCGTCGGGACCTTCCTCTGCACCGAACTTGCACATGGCAACGATGTCGCCTCATTGCAGACCGTCGCCGTCTTCGACCGGGCGACCGGCGGCTTCATCCTGAACACGCCCAATCCTGATGCGCGCAAGTTCATGCCCAACACCAGTCTCACCGGCGGTCCGAAGAGCGCCGTGGTGGCGGCTCGGCTCCTGGTCGACGGCGAGGACCAGGGCATCTTCCTGTTCCTGACCCCGCTGAGCGACCACAACGGGCACCTGCCCGGGGTTACCGTCCGCCGGCTGCCTCACCGCACGGGAACGCCGGTCGACCACTGCCTCACGTCCTTCGACCACGTATGGCTGCCGCGTGAGGCCATGCTGGAGGCCGACCACGGCCGGCTGGACGAGGACGGCACGCTGACCAGTTCGCTGGGCAACCGGCGCAAGCGGTTCCTGCGCTCCGTCAACCGCGTCACCATGGGCAAGCTCTGCATGAGCGCCGGCACCTTGGGCATGGCACGGGCCGCGCTGACCATAGCGGTGCGCTATGCGCACCACCGGCACGTCGGCGGCCCGAAGAGCGGCCAGCGCATCCCGATAGTCAGCCACCGCAGCCACCACGGCCGGCTGCTGCACTCCCTCGCGAACGCCTACGCCATGACCTTCCTGCACCGGACGGTGATGGACCGCTTCGTCGCGCACGAGGAAGCGGAGCGCGAAGAGGTGGAGCGCCTGGTCGCCGTCGCCAAGGGCTGGATCACCTGGCACGCGCGGGAGATCACGACCGAGGCGCGCGAACGGTGCGGCGCGCAGGGCCTGTTCCCGGAGAACAGAATCTCCGACCTGCCCGGGAACATCGAGGGCGGGATCACCGCGGAGGGCGACAACCTGGTGATCTGGGTGAAGGCCGCCGCCGAGATGGTCTTCGGGCACCAGGTGGGCCCCATCAGCTCGGACACCCGGCCGGCCGCCGAACGCGACCTGACGGACCTGCGCTTCCTGCGCGACCTGCTCGCCTCCGTCGAACGGACCTGGCAGGAACGCGCCCGCACCGCACTGCGCGAGGGCCCCTCCGGGGACCCGGTCGGCCGCTGGAACGAGTCCTCCAGCGCCGCGCTGGAGATGGTCTCCGCCTATGCGGGCAGGCTGGCGGCCGACGCCTTCCTGGAGGCGGCGGGGCAGGCAACCGAGCCCGCGACCCGCAAGCTGCTGACGAACCTGTGCTGGCTGTTCCTGCTCCAGCAGCTGCGCCAGCACACCGGTGACCTGCTCGCGGAGGAGCGGCTGACCGTGGCGCACGTACTCGGGCTGCACCAGACGATCGACACCGTCCTCGCGGAGCTCGCCCCGCACATGATGACGCTCGTGGACGCCTTCGACCTGCCGGACGAGTACCTCGCCGAGGTCCCCATCGCCAACGTGGACTACCTCGACCACTACCGGTAGAGCGCGGCCTCCTGACCCGGCCGTCGCGAGTCGCGCCGCCGACTCGCCGCTCGCGGCGCACGAGTGCAGGGGAGGAAACGGGACGGCACCGTCGATTCGGCGAGCCCCCGGTCCCGCCGAGCGTGGCACCGTCCAGCCGGTCTACGGCAGCAGTCCCCGCAAAGCCGACGACATCGGGCCGCCTTCCGAGCGCTCGGTCTTGCGGCCCTTGCTGCCCGGGGCCAGGGTCCGGGCGTCCACGGCCTCCGCCGGCGCCCCCGTCGCGTACAGGCCGTCCGGGTCGGTGTCCCGGTCGTGCGGGAGCAGCCAGAACACCCGCCGCCGGAACGTGCCGGAGGAGCGGGAGGGCTTGGCGCCCGGTCCCAGCAGCGCGTACCCGACCATCCGCCCGTCACGGTGGTAGGCGGGCCTGCCGCGCCGGGTCGGCAGCCGGTCCAGGCTCTGCCGGACGTAGTCGAGCCCGCTGATGTCCTCGAGCCAGACGAGGTCCACTTCGTGGACGATCTCGTCTTCTGCGATGAGGGCGCTCATGCTGTCTCCTCGTCCGCGAGCAGGCCGATGCCCGGGTAGTACTTGCGCTGGTTGGACAGGATCATTTCCTTGGGCGAGGCCAGTCCCACCACCTCGCGGACCCGTGCCGCGAAGGCCCGGGAGGATATCGCCGGGGCGCCCTCATTGTGGCACCAGCTCCTGTAGGCCGCGTAGAGCGTGGCCTGTTCGGCCCGCAGCTCGGGCTCGAGCCGGCAGGTCTCCCCGAGGAAGCGCCCGGTGTGGTCCTCGGTCTCGGCGTACGCCGTGGTCGCGATGCGGACCCGCTCGGGGCCCGTGAGGTCCTTGTCGCCGCCCAGGTAGCGGCGGGCGCCCTCGATGAGCCAGTTGAGGATGCCGGGGCCCTCCTGGGTGACGAGGACGTCCGCCAGGTTGTCGATCTTGCGGTCGTCGGAGACGACCCTCTCGAACGGGATCAGCCGCATGCGCCGCCAGAACGCGAAGCCGCCCGTGCCCACTTCGGGGCGGTGGTTGCCCAGCAGCCACAGCTTGTGGGTCGGCTCGAAGCTGAAGAAGTCCTGCCGCATCCGGCGGGCCTTGATCCGGTCGCCGCCGGTGAGCAGCTTGACCCGGGCCTCGTCGAAGCGGTCGCCCGGCTTGACCTCGCTGCACACGATCACCCGCCGGCCGTGCAGTTCGGCGAGGTCGGTCGGATGGCCCTCGTACGGGCGGGCCATCAGGAACCCGGGCGGCGCCGCGTCCGCGTAGTCGCCGAGCAGCTTCATCAGGACGTCCAGCAGGACCGACTTGCCGTTCTTGCCCGACCCGAACAGGAACGGCATGACCTGGGCGCCGACGTCCCCGGTGACGGAGTAGCCGAGCAGCAGCTGCAGGAAGTCGATCATCTGCGCGCCCTCCGGCCCCTGGCCGAAGGTGTCGGTCAGGAAGCGGTTCCAGCGCGGCGTGGGCATCGGCTGAGGCGCCGCCGAGGTGGAGCGGGAGTGGAAGTCCAGCGCGGGGTCGGAGGGGCGGATGTGACCGGTACGCAGGTCCACGACGCCGGCGGGCGTGCACAGCGCGTACGGGTCGGCGTCCAGCCGCGCCGCGTTGAGCACCATGCCCGGGGCGGACTTCGCCTGCGCGAGCATGGCGTTCATCCCGCTGGTGCTGAGCGCGCGACGGCGGTGCTGCTGGAGCGCGGCCGGGGTGTACACGCCGCGGGGGTCGGTGGTGGCGATGGACTCCGCCAGGTCGCCCGCGGCCCACACCGCGGTGTCGTCCTCATCGATCTGCCAGCGGGTGCAGTCCCAGCGGAACCAGCCGATCCCGGGAACGTGCCGGTAGTCGTTGGAGTAGAGCTTGACGAACAGCTTGGCGTTGCCGCGGTCAGTGAGCGTGTCGGGCAGCAGTCCGTCCGCCGTCGCCTCGCCGTCGGAGCCCGAACCGCTGGACTGCACGCCGGACTCACCCGACTCCCGGGGCGCCGGAATGGGCTGCGCCGGAACGGGCTGCGCCAGGATCTGCGCCGCAACCGCCTGGACGTCGAAGCCGGACAGCACGCCCTCCTTGTCGAGACTCATCCGCGGCCTCCGAGGGACAGCGGGCGCGCCAGGCCCGCACTCAGCCCGCCGCGGATGATGGCCCCGCAGCGGCTCTCCTGCCCGGGCCGGGCCCGCTCGGCCGCTTCCCGCAGGGCCCGCGTGGCAGCGTCCTCGGTGAGGCGCCCGGCGGCGACCAGCCCGCCGGCCGTGTAGGCGGCGCGGTTCAACTTCTCGGAGAACGCCGCCCCTTCGGGTACGGCCGCGCACGCGGCGACCTCGGCGAGCACCCCCGCCAGGACCCGCTGTGCGACACCGTCGCCGCCACCGGCCGCGAGAACGGCCTGCCGGGCGCGGGGCGGCACGGGCCGGGGCCCGATGGCAGCAGCCGCGGTCTCGGGAACCAGGTGCCCGGTGCGCTCCAGCTCCCCGGCGAGCCAGTCCGGCAGCGGCGCGGGCTCGCGTACGGGCCCCAGGGCGCGGTAGACGCCCGCGCTGGTCACGGTCCCCGGGGCCACGATGTAGCCGCCGTGGGCGCGTACGTCCACCTGCCAGGCCAGGGCCCGGCCGCCGCCCGAACCGGTGGAGCACTGCCACCGCCGCCCGCCGCCGTGGTACCAGACGTGCAGCCCGCCCGACGGGGTGCGCACGCGCAGCGTCGACGCGTCGTCCGCCGGGCTGGTGACGCCGTGCAGAGCGGCGAGCACACCCAGGGTGTGAAAGCCGTTGGCCAGTCCCGTCAGGTCGATCCCGGCGGAGATGGCGATGCCGGGCAGCAGCCGGTCGCGGCCGGGCAGTTCCCGCCCGTGCGCGTCGACGTCGATGACGACGAGGTCCGCGGGACCGGTGGCCACGCCGACACCGAGCTCCGGCCGGGTGCCCCACCACTGCTCGACGCGGTCCGCGTCGAGCGTGGCCGCGTGGAACCCGTGGCACCAGCGGCCCGCCCGGAGGCAGTCGCACGCGGCGCGGTCGTGTCCCGGCGCGCGGCACGCGGCGCAGTTGCCCACGGGCGTCTTGCGGCCCGCGGCGAGGGGGTGAACCGGCCACCCCTGCCGGGCACACCACTTGGCAGTCGTCACTGGGAGCCCGGCGACCGGCGCAGTTCTCGTGCACTGCCCTGGGTCGCTGCGCGAATCCCGCAGCTCAGCTGCCATTCACATCCCCCATCAGCGACTGAAGCGACTCAAAGCCCAAAATCAGATTAGCGAAACCCCCGGGAGGCGAGGGGCATATGAGCCAGAACAGGTGTACGCCTCCACCCGGTCGGCCAGCGACCGGCCGACCCACCGCCCAGCGACCGGGTCTCGTTCGGTCGCTCGTCGGGCTGCTCACAGAACACCAGGTCACAGGCGTACGCAAGCAAGAACAGCGACTGAAGCGACTCAAGGTCCGTATATATGACGCACACACGCACGCACACGCACGCGCAGGAATGTCTTCATATACCGGGACCTTGAGTCGCTTCAGTCGCTGAAAGACGTGCACAACCCCTCTGACCTGGGGTTTCTTCCAATCGCTCGCAGCGACTGAAAGGGGCTTGAGTAGCTCGCGTCCGGTCGCTGCCCGCCCGTACCCACCTTCCGGGCCACCCCTAGCCCACCTGGGCCGAGCCTCGAGCGGAGACCGAGCCGCAGCGGCCGGCCCGCCCTCCTCAGCCCGCCTCAACCTTCCTGCGGGCCGAACTCCCCCGTCAGCAGCAGCTTCTTCTGCGGTTTGCCCATGGCGTTGCGCGGTACCGCCGCGACGAACCGCACCTCCCGCGGGCGCTTGTGCACGGACAGGTGCGCGGCCACGAACTCGGTGAGCTCCGCGCCCGTGACCCCCTCGGCGACGACGAAGGCGACGATGCGCTGGCCGAGGTCCGCGTCGGGTACGCCGACCACGGCCGCCTCGGTCACCTTGGGGTGGTCCAGCAGCGCGTTCTCGATCTCGCCCGCGCCGATCCGGTACCCGCCCGACTTGATCAGGTCGATGGAGGCCCGGCCCACGATCCGGTGCACGCCGTCCGCCTCGTCGACGGCCGCGATGTCGCCCGTACGGAACCAGCCGTCCTCGGTGTACGCGTCCGCGGTGGCCTCCGGGCGCCCCAGGTATCCGGCGAACAGCGTCGGCCCCGTGAGCTGGAGTTCCCCGATCTCGGCGCCCGGCTCGGCCGCGATCCGGGTCCGGATCCCGCGCAGCGGGGTGCCGACCGTACCGGGACGGACCTCCCCGCCCGCCCGGCCGCTGATGGTGATCAGCGTCTCGGTCATGCCGTAGCGCTCCACGGGCCGCAGCCCGGTCAGCCGCTCCAGGTCCCGGAAGACGGGCGCGGGCAGGGCCGCGCTGCCCGAGACCAGCAGCCGGGCCCCGGACAGCGCGGCAGCGGCTTCCGGCGCCCCGGCGATACGGGACCACACGGTCGGCACCCCGAAGTACAGGCTCCCGCCCGCCGCCGCGTAGGCCTCGGGCGTGGGCCGCCCGGTGTGGACGAGGCGGCTTCCGGTGCGCAGGGCGCCGAGCACGCCGAGCACGAGCCCGTGCACGTGGAACAGCGGCAGCCCGTGCACCAGGGTGTCCTCGGCACTCCACTGCCAGGCCTCGGCCAGCGCGTCCAGGTCGGCGGCGAGGGCCGCGCCGCTGAGCACCACGCCCTTGGGCGCGCCGGTGGTCCCGGAGGTGTAGAGGATCATCGCGGGATCCTCGGGCGCCGGAGCCTTCCCCGACCAGCCGGAGGAGCGCCGGGCGAAGTCCACGTCGACGACGACCGCCCCGGAGTCGCGCAGGATGTGCTCGCGCTCGGCGGGCCCGGCGTCGGGCGGCAGCGGGACGAGCGGCACCCCGGCCAGCAGTCCCCCGACCGCGGCGGCGACGGTCTCCAGCGAGGCCGTCGCCGTCACCGCGAACGCGGGGGCTCCGGCCACGTCTGCCGCGACCGCGCGGGCCGCGCCGAGCAGGTCCTCGTAGGAGGCGGAACGGCCGGCGACGGTCACGGCGTCCGGCCGGTCCCCGTACACCCCGTCGAGCGCGGTCAGCATGGTCGGCATGGTCGGCAACTCCCTTTCGCAGGTGGCCTGCACGGCCTGCACGCCGCGCCCAGCCTACGGGCGGCCGTGCCCCTATGATCGGCGGGACTTGACCGTTCGACGACCGCACGACGACCGCTCGACGACTGCTTCGACAACTGCTTCGACAACTGCTTCAACGACTGCTTCGACGACTGTGGGGGAGACCGGCGTGGAAATGGCACGGTTCGCGTCCTTGATCGCCGCGACGATCACGATGGGCCTGGTCAGCGGCCTGTTCTACGGGTTCTCGGTGGCCGTGATGCCGGGCCTGCGCCGCACCGACGACCGGGCCGTCATCGAGGTGATGCAGCGCATCAACGTGGCCATCCTCAACGGCTGGTTCCTGCTCGGCTACGTCGGCTCCCTCGTCTTCACCGGGCTGGCGCTCGCGCTGTCCCTCCCCGCCGACGGCCGCGAGGTACTGTCCCCAGTGATCGGCGCGTTCGTCTGCTGCGTCCTGGCGATGGGCATCACGGCCCGCGTGAACATCCCGCTGAACAACGCCCTGGAGCAGGCCGGCCCGGTCGACCGGATCGCCGACCCGGCCGCCGTCCGCCGCGCCTTCGAGCAGCCGTGGGTACGGGCCAACGTGTGGCGGACGGTGCTGTCCACGGCGGCGCTCGGCCTGCTGGCCTGGGCGCTGGTCCTGCACGGGCAGAACTAGCCCGCCCCCTAAGACTCCTCGGCGGGAGTGGCGCGCCCGTACAGGACCAGGGCGCGCGCGAGCGCGGTGAGGGCCGCCGTGCACAGCAGGGTGCGGACGATGTTCGTGGTGACCCAGGTGGTCTTGAACTTCTCCACGATCGAGAAGTCCCGCATGTCGGCGACGGCGCCCGCGTCGGCGAGCTCGTTGTTGAGCGGGATGTTCACCGCGAAGGTGAGCACGAGCACGACGAGGTAGGCCGCCGCGGCCGCCCCGACCCACAGCGCGGTGCCGCGCCGCCCCGCGCGGTACTCGACGACCGCCGAGGCCGCGGCCACCAGCAGGGCGAGCACGAAGGCGGTGCCGAAGAGCGGGTTGCCGTCGATGGCCTTGTTGAAGCCGCGCATGGCGGTGACGTACGTCTGCTCGTCGCCCGCCGCCAGGCCCGGCATCACCGAGACGTCGAAGGCGAAGAACAGCCCGGCCATCAGCCCCACCAGGATCGTCGAGACGACCATCAGTGCGGTGGCGAGCCGGGTGTTGCGGGATCTCTGACCGGTATTCATGCGGTTGCGTCCTTGTCTCAACGGTCGGAAGGATCGGAACGGTCTGAACGGTCTGAACGGTCTGTCTGCACGATCGAGGTTCTACGCTGAGGCCATGATCAGCACCCCAGCCCCCCGCTTGGAACCCGTGACCGCCGAAAATATCGACGCGGTGTGCGCGATACGGGTGCGCCCCGATCAGGCGCACCTCGTCTCTCCCGTGGTGAAGTCGCTGGCCGAGGCGTACGTCCACGGGGACGTCGCCTGGCCGCGGGCCATCGTCGACGGCGACGAGGTGGTCGGCTTCGTCATGGCCTTCCTCGACATCCAGTGGAACCCGGCCCGCGACCCCTCCGACCGACGCTCCGGCATCTGGCGCCTGAACATCTCCGCCGGCCACCAGGGCAAGGGCTACGGCAGCTTCGCGGTCGCCGCGGTCGTCGAGGAGGTCCGCCGCCGCGGCGCCGGTCGCGCGTACGTCACCTGGGACACCGGCGACGGCAGCCCCGAGCCCTTCTACCTGGGCCTGGGCTTCCGCCTCACCGGCGAACTCAGCGGCGACCAGCGCGTCGGCGAACTGCTCCTGAGCTAAGCGCTCTCCGCGAGGACCACAGTGCGCGGCGGCCCGCACACGGCCGCCGCCGCCGGGGCCGCCGCACCCGAACGGAACTCCTGCGGGCTGACGCCCCGTACCCGCTTGAAGGCCGTCGACAACGCGAACGCGCTGCCGTACCCGACCCGGCGGGCCACCGTCGCGACGGTGGCATCCGATTCGCGCAGCAGGTCCGCCGCCAACGCCAGTCGCCAGCCCGTCAGATAGGCGACCGGCGGCTCGCCCACCACGTCCGTGAACCGCCGGGCCAGTGAGGCCCGGGAGACCCCGGTCTTCAGGGCGAGCTCCTCCACCGTCCACCCATGCGCCGGGTTCTCGTGCAGCAGCCGCAGAGCCGGGCCCACCACCGGATCGCTCTGCGCCCGGTACCAGGCCGGGGCGCCCGAACCCGGGGCTGCGAGCCAGGCCCGCAGCACACCGATCAGCAGCAGGTCGAGCAGCCGGTCCAGGACGATCTCCTGGCCCGGCTCGTCCCGGGAGATCTCCGAGCCGAGCAGGTCGATCAGAGTGGCGTCCGCGGCCCCCGCCGGGCGGACGACGATGGTGGGCAGCGCCCCCAGCAGCCGGCGGCCGATCTCGCTCGGCGCCTGGTAGCTCCCGCTCAGCATCACCGCCGACCCCTCGTCCTGATGCCCCTCCCCCCAAGTACGGACGCCCAGCGCCATGGAGTCGCTGACGTCCTCGCCCGCCTGCGTGCTGCACCGCTGGTCCGGCCCCACCCTGATCTGCACCGGGGTCTCAGGGGAGTCGGCGACCGTGTACGGGGCCGGTCCCCGTACGACGGCCACGTCTCCGGGGCTGATCCACACACGCTCCCCCTCGTCGGGCAGCAGCCACGCCGAGCCGCGCACCATCGTCACCACCGACAGCGGGGCGCGGTCCTCGATGCGCATGGCCCACGGCGGGTTGAGGACGGACTTTTGGAGGAAGGCACCCCGGGCGTTGGGGCCTTCGAGGAGACCGGTCAGCGTGTCCATATCAGGACCGTACGTCCCAGACGCCGGTGGCCGCCGCTTCCCGGGCGAAATCGGCGAAGTCGCGGGGCGCGCGTCCCAGGACCTCCTCCACCCCGTGCACCAGGTGCGCGTTGCGCCCGTCCAGGATCAGGGTGAAGAGCTCGGCGAACTCCTCCGGCAGGCCGTTCTCGCGCAGCATCGCACGGTAGTCGTCGTCGGAGACCGGGACGTACGCGATCTCGCGGCCCGTCACCTTCGACAGCTCGGCGGCGACCTCGGAGAAGCTGAGCAGGCGCGGGCCCGACAGCTCGTACGTCCTGCCGATGTGCCGGTCGTCGGTCAGGGCGGCCACGACCACCTCGGCGATGTCGTCGGCGTCGACGAAGGCCTCGACGGCGTCCGCGGTCGGCAGGGCGATTTCGCCGGCCAGTACGGGCTCCAGGAAGAAGCTCTCGTCGAAGTTCTGGTTGAACCAGCTGGCCCGTACGACGGTCCAGTCGGCTCCGGAGGCCTTCAGGCTGTCCTCGGCGAGCTGCGCGGCCTCCTCGCCGCGCCCGGAGAGCAGCACCAGGCGCCGGGCCCCGGCGGCCACGGCCACCTCGGCGAACGCGCCGACCTGCTCGGCGGCGCCGGGGAAGCCGAGGTCGGGGTAGTAGGTCACGTACACCCGGTCCACGCCCTCCAGCGCTGCCGGCCATCCGGCGGGCTCGTTCCAGTCGAAGGCCGGGGTCCCGGCACGGGATCCGATCCGGACCGGACGCCCCTGGGCGATGAGCTTCTCGGCGACGCGCCGCCCGGTCTTGCCGGTGCCCCCGATGACGAGGGTGGTGTGCTGCGCGGCGCCCTGTGTGGGGTTGTTCTTCGTCTGCGTCATGAGAACAGTCAAGTCCAGCCACCCGAGACGGAACATAGCCGAAAAGCTCAGCTCCATACGCGAGCGTCTAACTGCGGGCACCGTCCTCGGAGAGCGTGTGCGCGACGAGGGCGTTGGCGTGTCCGTGGCCCAGACCGTGCTCGGTCTTGAGCCAGGAGACGAGCTCCATGTGCTTGGTCAGGGGCGAGGACCGGATGAGGTCCTGCCATTGCGCGATCGGGCGGCCGTACTTCTTCTCGATCGAAGGAAAGTAGCTGGCGGGGCCCTTCACCGGCTGGGTCATCTCGTCGTTTCCCGTCTGCTCAGAGGCTCAGAGGGCGGGGGCGTAGGCGTGCACCTGCGCGCCGCTGCTGAAGGTGGTGGTGCCGATCGGTCGCAGCGTGGTGATCGGGGAGTCCTCGCCGAAGAGCTTCCGGCCCTTGCCCTGCACGACCGGCAGGGTCCACAGGCGCAGCTCGTCGATGAGGCCGTGGGCGAGCAGGGTGTTGACGAGCTGTCCGCTGCCGTAGACCAGCAGGTCGCCGCCGTCCTCACGCTTGAGCTCGGCGACCTCGGCGGCGAGGTCGCCGGCCAGGAAGGTGGCGTTCCACTCGGGGGTGTCCAGGGTGCGGGTGGCGACGTACTTCGGCATCGCGTTCATCCGCTCGGTACCGGCGTCGGCGCCCTCGGCGCCCTCGGCGCGGGCGGTCCAGGCCGGCGCCATGCCCTCGTAGGTCACCCGGCCCAGGAGCAGCGCGTCGGCGGCGAGGAGCTGCTCGCCGGCGAACTTCTCCGCCTCCTCGTTCCAGAACGGCATCGACCAGCTCGGGTCCTCGAAGACGCCGTCGACCGAAATGAAGATGGAGGCGATGACCTTGCGCATGACAGTTCCCCTTAAATGTGCACGGCGTCCACGTCGGGCGCTCGTTCCCACAGTCACAGGAGTAGACCGGGGCCGCGCCCGAAACTCATCGCTCCCACCGGAGAAAGTCCGGATGATCTTCAGACGAGGTGGACCGGCGGGCCGTACTACGCCTAGTGGTGGGCCTGGGTGATGAGGTCGGTAGCGACTTCGAGGGCGGCGAGGCGGGTTTCTTCGGGGTCGCCTTCGACGTGCTGGAGGTACATCATCCCGGCGTGGAGGGTGAAGAGGGCGCTGACGCAGCGGACTTGGTCGGTGAGGGGGCCGTCCTGGGTGCGCAGGAGTTCGACGAGTTCGGCCATGTGGTTCTTCATGGTCTCGCCGATGCTCAGTTCGCGCATCGTCGCCTGGTTCTCCTGCATGAAGCGGAAGAGTGAGGCGCCGGCCCCCATCGACTCGCTGTAGCGGCGCAGCACTTCCCGCTTGGTGTCCAGGGTGGGGGGCTGCTGCTGGGCCCAGGTGATGAGTTCGTCGATGGGCCGGGTCAGGTCGTTGAAGACGCTGACGATGATGTCTTCCTTGGTCTTGAAGTGGTAGTAGAGCGCGGCTTTGGTGACGTCCAGGCGCTCCGCGATCTCGCGCAGCGAGGTCTTCTCGTAGCCCTGCTCGACGAACAGCTCCAGTGCGACGTCCTGGATGCGCTGACGTGTGTCCCCGCGCCGTCTCTGCGCAGTGCTGCTGGACATGGAATCTCCCTCGACTCACATACTTACTTGACGCCCGGCTAGTTACACGTCTACCTTAATAGGGAACTAGCCGGGCGGCAAGTAAGTGCAGCCTGGGAGGAAGTGCGTCAAGCAGGGTCAGGGGAGGGGACATGGTGGACACAGCCAATTCTGCCGGGACTTCGAAGGGCGTGCCCCCGGAGGGCAGCAAGCCGCGCAGTGTGGGGGTCGTCCTCGTGGCGGTCATGATTGCGATGCTGCTCGCCTCCCTCGACACGATGATCACCAGTACCGCGATCCCGACGATCGTCGGCGAGCTCGGCGGTCTGGAGCATCTGTCGTGGGTGGTCACCATCTACACCCTGGCCACCGTGGCCTCCACCCCCCTGTGGGGCAAGGCCGGCGACCTCTACGGACGCAAAGGCACCTTCCTCACCTCGGTCGTCATCTTCCTGATCGGCTCCGCGCTCTGCGGCGCGGCCCAGGACATGGGCCAGCTGATCGCCTTCCGCGCCATCCAGGGCCTGGGCGGCGGCGGTCTGCTGGTCGGCGCCATGGCGATCATCGGCAGCCTGATCCCGCCCCGCGAGGTCGGCAAGTACCAGGGCCTGATGGCCGCCGTCTCCGCCCTCTCCATGATCGGCGGCCCGCTGATCGGCGGCGCCATCACCGACCACCTGGGCTGGCGCTGGGCCTTCTATATCAACCTCCCGCTCGCCGCCGTGGCCCTCGCCATGGTGAGCGTGGTGCTGCACCTGCCGAAGAACACACAGGCGGCCCGCCCGAAGGTCGACTACCCCGGCGCGGCACTGCTGACCACCGCGATCACCTCCACCGTGCTCGTGACGACCTGGGGCGGCACCGAGTACGCCTGGGCCTCCGGCCAGATCATCGCCCTGATCACCGTCAGCGTCCTGTCGACCGCAGCGTTCCTCTACGTCGAGACCAAGGCCGCCGAGCCGATCCTGCCGCTGCACGTCTTCCGCAACCGCAACTTCAGTCTCATCGCCCTGATCGGCTTCCTCGTCGGCTTCGTGACCGTCGGCGGCGTCTTCTACCTCCCGCTGTTCCTCCAGACCGTCCAGGGTGCCTCCGCCACCAACTCGGGCCTGCTCCTGCTGCCCCTGCTGGGCTCGATGCTGACCGTCTCGATGATCACTGGCCGCATCACGAGCAACACCGGCAAATACAAGATCTTCCTGGTCGTCGGCGGAGCACTCGTGGTCGCCGGGCTCTTCCTCCTCGCCACCATGGACACCAGCACTCCCCGCCTCGTCTCCGGTCTCTACATGGCCGTCCTCGGCGCCGGCATCGGCTTCCTCATGCAGATCACCATGCTCGTCGCACAGAACAGCGTCGAGCTGAAGGACATGGGCGTCGCCTCCTCCACCACCGCCCTGGGCCGCACCCTCGGCGGCGCCTTCGGTGTCGCGCTGATGGGCACCCTGTTCACCACCCAGGTCACGGATGCCATGACCGACCGCCTCGGCCCGCAGGCCGGAGCTCTGAGCTCCGCTCAACTCGACGCGGCGAGCCTGGCCACACTCCCCGAAGCCGTCCGCGAGGCCTACCGGTACGCCGTCGCCGTCGGCACCCACTGGGCCTTCCTCATCTGCGCCGCCATCGCCGTACTCGGCTTCGCAGCCGCCCTGTTCATCAAGGAAGTCCCCCTCCGCGGCACCCCCACCCCCAACGAGAGCCAGGACAGCAAGACCGCCCCCGCCCAGCAGGAACCGGTCACCGCCTGAGCAACCAACCAACCGACCAAGACAACAGCCCGGCCCCGGTGGACGAACGGATCCACCGGGACCGGGCTCTTCCCGTTGCCGGGTGCGCTCAACGGCTACCTCAAGCATGGTCGAGGTCAAGCAATATGATCATATGGCGACATGACCACGAGGACTCTCTACCTGCTCTGCTCCGCGGCCCCGCCCGTCTTCGACGTGGCCCATGTGATCGAGGACGCCCAGGCCCGCGGCTGGGACGTCTGCCTGGGGCTCACCCCCACCGCGGCGCACTGGGTGGCCGGGAGCCTCGACGGGCTGGCCGCCCTGACCGGCCACCCGGTGCGCTGGCAGTACAAGCTGCCCGGGGAGGACGACGTATGGCCCCAGGCCGACGCCCTGCTCTTCGCCCCGGTCACCTTCAACTCGGTCAACGCCTGGGCCCTCGGCCTCACCGACCGGTTCGCCGTCGGCGTCGCCGCCGAAGCCATCGGCAAGGGCACCCCCGTCGTCGCCATGCCCTGCACGAACGCCGCCCTCGCCGCACACCCCCAGTTCGACCAGTCCCTCGCCGTCCTGCGCACCGCCGGAGTCGAACTCCTCTACGGCGAGACCGGCTTCACCCCCGGACCGGCCGGCCCGGACGCCCCGCCCCACTTCCCGTGGCAGGTCGCCCTGGACGCCGTGACCCGGGCCGGCGGCGCGCGCCAGGCCTGACACGCGGAGACCGGGGTACCGGGGAGCGGGGTACCGGGGAGCGGGGTACCGGGGAGCGGGTACCTACTCCCCCGTCACCCCGTCGATCGCCTCGCGCAGCAGATCCGCATGCCCGTTGTGCCGGGCGTACTCCTCGATCATGTGGGTCAGGATGTAGTGCAGCGAGTACGGCTGGTCGCCGAAGTACCCCGTCACGTCCAGGGATTCGGCGGCCTCCACGATCTTCCGCGACCGCTCACAGGTCTCTTCCCAGATCCTGAACGACTCCGCCGGATCCGCGTCCTCGACGTGGAACTCCGTCCACTCCCCCGCCTCGTTCTTCGGGAAGTAGCCGCGCACGTCCTCGCCGCCCAGGACGTTGCGGAACCACCCGCGCTCCACCTCCGCGAGGTGCCGTACCAGCCCCAGCAGGCTCAGCCCGGACGGGACCACCGCCTTCCGCCGCAACTGCTCGGCGCTCAGGCCCGCGCACTTCATCATCAGGGTGTCCCGCTGCCACTGCAGGACGCTGGTCAGGGTGGCCCGCTCGTCGCCGTCCAGAACGGGCCGAGTCCTCTGTTCGTCGATCATCGAGCGATCATCACATCTGCCGGAAGAAGGCGCGCACGTCCCCCACCAACAACTCCGGCACCTCCATGGCGGGGAAGTGCCCACCCCGTTCGTACGAGGTCCAGCGCACGATGTTGTCGGTCCGCGCGGCGACGTGCCGCAGCGGGATGAAGTTGTCCCGGGGGAAGTCGGCCAGGGCCGTCGGGGTCCGCGACACCTCGGGCGGCTGCCCGAAGTAGTCGGCGTGTGCCCGCTCGTAGTAGATCCGGGCGGCAGAGCCGGCCGTCCCGCTCAGCCAGTACAGCATCACGTTGGTCAGCATCTGGTCCCGGTCGATCGGGCTCCGGGGATCGCTCCACTCGGCGAACTTCTCGCCGATCCAGGCGAGCAGCCCCACAGGCGAATCGTTCAGCCCGTAGGCGAGGGTCTGCGGCCGGGTCGCCTGGATGTCGGCGTACCCCTGCCGCTCGCGCGCCCAGACCCGGTACCGCTCCCAGGACGCGAGGGTCCGCTCCCGCTCGTCCGGGCTCACCGCGGCCAGCTCCTCCGCGCCCGGCTCCTCGGTCGCCCCGCCGCCCGGCAGCAGGTTCAGATGCACCCCGACCACGTTCCCCGGCCGGATCCGCCCCAGCTCCCGCGAGATCGCGGCTCCCCAGTCGCCGCCCTGGACCCCGTACGCCTCGTACCCGAGCCGCTCCATCAGCACCCCGAAGGCCCGCGCGACCCGCTTGAACTCCCAGCCGGTCTCGGTCGTCGGCCCGGAGAGCCCGAAGCCGGGAATGCTCGGCAGCACGAGGTGGAAGGCATCGGCGGGATCCCCGCCGTGTGCCCGCGGATCGGTCAGCGGGCCGGCGACCCGCTGGAACTCGACGAACGACCCCGGCCAGCCGTGGGCCATCAGCAAGGGCGTGGCATCCGGCTCGGGCGAACGCAGATGCGCGAAGTGCACCCGGGCCCCGTCGATGACCGTGGTGAACTGCGGCCACGCGTTCAGCCGCGCCTCGGCCGCCCGCCAGTCGTACTCCCCGCGCCAGTACTCCACGAGCTCGCGCATCTCCCCGAGGGGAATCCCGTACGCCCACCCCACGCCGGGCAACTCATCGGGCCACCGCACCCGCCCCAGCCGCTCGCCGAGATCGTCCAACTCCGCCTGTGCCACATCGAGCCGAAAGCCCTGCAGCCCTTCCCCAAGATCGCTCATAAGCCCCCCATGCTAGGCCGCGCCCCCTCGCCCCCTTAACGCCGTTAACGACCCCCGACCGTTAACGGCGTTAACGGCGAGTCCCGCCGGGGCCTGAGGCCGACCCACCCCCTCAACGGCGTTAACGGCGTTAACGCCGTTAACGGTCGGCCCCACCCACCCGCCGCGCCACCAGCAACCCCAACCCGTCCAGGATCCGCTCCAGCCCGAACTCCAGCGCCTGGTCCTGCCCCCCGTGCTCCGCCACGGAGGCCAACGCGGCCCCCAGCGCCGGGAACTGCTCCCCGTGCGTCCGCATCAGCTCCCCCATCACCGCCACGAGCTGCGCATCAGGCCCCGCCGCCCCAGCCCCGGCCCCGCCCCCCGCAGCCCGCTCCTGCTCGGCAATCCCCCGCACATGCCCGGTCAGCAACACCACCGCATCCATGGCCTCGGCCCCGGTCAGCCCGCACCCGTCCAACGCGGCGAGCGCCCGCTCCATCCACCCCAGCTCCCGGGGCCCCATCACGCGCGCCCCGACCGTCGCCTCCAGCAGCCACGGATGCCCGCGGAACCCGGCGAGCAACTCCCGCGCCCACACCCGGAGCCGCCCCCGCCATCCCTCGGCCTCCGCCACCTCCGCCCAGGCGGCGTCGACCACCCCCGGATCCGGGATGGCGGACTCCACCATCAGCGACACCAGTTCGGCCTTCCCCGGTACGTAGCGGTACAACGCCATCTTCGTAACCGCCAGTTCTCCGGCCACCCGCTGCATCGATACGCCGCCCAGCCCCTCCGGGTCGGCGATGCCGACCCCCGCCCGGGCGATCCTCTCAAGCGTGAGTCCCCGCTTCGGCCCCCGCGCGGGCTTGGCCGGCGGTCCCCACAACAACCGCACGGCCGCGCCCCACTGCTCATCCGTCATCGGATCCCCTTGCGCTCGCACCAAAACTGCGTCTACCGTACACGGTATCGCTTCAGTGTCCGCCGGACACAGTTATCGCAACGGAGTTCCCATGGACCAGTACCCCGACCCCCACCCGGCCCCCCGTCCCAACCCGCACAGCCCGCGGCAGGCGCCCCGCACCGTCCTCATCTCCGGCGCGAGCATCGCCGGCCCCGCCCTCGCCCACTGGCTCGGCCGCCACGGTTTCCGCCCCACCGTCGTCGAACTCGCCCCCGCCCTCCGCCCCGGCGGCCAGGCCGTCGACTTCCGCGGCGAGACCCACCTCTCCGTCCTGCGCCGCATGGGCATCCTCGAAGACCTCCGCCGCCTCCAGACCGGCGGAAGCCCCATGACCTTCGTCGACGCCGAGGGCGAGCAGCTGCTCCACCTCCCCGCCGAGTTCGCGGGCGGGGAGATCGAAGTCCTGCGCGGCGACCTCTCCCGCGTCCTCCACGAGGCCTCCCTCCCCTTCACCGAGTACGTCTTCGGGGACTCCATCACCTCCCTCACCGAGACCCCCACCGGCGTGGACGTCACCTTCCGCAGCTCCCCGCCCCGCACCTTCGACCTCGTCATCGGCGCCGACGGCCTGCACTCCAACGTCCGCCGCCTCGCCTTCGGCCCGGAGGCCGACCACGTCACCCACCTCGGCTACTACGCCGCCACCTGGAGCCTCCCCAACGACCACCGCCTGGGCCTCCGCCCCGGCGCCGGCTCCGTCGGCCACAACGCCCCCGGCCGGCTGGCCAGCGTCGGCGCCGACCACACCGACCCCACCCGGGCCCGCGCCTTCTTCGTCTTCGCCTCCCCGGAGCTCCCGTACGACCGCCACGACGCCGAGGCCCAGAAGGCCCTCCTCCGCCAGGCGTTCACGGGCCTGCCCTGGCAGGTGGACCAGCTCCTGTCCTCCCTCACCACCGCCGACGACCTCTACTTCGACTCGATCAGCCGCGCCGACGTCCCCGCCTGGTCCAGCGGCCGGATCGCCCTCGTCGGCGACGCCGCCTGCGGCGCGACCATCGGCGGCATGGGTACCGGCACCGGCATCGTGGCCGCGTACGTCCTGGCGGGCGAGCTCTCCCGGTCGCCCGAGGACCACCGGGCCGCCTTCGCCCGCTACGAGTCCCTGCTCCGCACCTACGCCCAGGGCTGCCAGAAGAACGGTGACCGTACGGGCCCCTTCCTCGCCCCGGCGACCGGGCTCGGCCTGCGCCTGCGCAACGGCCTGCTCAGTCGGCGCCGCATCCTCGACTGGATGCTGAAGGCCGGGGCGGACGCGACGACCCTCCCCCTCCCCCACTACCCGACCTCCCTCGATGGCGCCGGAACCACAGAGCCTGACCGCCTGACCCTTAACGCCGTTAACGCCGTTAACGCCGTTAACGGCGAGCGGAGAGCTCGGCACCCTTAACGGCGTTAACGCCGTTAACGCCTCCATGCCCCTGCCACCCATCGAAAAGTTGCGCCACAAAACCTCTCACACTCCATCAAATCCCCCTCCCCTCCCCCTAAAAAGTACCTGTCGACTGGTTTTCTTTGCCGTTGCACGACTAGATTGACCCCCGTGGGATCCACTCCCACGCACCAACCGATCGGGAGACGCGTACGTGGCAAGGGCCAGGCAGGAACGGGCCGAGATCACCCGGCAGGCCATCCTGGACGGCGCGGCCGTCGCCTTCGACCGCTCCGGCTTCGACGGAACCAGCCTCAGCGACGTCGTCCGGCACGCCGGGGTCACCAAGGGCGCCCTGTACTTCCACTTCCAGTCCAAGGAAGCACTCGCCCGCACCCTGATGGACGAGCAGTTCCAGGTCGTCTCCCAGGACGTCCCCGCCATCGAGAACCCTGGGCTCCAGACGATCATCGACCTCACCCACCAGATGGCGTTCGGACTGCGCACCAACGTCCGCATCCGCGCCGGCATCCGCCTGGTGGTCGAGTTCGGCTCCTTCACCCGCCCCGAGCCCGCCCCGTACAACAACTGGATCGACACCTGCCACGACTGTCTGACACCGGCCCAGGAACGCGGCGACGTACTGCCGTCGCTCAATGTGTACGACGTCTCCACCTTCCTGGTCGGCTCGTTCACCGGCATCCAGGTCACCTCGCACGTCCGCACCGGCCGCGAGGACCTCCACGCCCGGGTCATCGACCTGTGGAACCTGCTTCTCCCCGGCATCGTGCCGGCGGACCGGATCCCCCAGTTCGACCCGTCGGGCTCGCCCGAGTGCCGGGCCGAACTCGCTCTGCCCGCCTGACGGCGTTTCCAGGGCGGCCTCGCACACGCCGTGGTGAACCACGGGGGTGCTCGCTACGGCGTGTGCGAGGCCGCCCTGTCGCGCATCCGGAACCAGAAGCGCGCCATTTCGTTAGCAAAACCCAAGCGTGGCGCTCACGCGCACCCCTGAACGTTAGTAAAGTCCCCCTCATGACTTCGCCCTCGTCTCAGAGCGACCGAGAGAAGGTCGTCTCCAAGCTTCCCCCGTGGCTGCGCCAGGAATTGAAAATCCGCACCGCCCAGCTGCGGGTGGACATCCAGGACGCCGTCCACCAGGGGATCAGCCACTGGAGCGCGCTCGCCTCCGCCCCCTCCCCCGTCGACACCTCCGGCGCCGAATCGTTCTCCACCTGGCTGCCCGCCGGCCAGTGGGAGTCCTTCCGCACCGACTCCAAGCACCGCGGTGTCTCCCTCATCCAGGGACTCGCCCAGGCCGTCAGCCTCTGGCTGGAGATGAACCCGGCCCCCACGGTCAAGCGGCCCTCCGTCGTACGCCGCATCATCGTGTGCAACCAGAAGGGCGGGGTCGGCAAGACCGCCATCACCGCCGGCACGGCCGAGGCCCTCGCCGAGGACGCCTCGACCCTCCACCCGGTCCGCATCGCCCGCCAACTGGCCCGCCTCACGGCGGACGAGGAACAGCAGCCGGACCCGGCTTCCGCCATCCTGGACCTGGAGGACCTCCCGGGCCTGGGCATGCGCGTGCTGCTGATCGACTTCGACCCGCAGGGCCACCTCACCAAGCAGCTCGGCCAGCAGCCGCTCCCGATCGGCGGCGACAGCCTCACCTGCCACATGGCCGGCGAGGCCAAGGGCCCCCTCTCCGACCTGATCGTCCCCATCACGGACGAGCGCTTCGGCGACCGGCTGCACATCCTCCCCGCCTGCACGGACGCCTTCCTCCTCGACGTCCGCCTCTCCACCGTCCGCGCCCGCGAGGCCGCCCTTGAACGCGCCCTGGCCCCCGTCGAGTCCGACTACGACGTCATCCTCGTCGACTGCCCCCCGAGCCTCGGCCTGAGCATGGACGCCGCCATCTACTACGGGCGCCGCCGCGACACCGAACAGCCGGGCGCCTCCGGCGCGCTGATCGTCGTACAGGCGGAGGACTCCTCGGCGGACGCCTACGACCTCCTCACCTCCCAGATCAACGATCTGCGCGACGACCTCAGCCTCGACATCGACTACCTCGGCCTCGTCGTCAATCTCTACGACGGCCGCCGCGGCTACATCGCGACCTCCTCCCTCCAGGCCTGGATGGACATAAAGGATCCGCGGGTCGTCGCCATCGTCCCCGACCTCAAGGAACAGCGCGAAGCCGTCCGCGTGAAGCAGCCCCTCTTCGTCTACGCCCCCAAGGGCGACCAAGCGGTCGCCTTGCGCGCCCTCGCCCGGGAGATCTCATGAGCAGCAAGGCCGACAAACTCGGAGTCTCGGCATCCTTCGCCCGGGCTCAGCCGGTCGGCGTCAGCTCCCGCCGCGCGGCGATCGCGGAGGCCACCGGCGCACCCACCTCCGGTGTGATCCCGCCGTCCGAGGTTCCCATCGAGGCACTCGCCCACAACCCCTTCAACCTCCGCGAAGACCTCACGGAACTCGACGAGCTGGCGCAGTCCCTCATCGCCCGCGGCCAGCTCCAGCCCCTCGCCGTCGCCACCCGCATGGCCTTCATGGAGGCCCACCCGGGCGCCACCGACGGCCTGGGCCGCGCCCCGTACGTGGTGATCGACGGCAACCGGCGCCTGGCGGCAGCCCACCTGGCCGGCCTCAAGACGCTGCACATCCACGTGAACGACGCCCTGTCCGCATCGGCTGCGGACATCCTCGAATCGGCCCTGATCGCCAACGTCCACCGCGTGGACGTGGCCCCGATGGACCAGGCCCGCGCCCTCCAGGAACTCGTCGACGTCCACGGCTCCCAGGCCCAGGTCGCCAAGCGCCTCGGCAAGACGGCGGCCTGGGTCTCCCAGCGCCTGACCCTCCTGAACCTCACCCCCAGCCTCCAGGAGAAGGTCGAGACGGGCGAGCTCAAGGTCGAACCGGCCCGCCGCATCGGCCGCCTCCCCCAGGAGGTCCAGGAGGCCGCCGCGGACGAGACGATCAACACGGTCAATCCGCCCCGCCAACGCACTCCCCAGCCCGTTAACGGCGTTAACGCCGTTAACTCCCCACCCGCCCCCTCAACCCCTTCCTCCTCTTCCACCACACCCGCCCCGTCCCCCCGGATCACGATCTCCACGATCTCGCCGGAAACGATCGCGGACGCCCTCACGGCGCACCTCACCCCGGACGACCTCAAGGCCGTCACGGAACTCCTCATGCTGCGAATCTGAGCCGGGCAGCCGAGGGCACAAGGCACCACCCACGCCGGGGGCGCTGACGGCATTAACGCCGTTAACGCCCCCACGTGTGTTTCATGTGCGTTCAGCGGTGCGATTCGCATAGGCTGCCCCCGGAGGTACCCATGCCGAACGAACAAGAGAGCCTCTTCGCAGCGGTCGACGCCCTGCTCGAGGAAGCCGCCCAGGACCCGCTCCCGCACCCGGATGAGCGCAAGCGCCTCCGCGAAGCCGCCGGACTGAGCCAGGACCAGATCGCCAAGGCCCTGCTGGTCCGCCGCGAAACGGTCACCTCCTGGGAAACCGGCCGTACCGCCCCCCGCCCCCCCAAACGCGCGGCCTACGCCCGCCTCCTGGAGGGCCTCTCCACCCTCCACCCCGTTAACGGCGTTAACGGGGTGGACGATGTGACCCCCCAACCCCCCACCCCCCTTAACGACGTTAACGCCGTTAACGCCGAAGCCCCCGCTGCACCGAGCACCGAGGCGCAGCCCCAAGCCCCCACGACCAGCGCGGCCGCCACAACGCCGCCCCCGCCAGCCCTCACCCCAGGCGCCGGGCCGACCCCCGCACCGAGGTCCGGGGCAAAGCCCCCCATTACACCCCCCTCCACACCCCTGGCAGGCCACGGCCCCCTGGCCGTCCTGGACGGCACCGGCCACGCCCACACCACCGGCGGCCTCGTCCTCGACCATCCCACCAAGGATCTCCCCTCCCTCATCACCTGGGCCCTCGGTCCGGCGGCGAACCTCCGCTCCCCCCGCCTCCACCGCAACGGCAAGGACGGCGACCCCCTCCTCATCCTCACCGCCCCCGCCGTGGAACGGCTCGGTCTCCCCCTCACCCTCGAGGACCGCCGCGCCCTCCGCCTCCCCGACAACCACCCCGTCATCCGCCAGCTCACCAAGGCCAAGTGGCAGCTCACCCGCCGCGGCTTCGGCCCCTGGCCCCGCATCTACCGCCCCGCCACCCCCACCACCGGCCGCCAGTGCGTCCAGCTCGCGATCCTCCCCTGGGGCGCCCTCGACCCCCGCGCCTGGGGCGAGGACACCGCCGCCCTCCCGGCCCCCGAACTCGCCGCGCTCCTCACCACGTACGCCACCCGCGTCCTCACCCCCCGCGGCTCCACCGCGGTCACCGGCCTCGAACTCATGACGGCCCTGCGTCCCCCCACCCGCGCCGCCCGCAACCCCGAGACCAACACCTGGGAATCCGCCCCCGTCGCCGGCTCCCTCACCCAGCCCGTCGACCCCGCTCCCCCGGAAGCCCCCGACGAGCACCCGGTGGTCGCCGCCCTCTACCCCCGCTCCCATCAGCGCACCCCGGACCAGGTCCTCGACGAGGAGGCGTACGACTGGATCCGCGACCCGGAGCTCCTCACCGACGCAGAGTGCGCCCGCACCCACGCCGTCGGCATCGACGTGAACATGGCCTTCGCCGCGGCCGCGAACCGCCTCACCGTCGGGCTGGGCCCCGCGACGCACCGTACGGGCCCGCGCTTCGACCCGAAGACCCCCGGCTGCTGGCTGGCCGACCTCTCCTCCCTCCCCCTCGACCCCCGGCTCCCGAGCCCCTTCACCCCCCACGGCAAGGCCCCGACCGGCCCCGCCTGGTACGCCACCCCGACGCTCGCCTACGCGCAGGAACTCGGCCACGAGGTCCACCCCACCGAGGCCTGGCTCCGCCCCGACCACGGCCCCTACCTCGACGCCTGGTACACCCGTCTCCGCGACGCCTACATGGCCACGATGGCGGACCTCGGGATCACCCCGGCCCTCACCGAGGACGCGTTCCTCCAGGCGATGGCAGCCCGCACCGAGCATCACAGCCCCGTCCCCGCGGCGGTCCTCTCGGCGATCAAGTCCACTGTCAAGGGCGGCATCGGCAAGCTCCGCGAACGCCCCCAGGGCGCCGGCTACCGCCCCGGCGAGCGCTGGCCCGCCCTCGAACGCCCCACCTGGCGCCCCGACATCCGCGCCGCGGTCATCGCCACGGCCCGCGTCAACATGCACCGCAAGATGAACAAGCTGGCCACCACGGCGGGCCTGCACCCCATCGCGGTCCTCTCGGACTGCGCCGTCTACCTCTCCGACGGCCCCAGCCCCCTCGACTTCCTCCCCCGCACCCCCGAGGGCAAGCCCCTCCCCGGGGGCTTCCGCCTCGGCGTCAGCCCCGGCATGGTCAAGCACGAGGGAACCCAGAGTCTGCTCTGGGCCGTCCAGATGCTCGACGAACACCTCAACCCCGCCCGCCACATCAAGGGCCACGACGCAGCGGCAGACGGCGAGTAACCCATGTCCGACATCTCCGACAGCCTGACCAAGGCCGACGCACTGCACTTCACCCGCGCGATCCCCAAGTCCGCGGGCGCCCAGATGCGCTTCCTGGTCAAACAACTGAAGAGCACCAAGAGCGTGGCAGCCGCCCTCGGCATCTCCCAGCGCACGGTCGAGCGCTACGTCAAGAACCAGATCAAGCAGCCCAAGCCGGAACTCGCCGCCCGCCTGGAGACCGAGGTACGCAACCGCTGGCAGCCGCTGGTCCGCAAGCGCGCCCGCGCCAGGGCCTCGACCACCACGGGCCTGGTCATCGAGACCCGCGCCCGCTTCGGCTTCACCGCGGCCCCCGGCACCACCGACGACGGCCGCATGCGCCGCATCACCCAGCACCTGCCCCCGGAGTACGCGGCCCGCCTCTTCGCCGCCCAGGAAGCCGGCGCCGCCGAACCCCGACTCCGCCAGATCGCGGCCGAAGCCCTCCAGGAGATCTACTTCAAGGACAACGGCGCCCGCGCGACGAGCCTCCTGGTCGAGTTCACGGACATCGACTACGTCGACTTCGCCTTCTGACGCGCGCCCCTGAGCCCCTGAGCCCAAGTGACTGAAGGGACTGAAGGGACCGAATTTCAGTACTACCTTCAAACACTTCGGCCACCCGTCCAGTGCCCCGCGCCCAGCGGGGTGCAAGGGACCAGAGGGACCGAAGTGACCGAAGAGTCCGAATCAGGCAACCGTGGGCGTGGACAGCCCTCGCTGTGAGCGTTCGGTCTTCCGGCCGACCTGCCGGGGCTCGATCGTGCGCGGGTCGACGGCCTCGCCCGGCGCGCCTTCCCGGTACAGGCCATGGGGCTCGGCATCCCGGTCGTGCGGCAACAGGTAGAAGACGCGCCGCTTCTGCAGACCGCTGTCGGGGTCCGCCTCCGCGGTGTCACCGAGCTCGGTGAAGCCGATCATGCGCCCGTCACGGTGGTAGCGCGGCTTTCCCCGGCGGCGGGGAGTCTTGTCCAGGGCCTGGCGCACGTAGTCGAGCTCTTCGGGATCCTCCAGCCACACCACTTTGTCCTCGTGGGCGAGATCGCTTGCTGTCAGTAGCGAGCTCATGGCCTGGGTCCTTCCTCGTTCACGTCGGCCCTTCCGGGCCCCTGGTTCCTCCACGCCGCGAACGGCGCCGATGCCGGTATGCGGCAGGGCCCTGCGGGCCACAGCCGGCTGGTGGGTCTGTTCATCGTCCTTGTCCATCGTAGGCGTGCCCGCCCCGGGGCGGCGGCACACGTCGGCCAGTCAGGTCGTGCTTGCCCTGTTCGCGTCACGCGAGGTCGGTTCCTCGTCTGCCAGGAGGGCCAGGCCGGGGTAGAACTTCTGCCCGTTCGAACGGAGCATCTCATTGGGCGAGGCGACACCGACCTCGGCGCGGATGCGTGTGGCGAACGCGCGGGTGGTCGCCGGACGCAGTCCCTCGCCGTCGAGACACCAGGCACTGTAAGCGCGGTAGAGGGCTCCCTGCTCGACCTTGAGGTCACGAGGATCGGGCAGATCCACCCCGGTGGTGCAGCATTCGGCGAGAAACCGCCCGATGTGGTCTTCGGTCGTGGCGTACGCCTGGGTGGCCGTACGGACCACGCTGGGCCCGGTCAGGGCCGGCTTGGCCGCGAGATAGGCCTTGGCTCCCTGGATCATCCAGTGGAGGATCCCCGGGCCCTCCTCCTGGACGAGTGCCTCCGCCAGGTTGTCGATCTTGCGGTGGTCGGGGACGACCTTCTCGAAGGGGATCAGCCGGATCCGGCGCCAGAAGGCGTGCCCGCCGGTGCCGACCTCCGGCCGGTGGTTGCCCAGGAGCCACAGCTTGTGGGTCGGCTCGAAGCTGAAGAAGTCCTGCCGCATGCGCCGGGCCTTGAGCCGGTCACCACCGGTCAGGAGCTTGACGCGGGCCTCGTCGAACTTGTCGTGCGGCTTGAGTTCGCTGCAGACGAACAGACGCCGGCCATGGAGCTCGGTCAGCTCGGTGGAGTGCTCGTTGAACTTGCCGCGTTCCATGAGGAAGCCCGGCGGAGCCACGTCCGCGTAGTCGCCGAGGATCTTGATGACGACGTCGAGGAGCGCCGACTTGCCGTTGGCGCCGACACCGTAGAGGAACGGCAGGACCTGGCCGCCGACGTCACCGGTGATGGAGTAGCCGAGCAGGAGATGAAGAAAGTTGATCATCTCCTTGCCCTTGTCGTCGTCGCCGAAAGTCTGGTGAAGGAACAGGTGGAATCTCGGCGTGGGCATGGCCTCCGGCGCCAGATGAGTGGCGCGGGAGTGCAGGTCCCGGGTGGGGTCGGGCTTGTGCAGATCGCCGGTCCGCAGATCCACGACACCGGCCGGCGTGCACAGTGCGTACTTGTCACCGTCCAGGGTGTCCGGGTCCAAGGCGAGTTCGGGCGACGCCTTGGCCTGGGTGAGCATGGCCTTCACACCCGAGGTGGACATGGCGCGCTTGCGGTGGTTAGCCAGCTCCCGGTCCGTGAAGAGGCCACGCGGATCGTGGGTGGGCAGGTCCTCCGCCATGTCACCGGCGGCCCAGATCGCGGCCTTCTCCCCGCCGGTGCGCTTCCACCGGTACTCGTCCCACACGTACCAGCCCAGTCCCTCCACATGCCGGAACCGGTTGTGGTGGAGGTGGGCGAACAGCTTGGCGTTGCCCCGGTCGGTGAGGTTCTGCAGCAGACCGGACGAGATGAACTCGCCGGCGGCGGCAACCGACGGAACTCCGCTCTGCTGAGCGGGCAGGCGCCGACCGGGCCGGGCGGTGGTGGTGGCGGCGTCGGTCTCGGTCGTGAACGCGGCAAGCTGTTCCGCCGCTGCCTGGGCGTTGAACCCCGTGCTTCCGGCGCTGCTCATGGGCGTTCCTTGGGGTGGATCGGTCGGTCGCTTCCGGCTCGTAGCCCTGCTTCGACGATGAGGACGTTCCGGCGCGGCTGGTGGGGTCGTGCGTGGTCCGCGGCTTCCAGGAGCAGTTGCCGGCCCTCCCCGACGGTGAGGTGGCCCGAGGCGACCAGCCCCCCGGCTGTGAAGGCAGCCCTGTTGAGCTTCTCGCTGAAGGCCGTTCCCTCGGGGCTGGCTCCGCAGGCCCGTACTTCGTCCAGGAGAGAGCCGAGCACGCGCTGCCCGGCCTGCCGGGGCCTGCGTGCCTGCGGACGCGCCACAGGGGCCTCTACGGGCGCCACAGGGGCCGTTTCGACGGTGTGGCCGGTACGGGAGAGCTCGGCGGTCAGCCACAGCGGCAGGGCCGCAGGCAGCCGGGCTCCGGGCAACGGTTCGTAAACCCCGGCGGCCGTACGCGTCGTGGGCGCCACGATGTAGCCGCCGATGGCACGGACGTCGACCTGCCAGGCGAGCGCCACCTTGGAGCTCGAGCCGCTGGAACACCGGAAGCCCGGGCCGTCATGGGGCGCCCGGTACCAGATGTGCATCCCTCCCGACGGCGTACGGACGCGCAGGGTCGCCGTGTCCTCGCAGGGGTTGGGCCGGGAACGGTACGCGGCCAGGAGCGCCAAGGTGTCGAATCCGCTCTGCAGTCCGGTCAGGTCGACACGGTCGTCGATGGGGATGCCCGGCAGCAGCCGCTGCCGGTCGGGCAGGGTCGCCGCGTGGGCATCGACGTCGATCACCACGAGTCCCGCGGGGCCACAGGACACCCCGATACCGAACCCGGGCTCGGTCTGCCACCACTGCCGCACCGTACGAAGGTCCGTGGTGGCCGCGTGGAAGCCGTGGCACCAACGGCTCTGCGCATGGCACGGGCACTCCTGCGGGGAATGCTGGCTCCTTCGGCAGTCGGGGCAGTTCGGGGCCGGCATCTTGGTCCCTGGGGCCAGAGGGTGCACCGGGTAGCCGCGCAAGGCCATCCAGGTCGCCACGTCCAGTGCCGTCCCGCCACTCACACCTCGTGACGGATGCTCGGAATAGACGGGCACTGGCTCTTCCTTGACGCGCGGTTAGGGACGGTTCCTCCTGTCCCGGCACCCTGCATCTCAGGGACCAGAGGGACTGAAGATTCACTATCTCGGAGATTACCGCAGAGACCGCGACACCTCGGGCTGGATCTCCGCAGTATCGAGAGTTCAGTCCCTTCAGTCCCTCAGTCCCTGAAGTTCTACCCCGGTACGTCCGGAAAGGTTCTCTCTTGCGCCCCAGTACACGCCCGGGCGTGTCGCGGCCTGCCACAGCCGTTTTTTACCCCCGCCTCACCCAGCCCCTGCCGAGCATCAGCCCCTCTAACCCCCCACCAGTCACGCACCCCTCACCCGCCGACCGGTCCGCACCCCCACAGTCGCCTCAGGTACTGAACCCCCCAGACCCTCGTTCAGTCCCTCCCTGTTCAGTCCCTCGACAAACATGCAGGTCACAGCCCTCCAGCCTAGATCCCAGGGACTGAAGGGACTCAGAATCACTACTTCCAGCCTTTACGTGTGTGCGTGTATGCGCGGGCGTAGGAAGGATCTTGTATATGCATATGTGGCTTATAACTGCGAAGTTGAGTCCCTTCAGTCCCTGACGAACCGGGTCCAGCCGCCTGACCTGCAGGTTTATGCAGTGACTGAAGGGACAGGGACCGAAGGGTCCGAACCGGGCTTCAGCCCCTAGTCGGGGGAGGGAGTACCGAGGGAGGGGGCGGAGTCACGAAAAGCGGGCAGGGACTGAACGGCAGCGGAGGAGGACGGGTACTCACGGCCGGGCCGGGGCAGTCTCGGGGCCATGGAGCCGACGAAGGAGCAGAGCGCAGCCCGCGAGGCGTTCACCGCGGGCCAGGACCTGGCGCTCGTCGCAGGTGCGGGAACAGGCAAGACGTCCACCTTGATCCTCATGGGCGAGGCCACCCGCAAGAAGCGGGGACTCTACGTCGCATTCAACCGCGCGATCGCCGACGACGCCCGCAGGCGCTTCGGGAACAACGTCGAATGCCGCACCGCGCACTCCCTCGCCTTCAGGGCCGTCGGCTACCTCTACCGAGAGCGGCTGAACGCCTCCACGCGCATGCCGGCCAAGCACACCGCCCGTCTGCTCGGCATCACCCGCGACCTCCACATCAGCTCCCGCACCATCAAGGTCCCCCATCAGGCACGCCTGGTGATGGGCATGATCCGCAAGTTCTGCTACACCACCGACCGCACGGTCATGGCCCGCCACATGGACCCGATCAACGGCCTGGACGACTCGGGCCAGGAGTACGTGGCGCGCACACTCCTGCCGTACGCGCACCGGGCATGGGAGGACATCTGCTCTCCCCGCGGGGAACTGCGGTTCGAGCACGACCACTACATGAAGTTATGGGCGATGGCCGAACCCAGGCTCGGGGCCGACTTCGTCCTGCTGGACGAAGCCCAGGACACCAACCCGGTCCTGGAAGAGGTCTTCCTCGCCCAAGACGCGCAGAGAGTATGCGTCGGGGATCCGGCCCAGCAGATCTACGGCTGGCGCAACGCGCGCGACGTGATGACCGGCTTCCCGGCCGAGCAACTGCACCTGACCAAGTCCTTCCGCTTCGGCCCCGCCATCGCCGAGGTGGCCAACCGGTGGCTGGGGCACGCCGGGTCCGAGATGCGACTGACCGGCCACGGCTCCGACTCCCTCGTGGGCCCGGTGGCCAACCCGCAGGCGGTGCTGTGCCGGGGCAATATGGACGCGATGAGCGAAGTCCTGGCCTACCTGGACCGCGGCATCCCGGTCGCACTGACCGGCGGCGGCAGCGCGCTGCAGCGCACCGCCACGGCCGCCCTGGAGCTGAAGACAGGCCGGCGCACCAGCCACCCCGAGCTGTTCCTGTTCTCCTCATGGGGCGAGGTCCAGGAGTACGCCGAGCAGGACAAGGCCGGGCAGGACCTGAAAGCGATCGTGCAACTGGTCGACACCTACGGACCGGACCAGATCATCGAAGCGGTGAACCGGCTCTCCCCCGAGGAGAAGGCGACCGTCATCGTCTCCACCGCGCACAAGGCCAAGGGCCGTGAGTGGGCCTCGGTACGCATCGGAAAGGGCTTCCTGGCGCCGCCAGTCGACGACCACGGCCTCCAGCGCCCGCTGAACCCGAGCGAGGCCCGCCTGATCTACGTCGCGGTCACGCGCGCCGGCCACCTGCTGGACACCGAAGGCATCAGCTGGATCGACGGATACGAAACCACGATGAACACCCCGGCCCGCGACGGCACCGTTGCAGGCCGCCCCCTGATCGAGTTGAGCCTCACCACACAACTCAAATACGACTCCTCACCGATCTCCCGATTCATTGCCACCCACCTCCCCCACACCCAGAGCCTGATCCGCGACTGCCAGACACACATCGCGAAACTCCCGCACCCCGTCCAGCCGATCGACGTGCAACACCCCAACTGGTCCGCCCTCGGACACGCCATCGACTACCGGATCCGTCTGCATCTCGGCGGCCGGCTCGGCCCCGCCGTCGACGCGGGCGTCAGGCTCCTCGAGGGCACCAGGCCGCTGCGCGGAGCAGCCGACGGCGAACCCCGCAAGGCCCTCCACACGGCAGGAGAGCAGCTGCTGGCCACCGTGGACGCCCACCTGGCCCACCCCGGCACCCTGGACGACGCAGCCCTCACCCGCCTCTGCTTCGTCGCCGGCTTCTTCGAGGACATCGCCCGCACCGGAGAGATCCGCCGCTTCAGCCTGCTCAATCCGGCCACGCCCGGCACATCCCTGGACACCCTCACCACAAGAGTCCCCCCATACGTCATCGACGACATCGACCAGCAGATGCGCCTCGCACGAACCCCCTTCGCCCCCTTCCGCGCCTTGCCCCCCGCCTCCCGCGTGTGCGGCCCGGTCTTCACCGGCAGCACCGACATCGGCGGAGCCGACGCCGACTTCATCCTGGGCGGCTGCCTGCTGGACTGCAAAGCAACCAAGGACCCACGCCGCCTGGGCCGCGAAGAGATCCACCAGCTGGCCGGCTACCTCCTCCTGGACTACGACGACCAGTTCGGCATCACCCGAGTAGGCCTGTACCTCTCACGCCAAGGCGGCCTGATCACCTGGCAGACCCCCGACTTCCTCCTCCGCCTCGGCGCCACCACTCCCCTCCCACAACTCCGCGCCGACCTCCGCCGCCACCTCCACACCGCGGCCCGCCGCACTCGATGACCAGGCACCTCACACGCCCACGCTGACGCCTTGACCGGGCAGCCGACGACGTCCGGGATCCCGGGTGCCGGGATGCGACACCGGCACGGTCACCTCCGAGCCGGCCGACCTAGTCGGGCACAGCGACGGAGCGTTCACCGCGATGCAGCGGCCGGACCTGGTGAAGCAGCTGGTTCAACAAGTCCGGTTCGGCCGGACCGGCCAAGGAGTGGGACGTCGACGTCGATCGCACACTTCCCTCGGCCCCGCCCTACGGCGAGGTCCTCCCACTTCCTCACCCAGGAGAAGCCCGATCTGGTCAACCGCCTGATCCTCGACTTCCTCACCCAGGCCCCCCGTCCCCACCATCCGCCGCGCCCCCACCTCCTGAAAAGCAGCGTCACCGAGCTTCGCTGGTGAACCCCCGGTCCACATTTCCCGAGTCCGTGTCGGTCATGCCGTGCACACCGAACCCGACCTCTGTCGCTTGGATGCAGGATGGCTACCTGGCGGACATCGTCATCCGGGAAGGCACGATGTGCGGACTGCGCGTGTGACGGTTCCAGCCCCGGCCGCCAGGGTTGCGAAGGCGAGGACGGCGAGGACCGGGTTCACGTAGGCCGGGACCAGCTCGCTATCGGCGTTGCAGGTTTTCGACAGCGGGAGCAGCGTCTCGACGTGTTCGTCGGGGTCGAAGCTCGTGTGCAGGGTGAGCTCGCACATCTCGCGGATGTCCAGGACCAGGAGGTGGGTCAGGCCCACCAGGTACTGCACGCCGGTCAGGACGGCCAGCAGCAGGGTCCAGAGCGCCCACCGGTCGCCGCGGGCCGCGCATCTGACGGCCGCAACGAAGCACCAGAGGACGGCCACGAAAGCACCCACCTGCAGGAATACCTTCAGCATGTCGCCACGTTATGCGGACTGCGCGAGCATCATTCGGGCATACCGTCAGTTTATGCCGAGCAGCCAGACATCGGTGACCGAACCAGGACACGGATCGGTGTGAGTGGGCGGTGTGGGGCAGCTGTTGGATGTCAGCGGATGACGACGGTTCCTGACGCCCCCGGCGGCTCCACCGACCGGAGTTGGGAGCAGCCGCTGCTACGCCTCCTCGCGTATGTTCAACGAAACACCCCCTGTCCTCACTGGCCCTTATCGGTAAAACCAGCTCATGACGGATAGTCAGGGACACCAGTTCCCCAATCCGATCTGTGTTCGATCGTGCAGGCTGGTTGGGCAGTACGCAGTTTCACTGCTCGTCGACAGGCACGACCGAGCCCCCACCCGCGGGATGGTGGTCCTGGATCCCCATTTCTATCGGAAATCCAGAATGAATCACGATCCCGATGTTCTGCTACGCCACAGGCGGTCGGCGGCGGGCCTCCCGGCTCGGCCGGGACCCGCACGAGGAGATTACCGACGCCGTGAACGCCAGGGGAGGAGCGGTGTGTTTCATTGCCCATCGGGCACTGCACACGGGACTAGGCTCGGGCCGTGGGACAGCCTGAGCAGCGCGCCGATGGTGCAGGACCGTTCACGACCCGGCTCACCTGGCACCGCCCTGAAGGGGAAACGGTGGTCTGGGAGTCGCGGCTCGCGCGCAGGCGTGGGGCGCTGTCGGTCCGCGGTCCGGGAGGCATGGTCACCATGTCCCCGAGTACCGATGCCAAGGCTCTGGGTCGCCTTCGAAGGCTCAACACCGTCGCCTCGAGCGCGTTCGTCATCGGCGGAGCACTCTTCGCCCTCGGCGCAGCCGTCGCCCAGTTCGGCTCGGGCGACGCGGTCGAGAGTGCCGCGATCTACTTCGCAGGCGGACTGTTCTTCAACATCGGGGGTTACACCTCGCTCTTGCAGGTGCTGAACGCGCCCCGCCACTCCCAAGGGGGCGGTTCACTGGTCACGGCCGATTGGAGGTGGTGGGGGTACGAGCCGATGCGCTTGGACTGGCTGAGCACGTTTGTGCTGTTCGTAGGAACGCTCGTATTCGGCGTCAACCTGTTGGACTCCTTCCTGCAGGGGCTCACCGTCCAGCAGACCAACAGGCTGATCTGGACTCCCGACGTGATCGGATGCGTGCTGTTCCTGGTTTCGGGGCATCTCGCGTTCGCCGAGATCTGCCATCGGTCCCGGCCCTGCGTCCACTCGCGGAGCCTCGGCTGGTGGGTCGTCGCCGTGAATCAACTCGGGTCGGTGCTCTTCATGGTTTCGGCACTCGCCGCGTTCACCCGGCCCGCCACCGGAAGTCTGGTCAACACCGACATCGCCAACTGGGGAACACTGTCCGGCGCACTGTGCTTCTCACTCGGCGGCGTACTCCAGGCCTTTGAACGACCCTAGGAGACGGTTGGCTCCGTGGCGCAGCGGACAGCACCCTTGTTCCCCATTCCTCGCAGGCAGACTCCGGCTCGGGCGCCCCACTCTGCTCCACTGCTAGCCGCCCGCGTAGCGGGTTGGTCCTGGAGGCGGAGCCATAAGGAGAAGGGTGAGAGCGAAGTGGACACTCTGAACAGGCCGTAGGCCCGGTCATCCCCCAAGCGAAGCGAGGGAGCAGTTCAGGTGGAGCGCAGCGAAACCGGAACCAGTGCGAAGCGAAGGGCACCGACCGAAGGGCTGGCTCCGGCCCACGAAGCGAGGCGGTTCTCTTTTCAACGCGCAGCGTTGAGGTGCCGAACCCATGCCCGCAGAGCGGGCATGGGTTCGGGTGGAGCGAAGCGGAACCCGAACCATCCGCAGCGAAGCGCGGACTCAGGCCCTTCGGGCCGGCTCTGACTCGGCGAAGCCGGCCCAGAGCCGAGCGAAGCGAGGCGGTTCGTTGGCGCAGCGCGTAGCGCTGCGGGACCCGAAGCGAAGCGGAGGGTCCTCCCGCCGAAGGCGGGACGGCCGAGCGGAGCGAGGCCGTCCTCTCCTCAGCGCGCAGCGCTG